>DATHWJ010000196.1:0-8107 GCA_035460745.1 Ideonella sp. | reverse complement strand
TTGTTACAGGACGCCGCGCCTGTGCGACCCACCGTCGCCGAGCTGATTCAGCCCAGTGAGCGGCGGTTAGCATGCGGAGCGCTCTTTGATGGCAGCTATGTCGAGGTCGAAGGCCTCACAGAGGTATAGGGCGACACCCTCCTCGTCGTTGGAGGCGCAATGCCGTGTTGCCTCGTGCTTCAGCTCCGGGACGGCATTCGCGACGGCGACCGAAGTCCCGGCAAACCGGAACATGGCCAGGTCGTTCAGGTGATCGCCGAAGACTGTGACGTTGGACGGTGATATACCCAGTTCGCGACAGAGTTTCTCGATCCGATGGACTTTGTCCACCCCGCGTCCCGACAATTCCAGGGTGGCACCGCCTTCATGACAAATGTCGCGCATCAGGCGAAGAGTGACGGCGTCGGCGAACGCCAAATGGAGGTCTTCGCTCAAGCGCTCCAACCGCGAGTGGGCACCTACGAAGGTCACCGACAGTGTCTTGTCGAGGGGGCTCAAACGGCTGGACGGCTTTAGGCGAGGCTCCCCCGCTCTCTTCTCGATGAACAACCGCTGAAAGTCGTTGCCGCCGGGGAGATACATCAGACAATCTCGCCCCTCGTTCTCTCCCAAGAGAAAGGGCGCGATACCGCCGGACACCCCCGCGCCGATCAGCCGAGAAACCACTTCCGCCTCGATCGACGAATCCTCAAGCCAGCGCCCCGATAAGGGATCGACGACAACAGCGCCGTTCAGACAAATCGCGGGACAACGCAGATCCAGTCCCTTGAGCAAAGATAGCGCCTTGTCCGGGCTTCGCGCTGTGGCGAATGTGAACTGCATGCCTTCGCCGACCAACCGGTTGACGACAGCTTTGGTGAACGGCGAGAGGCTGGCGTCCGAACGCAGCAAGGTTCCATCCAGATCAGTGATGTAAAGCGAACAGGTAGTCATGACCGTCGTGCTAAGTCGAGTTTGGACACGGCATCGCGCCTCGACCCGGCATCCCGTCTCCTGATTGGTTACGATGGTCAAGATGATGTTCCAGATCAGGCGGGGGAGCCCGTCCAGTCCGTGAAATGACCCTCAGCCGCTTCGCCCCCCGCCCCACCCCGCCCTACTACGCGGTGATCTTCACCAGCCAGCGCAGCGAGGCCGACGAGGCCGGCTATGGGGCGATGGCCGAGCGCATGGCCGAGCTGGCGGCGCAGCAGCCGGGCTACCTGGGGGTGGAGAGTGCGCGCGGTGGCGACGGGCTGGGCATCACGGTGTCGTATTGGCGCAGCCTGGCGGACATCGCGGCCTGGCGGCGGGAGATCGAGCACACCGCCGCACGCGACCGGGGCCGGGCGCAGTGGTACAGGCACTACGAGCTGCGTGTCGCCAAGGTCGAGCGGGCCTATGGCTGGGACGCGCTGGACGGCGCGGCGGCGCCTGGCACCGCCGCGGCCTGAAAACACCGCCGAGCGCCGAATCATGAGACTGGCCATCGTCTCCGACATCCACGGCAACCTGCCGGCGCTGGAGGCCGTGATCGCGGAGATCGCGCAGGCGCGGGTCGATGCGGTGCTCAACCTCGGCGACATCCTCTCCGGCCCGCTCTGGCCGCTGGAGACCGCGCGGCGGCTGATGGCGCTGGGCTGGCCGACGATGCGCGGCAACCACGAGCGCCAGGTGCTCGAGGACCCGCGCGAGCGCATGGGCGCCAGCGACGCCTTCGCGGCCGATGCCCTCGGCGAGGCCGAGCGCGCCTGGCTGGCCGGCCTGCCCACCAGCCTGCGCTGGGCCGGCGGCGAGGTGCTGGCCTGCCACGGCACGCCCGGCAGCGACCTGCACTACCTGCTCGAAACGGTCACCCCCGGCTTCGGCCAGCACGGCAGCCCGGGCCTGCGCGCCGCCAGCCCGGCCGAGATCGAGGCGCGCCTGGGGGGCGTGCACCCGCCGGTGCTGCTCTGCGGCCACAGCCACGTGCCGCGCGTGGTGCAGAGCGGCGCCACGCTGATCGTCAACCCCGGCAGCGTCGGCCTGCCGGCGTACGACGACGTGCACCCGTTCCCGCACGATGTCGAGACCGGCAGCCCGCACGCGCGCTGGGCGCTGCTGGCGCGCGAATCCACCGGCTGGCGCGCAGAGCAGCGCGTCACGCACTACGATCACGCCCTTTCGGCCGCGCGCGCCGAGCAGGCCGGCCGCTTCGATTGGGCCGACGCGCTGCGCAGCGGCCGGGTCGGGCGCCGTGAAAACGACGCCCCTTGATGAAGTAGAGAGCGCAAGACGATGGACGCAAGACTGGGTTGGGCGCTGGCCGTGCTGGCGGTGGCGATGGGTTTCTGGCAGTGGGGCTGGCCCGGCGTGGCGCTGGGGTTCACGCTGATCGTGTTCTGGATGCTGCTGCAGTTCAGCCGCACGATGCGCATCATGGGCAAGGCGGGTGAGGCGCCGGTCGGCAGCGTCAAGAGCGCGGTGATGCTGCAGGCCAAGCTGCGGCCCGGCCTGGTGCTGCTGGACATCCTGCCGCTCACCCGCAGCCTGGGCGTGAAGACCAGCGACGACCCCGAGACCTATGTCTGGACCGATGGCGGCGGCGACAGCGTCAGCGTGGTGCTGCATCGCGGCAAGGTCGAGCGCTGGCAACTGACGCGCGCGGCCGAGACGGCGGGCAGCGAGCCGCCGGCACCCCCGCCAGTGCAGCACCCCGCCTAAAATCGCCGTTTTCGCGCTCGCCCCCCGGGCGCCTCCCCACACTCGAAAGGACCCGCGATGGGCATGGACGACCGCGACGGCAAGATCTGGATGGACGGCCGGATGGTGGATTGGCGCGACGCCAAGATCCACGTGCTGACCCACACGCTGCACTACGGCTGCGGCGCCTTCGAGGGCGTGCGGGCCTATGACGCGGTCGGCGGCACGGCCATCTTCAGGCTGCGCGAGCACACCGAGCGCCTGTTCAACTCCGCCAAGATCCTGCGCATGAAGATCCCCTTCGGCATGGAGGAGGTGATGGAGGCGCAAAAGCAGGTCGTGCGCGACAACAAGCTCAAGTCCTGCTACCTGCGCCCGCTCACCTGGATAGGCTCCGAGAAGCTGGGCGTCAGCCCCAAGGGCAACACCATCCACCTGATGGTCGCCGCCTGGCCCTGGGGCGCCTACCTGGGCGAAGAGGGCATGAAGCGCGGCATCCGCGTCAAGACCAGCAGCTACACCCGCCACCACGTCAACATCACGATGACGCAGGCCAAGGCGGTCAGCAACTACACCAACTCCATCCTCGCCAACATGGAGGTCACCGAAGAAGGCTACGACGAAGCGCTGCTGCTCGACGCCTCCGGCTTCGTCTCCGAAGGCGCGGGTGAGAACATCTTCGTGATCAAGAACGGCGTGGTCTACACGCCCGATCTCTCCGCCGGTGCGCTCAACGGCATCACCCGCAACACCATCTTCGCGATCTGCCAGGACCTCGGTCTCAAGCTGGTCGAGAAGCGCATCACCCGCGACGAGGTCTACATCTGCGACGAAGCCTTCTTCACCGGCACGGCCGCCGAGGTCACGCCCATTCGCGAGCTCGATCGCATCGAGCTGGGCGCCGGTTCGCGTGGGCCCATCACCGAGAAAATCCAGGCTGCCTTTTTCGATATCGTCAACGGCCGCAACCCCCAATACGCCGAGTGGCTGAGTCCAGTTGACCCCCACGCTCCCTAGCGGTCGCTGCCCCCCGAGGGGGCTCGCGCAGCGGACCGGCGGAGCCGGATCCGCGCACGCCGCTTGGCTGGAACGTGTCATGCATTGGGATTGCTGCCATGCGGCAAGGAGAACTGATATGAGTGAACAACAAACGTCTGCCTTTGTCGAAGTGCTGGCCGCGGAGCTGCAAGGCCCCGGCGTCGTCTTCTGTCCCAACCCCAAGATGCCGCTGTGGAGCAACCACCCGCGCGTCTTCATCGACCTGAGCCACGGCGAGCCCGGCAAGTGCCCCTATTGCGGCACGGTCTACCAGCTCAAGGCGGGCGAGAAGATCGCCGCCGGGCACTGAGGCCCGGCCGCCGCCCGCCCGCTCCGTCTCGCCTGCCGCGCTGCCTTGCTGTTCGAGGCGCCCCAACTGCCCGCGGCCGACGCCGTCTGGGCCGAAGCCCACGCCGCGCTGCTGGACCAGGTCCAGCGCGGTGAGCCGGCGCACGCGCTGCAGCGGCTGGCGCGCTCCATCGCGCACCTGCTGGACGCCCGCTGCCGCATCGTCGCCCAGCTCGGCGCGCGCCAGCAGTGTGTGTTCGAAGGCGGTGTGGATCCGGGCGACGAGGCGGCCCTCGCCGAGCCGCCCCAGGTGCGCTGGCAGCTGCGGCTCAGCCACGCCGGCCAGGCGGTCGGCGAGCTCGAGCTGCTGCTGCCCGAGCTGGGCTTTGCGCGCGAGGCGCTGACGCAGCGCATCGAGCCGCTGCTCAACACCGCCAGCGCCCTCGTGGCGGCCCTGCTGGAGCAGCGCGGCCACGCGCCGCCGGCCTCGCTCTCGGTGGCGCGCGCCGCGATGCGCGAAGCCGGCACCTATGTGTGGGAGTGGGACATCGCCAGCGATGCGCTGGGCGACATCGACGAAGGCGCGCTGATGCTGGGCTACGCGCCGCACCAGATCGGCCACACGCAAAGCGACTGGAACCGCCTGATCCACCCCGACGACATCGACGGCGTCGAAGCGGCCTACGAGGCCCATGCCGAGGGCCGCAGCGAGCTCTACCGCAGCGTCTACCGCGCCCGCGCCGCCGACGGCCAGTGGCGCTGGATCGAGGAGCGCGGCCGCATCGTCGAGCGCGACGCCAACGGCCGGCCGCAGCGCATGTACGGCACCCAGACCGACGCCACCGTGCAGCACGCGCTGGAGCAGGCCCGCCAGGACCAGCTCGCCGCCGAGGCCGCCAGCGCCGCCAAGACCGAATTCCTCTCGCGCGTGAGCCACGAGCTGCGCACGCCGCTCAACGCCGTGCTCGGCTTCGCCCAGCTGCTCGACGTGGACACCAGCGGCAACCCGCTCGACGACGCGCAGCGCCGCCGCATCACGCTGATACGCCAGGCCGGCGAATACCTGTTGGCCATGATCGGCGACCTGCTCGACCTCTCGCTGGTGGAGTCCGGCCGGCTGCAGATGCAGATCGAGCCGGTGCGGCTGGCGCCGCTGGCGGCCGACTGCCTGGACCTGGTGCGCGGCCAGGCCCAGGCCGCCGGCGTGCAGCTGCGGCTGGAGCCGGTGGACACGGCGCTGTGGGTGCGCGCCGACGCGATGCGGCTCAAGCAGGTGCTGATCAACCTGCTGACCAATGGCATCAAGTACAACCGGCCCGGCGGCGAGGTGACGCTGGCCACCTCTCAGCTCGGCAGCGGCCACGGCCGCATCGACGTCAGCGACACCGGCATCGGCATCCCGGCCGAGCAGCATGCCGGCCTGTTCCAGCCCTTCAACCGCCTGGGGCGCGAAAGCGGCAAGGTGCAGGGCTCCGGCCTGGGGCTGGCCTTGTCGCAGGCCCTGGTCACGGTGATGGGCGGCCAGCTGTCGGTCAGCAGCAGCCCGGCCGGGTCTTGTTTTGGGGTGGTGTTGCCGGTGGGTTGACGCCGCTCCGCGTGGCGGCCGAGCCACCCAGCCTGACTGCCACCTGACCTGGCGTCAAGCAAGCGTAAAGGCGATTGCGCAGCCCGATGGGCAGGAGTAAACCTGTGACTTTACAAACCCGATTGCGGGTCAGGAGAGTCTCTTGCGCTACCACCACCCCTTGTCCGTTCACACCTTGAACGAATCCTCGCTGAAGATGGTCCACAGCGAGGCCCATGTCGAGCCCGGCTATCCGGCACAGACCGTGATGACCGACCTGCGCGTCGCGCCCAGCGTGATCGTGCCGGTCTCCGAGCCGCTGGTCGAAACCCGCCGCCTGATGCAGATGGCTGGCGTGCGCATGGCCTTTGTCGTCGATACCGACGGCGGCGTCACCGGCCTGGCCACGGTCGCCGACCTGCAGGGCGAGCGCCCGATGCTGGCCGCCGCGAAGCGCGCCGTCAGCCTGCCCGAGCTCAGCGTCGGCGACGTGATGACCCCGGTCGCCGGCTGGGTCACGCTGGACATCAGGAGCGTCGAGCGCGCCGAGGTGGGCGACATCGCCGCCACCTTCGCTGCGGTGGGCCAGCGTTACCTGATCGTCACCGAAAGGGTCGCCGACCTCATGGAAGGCCCCGGCGCACCGCTGCGCACCGTGGTGCGCGGCCTCTTCTCGGCCAACCGGGTCGAGCGGGCGCTGGGCCAGTCCATCGAGATCGAGCCTCGGGCGCGCAGTTTTGCGGACCTGGCGGCGGCGTTGGACCACAGCTGACGGCGGCCGGGCGCTGCATGGCCGGCCCGCCGGCGATGCAGGCTCACCGGCTCAGCCCATCGCTGCGGCGCAAACCCTGGCGTCGTCCCCGGTGCGGGGCGCGAGTTGGCGCACCCGTGCTTCATCCAGCACCCGCCCCACCACCAGCACCGCCGGGCTGCCAAAGCCCTCGCGTTCCAGCGTCTCCACCAGCGTGCCCAGCGTCACCAGCGCGATCCGCTCCCGCGCGGTGCTGGCGTGCTGCACCACCGCCGCCGGCGTGTCGTCGCCCAGGTGTTGCCGCAGCGCGCCGCTGATGCGCCCCGCCTGCGCGATCCCCATGTAGATCACCAGCGTCACGCCGCTGGCCGCCACCTGGCCGATGGCGTTCCAGTCCGGACCCGCCGAGCCCGGCTGGCCGTGGCCGGTCACCAGCAGAACCCCTTGTGCGTGGCGGCGGTCGGTCCAGCCCGTGCCCAGGCTGTTGACCGCCGCCAGGCCGGCGGTGATGCCGTTGACCACCTCGACCTGCAGCCCGGCCTCGCGCAGCGCCTGCATCTCTTCGCCGGCGCGGCCGAAGACCAGCGGGTCGCCGCCCTTCAGCCGCACCACCTTTTCGCCCGCCAGCGCCTCGCGCACCAGCAGCTTCTCGATGAAGGCCTGCGGCGTCGATGCGCAGCCGCCGCGCTTGCCGACGTGCACGATGCGCGGGCGCGGGCCGCCGCCCTCCAGCACGCTCTCCAGTACCGTTTCGCCGACCAGGTCGTCGACCAGGATCACGCTGGCCTCGCGCAGCACCCGCACCGCCTTCAGCGTCAGCAGCTCGGGGTCGCCGGGGCCGGCGCCGACCAGGTGGACGGGGTGCAGCACGGGGCGGGCCTGCGGGGTGGCGGTGAACATCGGGGAGGTCCTTGCGGTGGCTGGGGGGCTAAGAAGAGGGATCGGGATCCGGCGCGGCGGCGGTAGCGCCCGCCGGCAGGGCGGGGCTGGACGCCAGCGGTGCCGCCTCCGCCATCGCCGCGCGCAGCGCCAGCAGGCACTGCACCTGGCGCGTGATCGGCGCGGGCATGGGGGTGTCGCCCGCCAGCAGCGCGCGGATGGTCTGCGCGGTGCCCTCGGGGCTGATGTCCTTGGAGAGCTCCGGCAGGTGCAGCAGCGAGCCGCCCTGGGCTTCGACGGAGAGCTCTTCGTGAGGCACGCCCTGCAGGAAGGCGCCGAGCTTGGGCAGGCGCCGTGCGTCGGCCACCGGCTCGCCCTCGGTGCCGCGCAGCAGCAGCGCGTCGGCCTGCGTCAGCGCGAGGAACTGCGCGAGGCTGATGGCGTACTCCGGGTGCGTGTGGTTGACCACCCGCAGCGCGCCGGGCACCGCCGGCATCAGCTTGACCAGCGTGTGGCCCGGGTTGCGCAGGCCCAGCAGCTTGCGCAGCGCCAGCAGCTCGGCCAGCGAGGGGTGCAGTGCGTCGGTCGGCATGAAGGCGGGCTGGCCGGCGGCCCAGCGGGCCTCGACGGCCGCGGCATCGAGCAGCGGCGGCAGGTCCAGGGCCTCGAAGACCTGGGCGCTGGTGATCCGGCCCGGGTCCAGCAGCGGCCCGTGCACCAGCACCGGCACGCCTTCGCGCGCCAGCAGCAGCGCCAGCAGGGGGGTCAGGTTGGGCAGCTTGCGGGCGCCGTTGTAGCTGGGCAGCACGATGGGCGTGCTGGGCGGCTGCAGCGGCAGCAGGCGCGGCACGACGGCGTCCATGAAGCCGGCGAGCTCCTCGGGCGTCTCGCCCTTGATGC
Organism: Ideonella sp.; assembly: GCA_035460745.1. Classification (GTDB taxonomy): domain Bacteria; phylum Pseudomonadota; class Gammaproteobacteria; order Burkholderiales; family Burkholderiaceae_C; genus Ideonella. The sequence goes on along the minus strand of DATHWJ010000196.1, from coordinate 26 downwards.
GCATCGCGATCGCGAAGCCGCCTTTT
>DATHWJ010000195.1:0-33009 GCA_035460745.1 Ideonella sp. | reverse complement strand
TGATGAGCAACAGCGGAAGAAGCAGCTTGTGCGACAAGCGCTCGGAAGCGAAAAACGTCATGGAGTGGCCTCAGGTTGGCGCGTCAGTGCAACCTGCCCAACGGAATTCAAGACTGGGCATGGTGGGGTATCGACGCTGGGTGGACCCGGCTTGAGGCCAAGTTGGTGCAGCAAGACACGGAACTGAACAGCAGCCAACCCCGATGGCGGCAGGCGCCACGACCTCCACCACCCGCAGGACGCTCTACGGAACGAGCAAGCCCAAGGCCAGTTCCACAGCCGGGTTGATTCGCTTGGCATTCCAGGCCACGGCTGTCGTCACCACGTCGACCCGCGCAGTGAGCGGGCGAAAGACGACATTCTCCGGTGCGATCCGCCGCAGTGCCGAAGGGACGAGCGCGATGCCCTGGCCACAACCGACGAAGGCCACTTGCGAGGCCACCGTGCGAACCTCGTGCAGGATGCGTGGCGAGAAGCCGCTGGCTTGGCATGCGGCGACCACGCCGTCGAAATAGACGGAGCTGACGCGGCGAGAGAACATCACGAACACCTCGCCCGCAAGAGAGGCGAGCTTGATGCGGGCGGATCGTGCCAGCGGGTGCGTTGCGGGCAGGGCGACGACCAGCCTATCGTGTGCCAGCGCCAGGGTCTCGACCGAAGCACCCAGGTCTCCCTCCAGGCGTGCAAAAGCCAGGTCCACCTCACCCGCTTCCAACGCAGGCACGGCTTCTGCGCTGTCGATCTCCCGCACCGAGATGGTGAGGTCTGGCTGGGCAGCTCGCAGGCGTTCGAGGAACGGGGGCAAGACATCGAGCATCGCCGACGTGATGGCGCCTATCGTCAACACCCCCGCCTGGCCGTTCGCCGCCTCGCGCACAACGAGTTCGAGCCGCTCCAGTTGATCGGCGAGCTTCCGCACGGCAGGGAGGATGGCCTGTCCGGCCGGTGTGAGCTGTGCACCCCGTCGCGATCGAATGAACAACTTGACCTTCAGCGCCTGCTCCAGCACCTGGATCTGTTCGGACAGGGGAGGCTGAGACATGCCCAGACGTTCTGCAGCACGGCCGAAGTGCTTCTCCTCGGCCACCGCCAGGAAGAGCCAGAGGTGCCTGATGAGACGAAAGTTGATCACGGGAAATCCATAGGTTTTTCGTATGACAACGCGAGCCAGAACGGAATTTACAGAACGAACGCCGGCGCCGAAAGTGGCGACATCGAACCCACCCTGCGAGCACGCACATGTCGATCACTTCTCTGCTGGACCGGCTGGCCCGATCCGATACCAATACGGTCTCCGACGCCTTGGACACGCTCGGGTTGCCGGGCGCCACGGTAGGCCTGCGCCCGCTGTGGAATTGCCCAACGATCGTTGGCCGCGCCAGCACGATCCAGCTGGGCCCGAAGCTCGGAACGGCACCCACCGTGCACCTGATCTCCCCGGTGATCGCGAGGATAGAGGCGGACGATCGCGTGCTGGTCATCGCCGGCGGCGTGGAGGGCATCTCGAGCTGGGGTGACATCCTGGCCAACGCCGCCAGTGCGAGGCGGATACGCGGCTCGGTGATCGATGGCATGAGCCGCGACATCGAGGGCAGCGAGTCCATCGCGTACCCCGTCTACGGCCGCGGCGTGACCATGATCAGCGCGCGCAACCGGGTTGTTCAAGTGGCATCGGGCACGCCCGTGACCATGGCCGGTGTCATCGTCCACGAGGACGACTACGTGATCGCCGATCGCTGCGGCACGGTCTTCGTGCAGGCCGCGCGGATAGCGGAGGTGCTGGACCTTGCCGAGCGCATCGCGAGGCGGCAGGAAGACATGCTCGCCGCTGTACGTGCCGGACGTTCGGTGGAGGAAGTGATGCACGACAAGGAGTTCGATGCGATCCAACCCGGCAGCCAGCGCTGAACTTCCACCCCATTTCAACACCCGGAACGACTGGACCTTAGACATGGCTGAACCCGGCATGACCCTCGATCTTCATCGGCTGAACGTGCACCTCGCCGCTGCCAAGCCCTCCGCCACGTACCGGGTGATCGACAGGGTGGCCGAGCGCCGTGCGGGAGGGGCGGCCATCGTTTCGCTGAGTGCGGGCGAACCCGACTTTGACACGCCAGCCCACGTACGCGAGGCTGCCATTGCAGCCATCCACGCCGGCCACACTCGCTACACGCAGGTGGCCGGCATGCGGCCGTTGCGCGAGGCCGTGGCTTCGAAGTTCAACCGGGAGAACGGCCTGCGCGTGACGTGGCGCGACACGATCGTCTGCAACGGCGGAAAGCAGGTGATCTTCAACGCGCTCGCCGCCACACTGAACACCGGCGACGAAGTGATCATCCCGGCACCGTATTGGGTGAGCTACCCGGAGATGGTCCAGCTGTACGGAGCCAAGTCCGTGGCCGTCGCGTGCGGCGCGGAAGTCGGATTCAAGCTCACCGCGACGGCGCTTGCCGAAGCCATCACGCCGCGCACGCGTTGGTTGATATTGAACTCGCCCTCCAACCCGACCGGTGCAGTCTATTCGCGCGAGGAACTGGCCGCACTCGGTGAGGTTCTGCTGGCGCATCCTCACGTCCTGGTGATGTCCGACGACATCTACGAGCACCTGATTTTTGATGGCGCAAGCTTCCACACCATCGCCCAAGTGGAACCGCGCCTGGCACAGCGAACGCTGACCATGAACGGTGTCTCCAAGGCCTACGCCATGACCGGCTGGCGAATCGGCTTTGCCACCGGCCCTGGATGGCTGCTGGATGCGATGGAGAAACTTCAAGGGCAACAGACCTCCGGCGCCTGCTCGATCTCGCAGCATGCCGCGCTGGCAGCGCTGGCAGGCCCGCAGCAGTTCGTCGCGAACGCTCGCGAGGTCTTCGAACGGCGACGCAACGCCATGCTGCAGATGCTCGCCCAGGCGCCCGGGCTCGAGTGCAGCGTTCCCGGCGGGGCCTTCTACGGCTTCGCTTCCTGCCAGCGGCTGATGGGGCGCACCACAGCCGGCGGCACACTGCTCTCGACCGACGAGGACGTCGCGCTGGCCTTGCTGGACGAAGCGAACGTGGCGGTGGTGCAGGGCAGTGCATTCGGTCTCGGGCCGTACATCAGGATCGCCTATGCGCTCGAAGACGACGCGCTGGGCAAGGCATGCGTTGCGATCCAGCGCTTCTGCGCTTCAACGACCCCCTGAGCCGGCTCTCGTCAGCGTCGCAAGGCCTTCGCAAATGGCGAAGAAGCTCCCGAGCTTTGCCTGGGATCGGGTTCACTCGCGGTTCGTCGCCGCCAGCGTCTCGACAAACGAGGAAACCAGCTTGCTCGTCTCGCTGCCCTTGGTGACGGCGAACACGGCGGCCTTGTCGTCCAGCTTGGCCATCGGGACGAATGCCAGGTCGCCACGGCTGCCACGCCCCACCGAGCGGCCCACCAGGCAGAAACCGAGGTGCGAGGCCACCATGCCGAGCGCGGTGTGGATGTCGATGGCCTCGTAGGCCACAGGCGACTGGCTGCCGGCCGAGCGCAAGAGGGCGATCGTGTGTTCCGCAAAGCGGCTCTGGGGATCCTTCGGGTAGGTGATGAGCCCCGCCTGGTCGAGTTCGTTCGGACGCAGCGACTTGCGCTGGGCCAGGGGATGCGTGGCCGGGAGCGCGACCACGAAAGGGTCGTCAAGCAAGCGTGTGAAGGCCAGCCCCTCGATCGGCGCCACGGGCCCCAGGTAACGCGATACGCCCACCTGGATGCGGCCGGTTTGCAACTCCACGTGCTGGTGCTCCGACAGCAGCGCGATGAGCTCGACCCTGACGTTCGGATGACTCAGCCGGAACGCCCGGATGGCATTGGGCAGGATCGAGAAGATGGTCGAGCGCGTGTAGCCCACGGCCAGCACACCGCTTTGTCCCGCCGCGACGCTCTGCGCTTCCTCCTGGAGGTGCCTCGCCTCCGCAAGTAGCGACTTGGCTCGCGGATGGAAGTAGCGCCCGAGCGCCGTGAGCTCCATAGGCCGGCGCGAGCGGTCGAACAGCTCGCCGCCAAGCTCTTGCTCGAGCCTGCCCAACTGCATGCTCAGCGCCGTGGGCGCGACGTACAGCCGGCTCGCCGCCACGACGGCACTGCCGGCATCGACGATTTCGCAGAAGTAGTGCAGTTGCCGTAGGTTCATTCAAAGTGATCTTAGGATCAAAAGTCGATGTTTGCTATCGGCATGGTTGGATTTCATACTGGCTGCACTGACACACACCGGGAACCAAGCCGTGAACGAACCCCTTGAATCCACTTCCATCCCCGCTGGCGCACGCGAGCTGAGCACGGCCGAGATTTCGGATGCGTTGGACGCGCTGCGGCTTCCCGGCAGCGCCCTCGGCATAGCCCACGTCGCGGGCCGTGCGCGTGTGTTCGGTCCGGCGTTCACCGTGCGCTATGCGCCGGTGGACGTGGCGCATCCGGGCACCGTGGGCGACTACCTGGACGACACGCCCGAAGGCGCGGTGGTGGTGCTGGACAACGGCGGCCGGCTGGATTGCACCGTGTGGGGCGGCATCCTCAGCCAACTCGCGGCCCACCGGGGCATCGCGGGCACGGTCATCCACGGCGTCTGCCGCGATACGGCGGAGGCCGACCAGGCGGCTTATCCGCTCTACGCCTGCGGCCGCTTCATGCGAACCGGCAAGGACCGCGTGCAGGTGGAAGCGGTTGGCGAGACGGTCTGCTTGGCCGACGTCCGCGTTGCCGCGGGCGACTTCGTCGTCGGTGACGAAGACGGCATCGTGGTGGTGCCCAGAGCCCGAGCCAACGAGGTGTTCGAGCGCGCGCTTGCGCTGCGTGCTGCCGAGCTGTGCATCGTTGACGCCACCCTGGCCGGTGCGTCCCTCCAGGAGGCGCGCCGCCAGGCGGCCTACCACACGCTGCAGCGCGCCGGCTCGTGATGGCCTCTCACAAAGAACTGGAGACAAGGATGAACCGATTCTCGACAGTCAGCGCGGGCTCTGCCGGCTTGCTCGCCGCCGCTCTTGCGCTGGCCATGCCCGAAGCGAAAGCCGCTGACGCCTATCCCTGCCCGGTGATCAAGATCGTCTCGCCGTACCCGGCCGGCGGCACCACGGACATCCTGGCGCGCCTGCTCGCACCCGGCCTTGCCAAGGGTTTGGGCGTGCCGGTGATCGTCGACAACAAGGCGGGAGCCAGCAGCAACATCGGCACGGAGTCGGTCGTTCGGGCACAGCCCGACGGCTGCACGGCCTTGCTGGGCAACAACACCGGCATCGTGATCAACCGCAACCTCTACAAGCTGAAGTACGACCCGACCCGCGACCTCGCAGCGGTGGGCCTGGTGGCCTCGACACCGCTGCTCCTGTACGTGAATGCCGAGCTGCAGGCCAAGAACGTCGGCGAGTTCGTCGATCTGCTGAAGAAGTCGCCCGGCAAGTACAGCTACGCGTCCGGCGGCAGCGGCAGCCCGCAGCACTTGCTGGGCGAGATGATCAAGATGCAGAAGAGCGTCTTCATGGTCCACATTCCCTACCGCGGACAGGCGCCGGCGATGCAGGACGTGCTGGGCGGCACGGTGCCGATCGCGTTCGAAACGATCTCCGCCCTGACGCCGCAGTTGAAGTCGCAGCGCATCCGCGTTCTGGCCGTCACCTCTGCCCAGCGCTATGCCAAGCTGCCCGACGTGCCGACGATGAACGAGTCGGGCTTCAAGGACTTCGCGTTCGAGAACTGGTATGGCCTCTTCGTGCCAGCCAAGACGCCAGCGCCGCTCGTCGAACGGCTGGCGCAGGAACTGCAGAAGGTGCTCAAGTCGCCCGAGGTGACGGCGAAACTCGCCGACCTGGGCTCGCGCGATGTCAGCGGCACGCCGGAGCAGGCGACACGGTTCATTGCCAAGGAAGTCCCTCAGTGGGAGGCGGTTGTGAAGCGCTCCGGCGCTACGGTTGATTGAGCGAGGGCCGACCCATGAACCAGGAAGCGATGTTTGCCGAGTCGCGCACTGTCGATCAAGGGGCCGGGCAAACAGCAGCCTGGCGTGCTGAGCGTGCCTGTGTGCATAGGGCAGGGCGCCAGCACCGTGGAACTCCTGGGTCTCTTGTCAACGCTCAAGCGCTTGGGACTGAACTGAAAGGCTTTGGAGGATGACGGGCCTTCGCCATCCTCGCCTGATCGCCTCACGCCACCGTCCAACCCGATTCCCAGGTAGAAATATCCATGCCAACGCGAGCTGAAATCACAACCGAGGCCGTGCCACTTGTCGTGCAAGGGGTCGAGGTGGATCTGGCCCTGATGCATCGAGCGGGTGAAGGGCCGCCGATCGTTTTCCTGCATGGCTTCGGTTCCACCAAGGAGGACTACGCCGATATCGTCCACCACCCGGCATTCGCCGGCCGGCCGTTCATCGCCTACGATGCCCCGGGTTGCGGAGCCACCCGCTGTGGCGAGCTGTCAAAGGTCTCGATCCCTTTCCTGGTGGCAACGGCGAAGGCGGTGCTGGCGCACCTGGGTGTCGGCAGCTTCCATCTGGTCGGGCATTCGATGGGGGGTCTTACCGCGCTCATGCTGGCTCATCAAGAACCGCATCGCGTCTTGAGCTTCGTTGACATCGAGGGCAATGTGGCTCCGGAAGATTGTTTCCTGAGCCGTCAGGTCATCGACCATCCGTCAGACACCGCGGCAGGGTTCTTCGACGATTTCATCGAACGAACCTGGCATCTGCCGTTCCACTCCTGTGCGCTCTATGCGGCGAGCCTGAGAGTCAAGGTGCGAGCCGAGGCGGTGCCCGGCATCTTCAGGTCGATGGTGGAGCTGTCCGACCATGGCGACTTGATGACGAAGTTTCTGGCGCTGCCATGCCCGCGGTTGTTCATGTATGGAGAGCAGAACGCTGCGCTGTCGTATCTGCCGCATCTGCGTGCGAACGGCGTGAAACTGGCCGAGATCTCCCACTGCGGACATTTCCCGATGTACGCCAACCCGGTTGAAATGTGGGCGCAGTTGGCTGAGTTTCTGGCGGCTTCACCGGCCGGATGAAAGTTGAACCGGCCGCTGATCGACCGCGATGTCGGCCAGTGAAGCATGGCGCGATGCATCACACCAAAGCGCTCCGCCACGGTCTCCAGCCGTTTGTCCAGCGTCCACAACTCGATGCCCGGCGTCATCAGGGTATTCGCGCCATGGTCCTCAAACCACTGAAGCAGCAGCAGCCTGCCCGCGCCGATCCGTTCGAACGTCGTCCGGCGGCGCTGTCACGATCGAGGTCAGGCCGGGCGAGACGGCCGCCAGCCGCGACACATCCGGCCGCGGCCGACGCAGCTGCTCGTCCGCTGCGAAGGCCTGCTCCAGGCCGAGTGCCGCGCCAAGCAGCGCGGCATCGCCACGGAAGCGGCCCACGACCTGCAGCCCAAACGGCATGGCGCTTTCGTCGAGCCCGCACGGCAGGCTCAGTGCCGGGTGGGTCGTCAGCGTCACGACATAGGTCAGCGCGAGCCAGCGGTAGTAGTTGTCCTGCTGGCGCCCATCGACTTCGGCCGCGTGGGTTTGAGTCCAGGGAAACGGCGACACCGGCGTCGTCGGCGAGAGCACCAGGTCGTAGTCTTCGAACACGGGTTGGAAGCGACCGATGATCCGGGTCTGCTCGGCCTGCGCCCAGGCAGCGTCCAGTAGGGACATGCGTGCCCCGAGCTCGTAGTTGGCACGCGGGTTGGGGCCCAGGCTGGCCGGATCGCGCTCGTAGAGCTCGCGCATGCCGGCGACGAAGGCTTCGGCGCGCAGCACGTCGAAGCAGCGGTGCACTTCTCCCAGGTCGAACGTGACCTCGTCGCAGGCGCCGAAGAGGTGCCGCATGGCACCGATCTTCGCCCGCATCGCACGCCGCACCGCGGGGTCGACGTCGCAAACCCCGAAATCCTCGGTCCACGCGACACGCAGGTGCGACAGGTCCAGCCGCTGCGGTGTCAGGAACGTGAGCGGGTCCAGCGGATAGCTGAGCGGATCGCCCGCGTGCGGACCTGCGCTGGCTGCCATTTGCAGGCACGCGTCTGCGACGGTGCGCCCCATCGGCCCCACCACGGAGATCGGCGACCAGCCCAGGCTCTTGCGCACGCTCGGGACGACACCGGGCGACGGCCGCATCCCGACCACGCCGCACTTGGATGCCGGGATGCGCAATGAACCGCCGGTGTCGGAGCCGGTGCAGACCGGCAGCAGGTCAAGCGCCAGCGCGGCCGCCGAGCCGCCGGAGGAGCCCCCCGCGTTCAAGCGCGGATCGAAGGGATTGCCTGTTGCGCCCCAGACCGGGTTGCGCGTATTGGCGCCTGCGCCCATCTCCGGCACATTGGTCTTGCCGGTGACGATGGCGCCGGCACGGCGCAGCCGGGCCACCAGCTCGATGTCGGCCAGGGGCACGTGGTTGCGCAGGCTGGGCGTGCCCATCGTGGAGAGCAGGCCTTCGGTCGGCTCGAGGTCCTTGACCCCAAGCGGCAGGCCGTGCAGCAGGCCGAGCGGGTCGCCGCGCAGGACCGCCTGCTCCGCCGCGCGGGCCTCGGTTCGGGCCCGGTCGAAGCAGGTCGCGGTGACGGCGTTGACGAACGGATTGAGCCGCTCGATGCGGTCTATGCAGGCCTCCAGCAGTTCGACGGGCGAGATCTCGCGGGTGCCGATCAAGCGGCGCAGCTCGACGGCAGACCGTTCGGGCAGCGTAGGGGCGGGTGGTGTGGAGACAGGCATGGAGGCTTGCTCAATCAGGCTGGATGTTGGCTCTGAGCGCCACCGCGCGCATCAACGGCAGCTCCTTGTCAATCTGGGCCGCGGCTGCGGCGGCGCCGCCGAAGGCGGGTTCGGCGCCCTGGGCCAGCAGCGCCTGCCTCGCCTCGGACGTGGCCAGGATCGCCGCGAGCGCCCGTTCAAGTTCGGCGCGCACCGCCGCTGGCGTGCCCTTCGGCGCAGCCAGGATGATCCAGGTATCTGCATCCACCTGCGGATAGCCGGCTTCGGCGAAGGTCGGCACGTCGGGCAGTTGCGAGGAGCGCTTCGCCGTCGTGACCGCGATCGCCTTGACCTTGCCAGACCGCAGTTGCGGCAGCGCCGCGGTGACGGTGTCGACCGAGAACGCCACCTGCCCGCCGATCAGGTCGGTCATGGCCGGCGCACTGCCCTTGTACGGTACGTGCAGCAGCTTCGCACCGACGGCGTGCAGGATGATCTCGGCCGTGAACTGCGACGTGGTGCCGCTCCCGAACGAGGCGTAGGCGTACTTGTCCGGATCCGCCTTGATCGCCTTGACGAACCCCTTCACGTCGGCGACGGGAACATGCTTGTTTGCAAGCAGTATCAACGGGATGCGCGCCACGATGCCGATCGGGTCGAAGCTCTTGACGGCGTCGTACGGCAGGTTGGGGCGGATGGCTGGGTTGACGGTGAACGTCGAGCCCGAGCTCAGCAGCAGCGTGTAGCCGTCTGGCGCCGCTTTCGCCACAAGACCGGCGCCGAGGACCGTGCCGGCACCTGCGCGATTGTCGATCACCACCGGCTGGCCCAGCCGTTCCGACAGGCGCTTGCCGATCAAACGCCCGACCACGTCGGCACTGCCGCCGGGCGGGAACGGGACAACCAGCGTGATGGGGTGCTGCGGATAGGTGGCACCCACCGCAGCGACCGCGGGGGCGTCCCAGCTCAGCAGGGCCGCAAAAGTAGCGCCGACGACGGCGCAGCAAAGTCTGCGCGTGCCGGAAACACAAGGGGTGGGCTTCATCGTCGTGGACTCCGGCAGTTCAGGGATGGGTTCATGCTAAGAAGCACGCCGCCATCCAGCAATCACAACGAATCGAATCGAGCGTTGCCGAAATCGCAAGGCTCAGCTAGGCTCGAGCCCATGGCAACGCAGCTTCCACCTCGCCCCCCCGCGCCTGGGTCGGCCCGTGCCGCCTCGCGCGGGCAGGCGTTCAACCACCGCGTGCTGCAGGAAGTCTCGCTGCAGCACTTCCTCGAAGTGGTCAACGCAGGCTCCATCACCCAGGCCGCGGTGCGGCTGGATGTCGCGCCCTCCGCGGTGAGCCGCCAGATCGCGCGGCTGGAGCGTGAGCTCGACACGCTGCTGTTCGAGCGCCGTGCACGAGGCGTGGTGCTGAACTCCGCCGGCGAGTTGCTCGCCGCCCACGCCCGGCGCGCGCGGCTCGACATCGAGCGCGTGATGGAGGACATCCTGGCCCTGCGAGGCTTGCGCCAGGGCAAGGTTCGTCTCGCTGCGACCGAAGGCTATGCGTACGATTTCCTGCCGACGCTGGTGGCCGGGTACCAGGCTCGCAGCCACCACGTCCGCTTCTCGCTTGACATGTGCGTGCAGGCCGAGGTGGTGCGGCGCGTGCGGGAGGGCGAGGTCGACATCGGCGTCACCGTGAACCTGACATCGGAGCGCGACCTGACTGTCGAACTGCGCCACCCATCACCAGTGCAGGCCGTCGTCGCCAAGAATCATCCGCTGGCCGCAAAGCGCCAGATCTCGCTTGCGCAGGTCGTTGCCTATCCGCTGGCCTTGCCGTCGCCGACCTCGACGCTGCGGCGTCTTCTGGACGTCGGCTTCAGCAGGCAGGGCCTGGCATACGAGACAAGCTTCACCAGCGACCACCTCTACCCGCTGATCAGCTACGCGGCAGCGACGCAGGCGGTGACCTTCTGCGGCGAGATTGCGCTGCGCCAGCACCTGCAGCAGGGCTCGATCGCGGCCGTTGCGCTGCGCGACCGCGAAATGACCGAGCGCCACTTCGAGGTCCAGACGCTCGCTGGACGGCACCTGCCCGAGGCCGCGCGCTCCTTCATCGACCATCTGCGTCAGCAGCTTGAACAGGCCAGGGCATAACGGGACAAGCCTTGCCCAGCGGGCAACGCAGTTTTGCGTTTCGCCGCTGCGCCGCAACGCACCCGCGCGGAATAATAGATGCTACCGATGCAGCACTGACGCAGCACGAATGGACGCTCACCGATGACCCCACCGGCCCCCTTGCCCTTCTCCAACCTGATCGCCCGGAGGCGTTCATGAGCCGACACGTGCTGGTGCTCGGTGCGGGCATGGTCGGCACCTGCACCGCCTTGCACCTGGCGCTGCGCGGGCATGCGGTGACGCTTGTCGACCGACGCGAACCGGGCCGGGAGACGTCCTATGGCAACGCCGGTCTCATCCAGCGCGAAGCCGTGGAGCCCTACGCCTTCCCGCGCGACGTCGCGACACTGCTGCGTGTCGCGCTCAAGCGCGGCGCCGACGTGAACTATCACCTTGCGGCCTTGCCCGGGTTGGCTGGCAGCCTGGCGCGCTACTGGGCCGCTTCGCACCCGCTCCGCCATGCCCGCATCTCCCGCGACTACGCTGCACTCATCGAGCACTCGACGTCCGAACACCATGCGCTCGCCACGCTGGCCGGCGCGGACGACCTCCTGCGCCGCGAAGGCTATCGCTGGGTCTTCCGCACCGAAGCCGCACTGCAGGAGGCCGCACGACGGGCCGGCCGGCTGGGGGCATCGCACGGCCTGCGCCATGCCGTGCTCGACGGGGCTCAGCTCGCCTCGGCCGAGCCCGCGCTGCATCGCCCGGCGGCCGGCGCCATCCATTGGCTCGACCCGTGGTCGGTGGCCGATCCCGGACAGCTCGTTGGCCGTTACGCCAAGGCGCTCATCGACCGTGGCGGGCGGCTTTTACTGGGCGAGGCAACGACGCTGAGCCCCGCCGGCAGCGGCTGGCGGGTGCGCACCGACGCCGGCGACGTCGAGGCCGAGCAGGCCGTGATCGCCCTCGGCCCCTGGTCGGCTGCGCTGCTGCAGACGCTGGGCTATCGCTACCCGCTGTTCGTCAAGCGTGGGTATCACCGCCACTACGAATCCGCGACGCCGCCTCGCCTGTCGCTGTACGACGTCGAGTCGGGTCTGGTCATCGGCCCGATGGAGCAGGGCGTGCGCATCACGACCGGCGCCGAATTCGCGCAACTGGATGCGGCGCCGACGCCGGTGCAGATGCAGCGCGCGGAGGCACTGGCGCGGCAGCTCGTGACGCTCGGTCGACCCGTCGAACCCGAACCGTGGCTGGGCGCGCGCCCCTGTACGGCCGACATGCTGCCGGTGATCGGCAATGCCCCCCGGCATCGCGGCCTGTGGTTCAACCTGGGCCATGCGCATCAAGGCTTCACCCTCGGTCCGGTCAGCGGCCGGCTGCTGGCCGAGATGATGTGTAGCGAGCCCGCCCTGGTCGACCCGACGCCCTATGCGCCGGCCCGGTTCGAATGAAGCGGCTCCCTGGGGCGGCGCCGGGCGGTACAGCCGCGGCTTTTACGCATTCGGGGCGATGGCTGGCGACTGATGAGGTGCGTGGCCTCCGTCAAGCGCGATCCGGTACGAAAGCGCAAAATTCTGCCGCACGGTGTCGCCTCGCTCTGTAGGAAATCGCGGCGATCACCGCCGTCGACGATACGACCAAGGAGACTTCGCATGGGCGCTTACACCCGGTTCGCGGCGGGAGCCGCTGCCTTTGGCCTCTCGCTTGCAGCCTGGGCTGCACCGGTCTACCGCATCACCGACCTGGGCGTGCTGCCCAGCCACGAGCACAGCCGTGCCACCGACCTGAACGAGGGCGGGCAGGTGGTGGGCGACAGCCAGCGCTATGCCGGCGCCGGCGGCCCGGGCGAGCGGCGCGCCTTCGTCTGGTCTGCGGCGGCCGGGATGATCGATCTCGGGCTGCCCGATGGCGCCAGCACGATGAACGCGACCGGCCTCAACGACACCGGCGAGGTGGTCGGCCATTACGAAGATCCCGCGAGCCGCCTGTCGCGCGCCTACCGCTGGACCGCGCAGGGCGGTCTGCGGCTCGCGGACCCGGCTGACGGCGCCGTCAGCCTGCTCTACGACATCAATGCTGCCGGCCAGATCTCCGGCGCCAGCCGCGTGGTCGACGGCCGCGTCTCGCATGCGTTTCTGTGGAGCGAAGAAGCCGGCCTGCGCGACCTCGGCACGCTGCCCGGCGAGAGAGCGAGCTTCGCCGCGGCCTGAACCGGCACGGCCACGTCGTGGGCCGCAGCGGGCAGCGCGAGTTCTATACGCGCATGTTCCTCTGGACGCCCGAGACCGGCATGCTGGACGTCAACGACCTGGTCGATCCAGCCGATCCGCTGAAGGGCGTGGCGCGGCTGGACGATGCGGCCGCGGTCAATGCGAGCGGGCAGATCGTGGGGCAGGCGCTGATCCGGGGGCAGTTGCGGGCGGTGTTGTTGACGCCGGTGCGCTGAAGCCGGTGCGTTGACCGGCCGTTCGTTTCCTCGACCTTGCGCGGTGTTTGCGCCGCCAAGCCCCACGCCATACTACGCCAGCTTGGCCAGGACCCGATCCACCATCACGCCAGACTGCCCCAGGTAGTTCGCCGGGTCGCACAACGCCGCCAGCGCCGGCCTGTCCAGGTGCGCCGTGATCTCGGCGTTCTCGCAGAGCAGGTCCAGCAAGGGTCGCTTCTGCTTCACGGCCGCGCGGCAGATGTCGTAGACCAGATCGTGCGCATACTCGCGGCCGATGTGGTTGCCCAGGCCCATCATCACCGCCTCGCTCATCACCAGGCCGCCGGTCATGTCGATGTTGGCGCGCATCTGCGCGGCGTCCACCTCCAAGCCCTCGAGAACAAAGCGGGACTGCTTCAGCGCCCCGGCCATCAGGCAGAAGGCTTCGGGCAGCACGATCCATTCGATCTCCCACGGGCCGGTGCTGCGCTCGTGGTCGGCGATCATCGCGTCCATCAAGGCCGCCGCATGCTGGCGGACGACGGAGACCTGCGCGTGGATGTAGCAACTGGAGATGGGGTTGCGCTTCTGCGGCATCGTGCTGCTTGAGCCGCGGCCGTGGGCGAAGGGCTCGTAGACTTCGCCGACCTCCGTCTGCATCATCAGCTTGACGTCCATGCTCAGCTTGCCGAGCGTGCCGCCCACCAGGCCGAGGAAACAGCCGACTTCGGCAATGTTGTCCCGTATCGTGTGCCAGGCGATGTCGGGCTGGCCCAGGCCCAGTTCCTCCATCAGGCCTTGCTGTGTTTCCATGGCGCCGGTGGCCAGCGACGCCAGCGTGCCTGCCGCCCCCGCGAACTCGCCCACCAGCACGCGCGGGCGCAGTTGCGCGAGGCGCGTGCGGTGCCGCTCGATGGCCGAGAGCAGGCCGGCCATCTTGTAGCCGAAGGTCACCGGGATCGCCTGCTGCAGGTTGCTGCGGCCTATCATCGGCGTGAGACGATGCTTGCGGGCGAGGTCCGCCATCGCCTGGGAGATGGCCGCCAGCTCGGTATCGACGATCGCCAGCGCCTCGCGGATCTGCAACACCGTGGCGGTGTCGGTGATGTCCTGCGTGGTGGCGCCCCAGTGGCAATACTCGCCCAGCTTGTCGCGGCACAGCGCGTTCAGCTGGGAGACGACGCCGAGGATGGGATAGCCGATGCGCTCGGTTTGCGCGCGCAGCTTGGCCATGTCGATCTGCTCCAGGTGGCAGTGGCTGACGATCTCGTCCGCCGCCTCTTGCGGGATCAGGCCGAGCCGGCCCTGCACCTTGGCGAGCGCGGACTCGATGTCCAGGTATTTCTGCGTCCGGTTCTCGTCGGACCAGACGTGGCGCATCGCGTCGGTGGAGAAGATGCCCTGGAAGATGGCCGAGTCGATGATGGTGGACGGCATGGCGTCTGGCTCCTGTGATGTTGGGGCGTGAGGGTCAGTGCGCCGCGGGCTGGGGGGTCATATGGCGGCCTCGGCGCGCAGGGGTCGCGGTCAGGGATCAGTCGGCCGTCAGCTTGGCCTGCTGCACCACGCTCTTCCACTTGGCGAGTTCGCTCTTGACGAGGGCGCCCAGCGCCTCCGGCGTGCTGGTGTCCACGTCGGCGCCGTGATCCTCGATCTTCTTGATGATGTCCTTGTCGGCCAGCACCTCGTTCATCGCCTTGTTGATCTTGTCAACGATGGCCTTCGGCGTCTTGGCGGGCGCGAAGACGGCGTACCACTGCGTCACATCGACACCGTCAACGCCCATCTCCTTCAGCGTGGGCACGTCAGGCAGGCTGGGAACGCGTTTGGGGCCGGCCACGGCCAGGGCGCGCAGCTTTCCTGACTTGATGAATGGGTAGGCGGTGAACAGGCTGGGGAACATGAACTGAGTCTGTCCGCCGATGGTGTCGCTGACGGCAGGGGCCGAGCCCTTGTAGGGCACACCCAGCATCACGGTGCCAGAGTTCAGCTTGAACATTTCGGCGGCGAAGTGCGGCGCTGTGCCATTGCCGGCCGAGGCGTAGGTGTATTTGTCCGGCTTGGCCTTCAGCTGGGCGACGAGGTCGCGCACGTCCTTGACGGGTACGCTGGCGGTCGCGACCATCAGCGTGGGTGAGTAGCCCACCAAGCCGACCGGCTCGAAGTCGCTTACCGGGTCGTAGCGCAGCTTCTGCAATGCGGGGTTCATGCTGTGGGTGGCGATGTAGCCCAGCATCAGCGTGTGGCCGTCCGGCGTGGCGCGGGCTACAAACTCGCTGGCGATCGAGCCATTGGCACCGGCGCGGTTGTCGATGATGATGGTCTGGCCGAGCAAGGGGCCGAGCTTCTGGGCGATCACCCGGGCCATGGCGTCATTGGCGCCGCCGGCGGCCGTGGGCACGACGATGGTGATGGTCTTGCTGGGAAAGGGCGCGGCGGGCGTTTGTGCAAACGCGGGTGCGGACGCGACGGTGGCTGCGACGGCGATGCTGGCGGCCAGGGCAGGGGCGATCAGTTTCTTCACTGGTTTGTCTCCTTCAGGGGGTTTCGAGAACACGTAACTCGGGATATGCAGGTCACCCTGCAGGATCTTTCGGGCGGTGCGCACGAGGGCCGCGCGCTGGATGCGGGCCTCCTGGCCGCTGCCTTCGATGGACACGGCCACATCGATACGGCCTTGCGGATGCAGCACGACGACATCGCGATCGCCGGCCGGTCGCTGCATGCCGCTGGCGACAGTGCCGGGCAGCGCGAACGCGGTGGCCACGCCGATGGCGCCGGTCACCGCATGCGATGCGTGGCACTTCCTGGGGGTGAAGTAGCGCGAGGTGATGGCGTCGTCGCTGTCGCCAGCGCTCACCAGCACGGGCTTGGGGATCACGCTGTTCGAAACGTCGCCCAGGCCCATCAGCTCGCCGGCTTGCAGGCGCAGGTGTTCGATGCGCTCGAGCAGGCCGGGGTGGGCGTCGAGCTGCGCCGGCGTCTCGTCGCCTTTCACGCCGAGGTCGGCGGCCCGCATGATCATCAGCGGCATGGCGGCGTCGATGCAGGTGACCTGCGTGCCGGCGATAGTGTCGATGCGGTTGCCGGTGGGGAACACCGAGCCCGTCACTGCACCCCAGGCATCGAGGAAGTTCAGGTGGATGGGCGCCGCGGTGCCGGCGACGCCATCGATGCGGGTATCGCCGTCGTAGCGCACGCGGCCGCCGGGCGTCTGCACCGTCACCTCGATGCGCGAACGGGTGTTGACGTTGAAGACGCGCACCGTGGTGACGCCATCCTGGGCGGCTATCAAACCCTGCTCGATGGCGAACGGCCCGACACCCGACAACATGTTGCCGCAGTTGGGCCGCGTGTCGACCGACTGCTGCCCGACGCCGACCTGCGCGAAGAGGTAGTCCACGTCGCAATCGGGCTGCCTCGAGCGCGACACGATGGCCACCTTGCTGGTCAGCGTGCTGCCGCCGCCCACGCCATCGACCTGCAACAGGTCCGAGGCGCCGATCGCGCCGATCAGCGCCTGGTCACGCGCCAGTTCGTCTTGCGGCAGCCACTCGCGCAGAAAGAACGGGCCGCGCGAGGTGCCGGCACGCATCAGGACGCAGGGAAGGGTGATTGCTGTCATGGCGGCCATCATTCCAGCCGCGATTGCATCTGTGAAATGCATATTTAGGATCGATTGATCCACATGACACATCAATTGCGAAACAAGCCGCCATCACTGATTTAACATAATATACATTGTCGCGTATCTTTGGTGACGCTTTTCGCTGGATCATCCACCTGTGGCTGCGGCCTGAGCCGATTGACCGCCATGCTGCTTCGCGTTCACACCGGCAGCCACAACGACGCCCGCAACCCACCCAGCGCGCTGCTCGCCAGCGCCAGCCGACCGCCGTAGGTCTCGGCAATGTCGCAGACGATCGCCAGGCCCAGCCCATCGCCTTCGGTCGTCTCGTCGAAGCGCCGGCCGCGCCGCGTCGCCTCGTCGATCTGCAGCTCGGGAATCCCCGGTCCGTCGTCCTGCACCTGGACCACCAGGCAGCCCGCATCCAGCCACACGCCCACCTCGACCCGCCGCGCCGCCCACTTGCCTGCGTTGTCGAGCAGGTTGCCCAGCATCTCCTCGAAGTCGGTCGGCTCGCCGCTCCAGTGCAGGCCGGAGGGTGCGTTGAGATGCCACACCAGATCGCGTTCGCCGTGCAGCCGGCCCATCAGCGCTACCAAGGCCGCCAGCGGCTCGTGCACGTCGATGCGGCGGCGCTCGCCTGCGCCGCTGCCGGCACGGGACAGGTGGCGGTCGATCACCCTGGCCATGCTGGCCACTTCGCTGCGCACCAGCTCGCCACGCACCTGCGCCGCGCCCGCCTCGGCGCCGAGCAGCGCCAGCGGCTTCTTCAACGCGTGGCTGAGGTCCGCGGCGTGGTGGCGCACACGCGCGACCACCCGGGCGTTGCGCGCCAGCACCTCGTCCATCTCGCGTGCCAGGGGGTCGAGGTCGGGGCCGTAGCCGTGGCCGATCCGCTCCTCATCACCCTTGCGCACGCGCGACAGCGCGGCGTGCAGGCGGCGCAGCGGGCGCAACCCCCAGCGAACCTGCGCCAGCGTCGCGAGAAGCAGCGCGGCGACCAAGGCAGCCTGCGTGACCAACAGCACACGATCGAGCCGTGCCAGTTCTCCATCGGTTTCCAGTGCGGTGCCAAAGACGTACAGCACAGCCGGCTTCCCGCCGACATCGACCTCGCGTCGCAGGCCGACGATGGGTTCGTTACGCGGCCCGGTGGCGCGCAGCAGCGGACTGCCGGCCTTCAAGGTCTGGGTCGCGGCGGCATCGAGCCGGCTGTCCCACAACGACCGGGAACGCAGCGTCTGACCCGGACTTTCGAGTTGCCAGTACCAGCCCGAGAAGATCTGGTTGAACTCGTCGGCGCTGCGGCTGCGGTTCTCCAGGATGGTGCCGTCCGGTGCCACCTGCAGGTGGACGAGGATGCGCTCGACACGTTGCGCCAGGCCCTGCTCGATGCTGCGCAGCACGGTGGTGTGCACGCTCTGGCGCAGCATCCAGCCGCCCAGCCCGGTGACCAGCAGCGTGGCGGCGATGCCCAGCGCCGCAAGGCGGGTGCCCAGGCCCAGGCGTTCAATCAAGGCCGTCGCGCCCACCGGGTTCCTGGCCGTCTGACACCGCGGCCGGGTCGGCGAGTCGGAAGCCCCTGCCCCGCTCGGTGTGGATCATCGGACGGCCGAGCTTGCGGCGGATACGGCCGATCAACACATCGAGAGTGTTGGAGTCCGGATCGAGGTCGCGGGCGTAGACATGCTCCGCGATCTCGCTGCGACTGACGACACGGTCGGGGCGGTGCATCAGGTACGCCAGGATGCGCTGCTCCTGTGCAGTGAGCGAGAGCGGTTTGCCGGCCAGGCTGAACCGGCCCGAATGGCTGTCGAAACTCAGAGGCCCGAGCTGCAGTACCGGGTTCGCCAGGCCCGCGGAGCGGCGCACCAGCGCGCGCAGGCGTACGACCACCTCCTCATGCATGAAGGGCTTGGTCAGGTAATCGTCTGCCCCGGCGCCGAAGCCGGCCAGCTTGTCGCTCCAGCGGCCACGTCCGGTCAGTATCAGCACAGGCAACTGCCGCCCTTGCTCACGCCAGTGGCGCAGCACCGAGACGCCGTCCTGGCCCGGCAGCCCCAGATCGAGCACCGCGGCGTCGTAGGCCTCGGTGCAGCCGAGGAAGGCCGCTTCGTTGCCATCGCCGACCACCTCGGCCAGCATGCCGGCTTCGGTCAGCGCGGCAGCGAGGTGGGCGGCCAGTTCACGGTCGTCTTCGACGATCAGGACACGCATCAGTCGGCCGGCTCGCTGGCCAGGATCACACCGCTGGTCGCGTCGATGTTGACCTCCATGAGCCGCCCGTCGGCCAATCGCAGGTCGATCTCGTAGTACCGCCGGCCCGCCCGGTCGTGCTCCAGTTCGACCTCGCGCACAGTGCCCGGGTAGCGCGCCATCACGATCTCCAGGATGTCGGGCAGCGGCTTGAGCGACTCCAGTGTGGCGAGGCGGCGGGCTTCCGCGTCCAGCGTCTGGCCCGTGAGCGCGTCGACGACGACCTCGCGCAGTCGTCCGTCGGCCCCCACGATGCGCACCTCGTAGACCTGGCGATTCTTGATGCCGCGTTCCAGCTCGACGTCCAGCACGCGACCGGGATGACTGGCCAGCAGGCCGCGCAGCACGTCCGCAAGCGGCTTCAGCGCCATCGTCGTTTCGGACGGGGGCTTGACCTCCGCGCCGCTCATGGCGTCGATGTAGAGCTCGCGCCGTCGACCATCGTCTTCCAGCAGCTTGATCTCGTAGACCGGGCGGCCTGCGGCGCTGCGCTCCAACTCCACGTCGAGCACGCGCCCGCGGTGTTTCGACTCCACCGCGCTCAGGATCTCGGCCAGGGGCTTCAGCCGCCCGGCTTCCACCGCGCGGCGGACAGCGTCGTGATCGGCCGCCTGCGCGGCGGGCATGCCGAACCAGGCTGCGGCAAGCACGGCCGCCAGCAAGCGCGCCAGGCCAGCAGCGAAACGGCGAAAGAGCGAAGTCGAGATGGGGCGCATGGGAGTCGATGGTGGCGTTCGCCGCTTAAACGTTTCATGAACCGGTGCGTCACGTTGCGTTTAGCACCCTTCTTGAAGAATGGATTCGGCCAGGGCAGCAATGGCCTTTCGACTGTAGCCAAAGAGCCGGAAGGCACGTGTCGCCCGCCGCTGTTCCTTTTTACCTTTCTTGTCCTTTCAACCCGTTCGCAAGGAGAACTTTCATGAAGATCCGCCAACCGCTCGTCTGCGCCCTCGTCTTCGCCGGTTTCATGGCTGCAGGCGTCCAGGCCAGCGCCCAGAGCGTCAAGGTCAAGTGCACCACCGGCAACGGCCGCTCGACTGCCGAAGTCGAAGGCTTTCAGCTTGTGCCGGGCTGGTACACGTCGGTGCTGACCTCCGACAAGGGCGCCAACCAGGCGCAGAGCGACCGGGAATATGCCGAGCGCGACGACGACGACGACGCCAACGACGAGGACGTCGACTTCGAATTCGACAGCAAGGAGAGCGAAATTCGAGACGGCGACACCCGCATCGCGCCGAACTTCGTCGTGAACCAAAAGGTCGTTGCCGTGCTGAAGGATTCGTCGGGCACCGAGGTGGCGCGCAGCAGCGCGAAGTGCAAGGCGCGCTGAACCGGCGGTAGCTCGACATTCGACTGAACGAGCCCGGGACGGCCATGGCTGTCCCGGGCTCGTTGCTCGTGGCTCATGGCAGGATCTCCGAGATCTCGATCAGGTTCAGGTCGGGGTCGCGCAGATAGACCGAGCGGATAGGCGCCGTGGCTCCGGTGCGTTGCACCGGGCCCTCCACGATCGAAGCGCCCTTGCGCTGAAGCTCGGCGATGACCTGATCGAGCGGCCGGTCGGCAATGAAGCACAGGTCCAGGGCCCCAGGAACCGGCATGTGGGCCTTGGGTTCGAATTCGTGCCCCTCGACATGCAGGTTGATCTTCTGGTTGCCGAAGCGGAAGGCCTTGCGTCCGGCTCCGAATGTCTCCAACTGCATCCCGAGCACTTCCACGTAGAAGTGCACGCAAGCCGCCTCGTCGGCGGTGGTGAGAACAAGATGGTCGAGGTGGTCGATCATGAGATGGCTCCAGAATCTTTGGCAGTGAGGCAGTTGCGAGTGTCAGTGCAGATTCGCTACGCCCGGCCCTTTTCGATCAGCCGAAGCGCCACTTGGACGTTGTTGCGGCCTGCCCCCTTGGCTTGGTAGAGCATCTCGTCTGCCTGCCTGACGAGCGCGTCGGCGGTCGTAGCGCCACCCTGGTAGAACGCCAGACCGATGCTGGTGGTGACGTTGATGGTCTGCTGCTCGATGACGAACGGCGTCTTCATGGCGTGCACGATCTTTGCGGCCACGGTGGCCCCTAGCTCCGGCTTTGGCAGGCCCTCCAAGATCACCGTAAATTCGTCCCCCCCCAGACGGGCAACGGTATCGCTGGATCGCAGCGTCACCAACAACCTGCCGGCAAAGGCCCGCAGCAGCGCGTCTCCCGTGTTGTGTCCGAGCCGGTCATTGATCTGCTTGAAGCGGTCGATGTCCAAGTACATCAGCGCCATCAGCACGCCACTGCTGCGGCTGACGCCCATCGCCTCGGCCAGCCGCAGCTCGAAACCGGCCCGGTTGGCAACACCCGTAAGAGCGTCGATGCGGGCCAGATTCACCAGCCGCTTCTCCTCGAGCTTCTGTCGCGTGATGTCGGTGATCACGGCATGGAAGCCGACGACCGCCTCGCCGTTCACCGCGAACTGAGGAACGTAGTTGGCCTCGTAGCAGACATAGCTGTCGCCGGTGGTCATCTCGCTCTGGAAAGTGACGGCCTTGCCTCGCAGCACGGCGCGAATGTGCGGCTCCACCGAGGGATAGGCCGCGTCGCCCAGCAACTCGCGCACCGTGCGCCCCTGAATCCGATCCCTCGAGAGCCCAAAGCCGCGCTCATAGGCCAGGTTGTTGAACCGATAGCGCTCGTCTGCGTCGATGTAGGCCACGCGCATCGGCAGCGCGTCGGCCACCGTACGCAAGCGGGCCTCGCTCGCCTGGAGGGCTTGCTCGGCCTCGCGGTGCGGCGTGATGTCGCTGATGAGGGTGTACAGGCCCATCACGTCGCCCCGTGCATCGCGCTCCGGAACCAGCGTGGCCTGTACATGGCGACGCCCAGCAAGCGCAATCATTTCCCACTCGCACGTAACCTCCCGGCCCGCCAAGGCGGCTTGCACGTAGGGCTCGATTTGCGCCCAAACCTCGTCGCCGTGGTACTCGCGCAGGCTCAACCCGATCATTTTCTCGCGATCGTTGCCGAACCAGTCCTGATAGGTCTTGTTGACGAACCGGAAACACAGGTCTCGGTCGAGGTAGGAGATCAACGCCGGCAGATGGTCGGTGATGTCGCGCAGCCGCTTGCTGCTGGCGGCCAGTTTGGCTTCAGCATCCTTGCGCTCCGAGATGTCGTGCAGGAAGGCGTGGGCCACGAACCCCTCGGGTGTGCGTAGAACCCCGATCGACAGCTCGATCGGGATCTCATGCCCGTCCCGATGCAGTGCCATCACCTCGATTCGGTTGTTGACGACCGGGCCGGTCCCGGTGCTGACGAAATCGTGCAGGCCCGCGTTGTATCTGGCGCGCATGCCCGGCGGGACAATGAGGTCGGCCAACGACCTGCCGAGAACGCCTGCCCGGCCCCACCCGAACGTGGCCTCCGCCTGGCGGTTCCATTCGGTGATGAGGCCGCGATGGTCCATGCCGATGAAAGCGTCCGATGCGTGGGCCAGGATGCTGCGAATCCGCCCCTCACTGTGCTCCAGCCGGGCCGAACTGGCCTGCATGCGCGCGTGCACGATGGAGGTGAACAGGGTCAAGGACAACAAGGTGACCGTTGCCAGCACCACCAGCGTGCCCAGGGTGGTACCCGACAGCGCATCGGCGCTCAGGCACACGGTGCCGTCGGGAAAGCTCGCGGCGGCCATGCCGGTGTAGTGCATGCCGCAGATGGCCAGGCCCATCACGATCGCGGCCGCCGCCTGGTAGACGAGACCACGCCATTCGCCGACCTCGCGCAGCCAGTAGAAGATCAGCAATGCCGCCGCCGAGGCGCCCACCGCGATGCCGGCTGAGGCGGCAACCAGGCTGGCGTCCCAGACGATGCCCGGCGCCATGTCCATCGCCGCCATGCCAATGTAGTGCATGCCGCAGATGCCGGCCCCCATGGCCAACGAACCGCCGGCGAGCCGCGGCAGCGTGAACGAGCCACGACTCGCCACCCACAACGCGACCATCGACACGACGACCGCTGCAACCCAGGAGACGAAGGTCAGCGGCTTCGTATACCCCAGCGCGATCGGCAAAGTAAACGCGAGCATGCCAACGAAGTGCATGGCCCAGATGCCGGTGCCCATCGCGATGGAGCCGCCGACCCACCAACTCAGCGCCACACTTCGGTCCGCGGTGCGCACTCGCTTGGCCAGGTCCAGCGCGACGTAGGAGGCGAAGCTTGCGATCAGGACCGACGCAGCCACCACCCAAGGGTCGTAGCGAGGCGTGAGGTAGGGCATGGACAGGTGAGGCGTCTGGTGGCAAGACCGGACTGGACGTGGAGACGCACAGCATCCTCCCTCTGGCGATGGCCTGTCTGTGCGCTGCCAGACGAAAACGCAGCGCCTCGCGCGCCCGGCTGGGTTTGTGGATGCTCAGCACACTGGCCGGAGAGCCACCGCATCCATCACGCGCGCGGCGTGCACGCCCACAACTACGCTGACCTGCCGCTGCGGGACATGGTGTTCGGCCGCTTCCGCAATCCGGCCGCTGATGAAGTGCCCGCGCCGCAGCGCTTCTACAACGGTGCTTCGGCCCCGTCCCTTATCCCTGGGAGCCAAACACCGCCCGCAACAGCGCCCGCCCCGTCGCATGGCCGGCCAGCCAATCCGCGTGCGCCGGGTCGCGCAGCACCATCGCGAGCATGCCGCAGCGCTCTTCGTAGGCGCGCAGCAGCAGTTCCGCAGCGCGGTCGGTCTCGCCCAGCGCGGCCAGCGGCGCGGCATAGAGCGTGGCTTCGCCGGTGGTCGTGCGCGAGCAGATCAGGGTCGAGTCGATGATGTCCAGCGCCGCCTCGCGCCTGCCCAGCCGCGCCAGCACGAACGACAGCACGGTCCAGACGAAGGGCGGCGTGTCGGAGCCTTCGCTGAGCCGCCAGGCCGGCGCCTCGATCTCGGGCGACGGGGCCACCATCGAGTGGATCGCCAGCTCGAAGGCGACCAGCAGCAACTGGCCGGGGTTGTCGCTGACCGCCGCCTGCGCCTCGGCCAGCGCCTCCGGCCCACGGCCAGCCTGCACCAAGGCGCGCGACAGCACCATGCGCAGCATCGGTGCATGGGGCGACATCCGCCGCGCGGCACGCAGCTGTTCGATCGCCCGTTCCGGCTGGCCGGTCATCAGCAGGTGGCGGGCGTGCACCAGCAGCGTCTCCGAGTCGCCGCCGCCTTGCCGCAGTGCTTCTTCATGGGCGGCGCGGGCTTCGTCGAAGCGCCAGGCCATGTCCAGCAAGGTGCCGCGTGCGCCGGCCAGGCCGGGCGTGGCGGCGTCGATCTGCCGGGCTTCGTCGAGCACGCGCAGGCCCTCCTCCACCGAAGCGGGAGTGGGTAGTTGCCCCCACCCCACGGCAGCGGCCAGCGACTCGGCCAGCGCAACGCGTGCCGGCGTGTAGGCCGGCTCGCGGCCTATCAGCTCCCGCAGCAGCTCGACGGCACGGCCCAGCGCGGCGGGTGTGCGCTGTTGCGCGAGCTGGCGGGCCTGCAGATAGGCGTCCACGGTGGCCGTGCTGGCATGCGCTGCAGTGGCCAGTCGAGGATGGCTCGCGACCAGCCCCGGCTCGCTCTCGAGCCGGTAGCCGCTGCCGTAGACCGACGCTATCGTCAGCCCCCAGGCGGACAGCGTGCGCCGCAGCCGGCTGATGCAGCGCGCCAGGCTCTCGTCCGACATGGTGCCGCCCGGCCAGACGGCGACGGCAAACTCGTCCTTGCTGACGAGGCCCGGCCGGCGCTGCAGCAGCAGCGCCAGTACCGCGCGCTCCTTGGGCGCCAAGGGCAGTGGGTGGCCGCCCGCACAGGGGAAGCCTGCGGGGTCCAGCGTCAATGCGTCGGGCATCGGCGGTGAGTCTCAAGGTGGGTGATCAGGCTCGCCGAAGCTTGCCACAAGCGCCCGCAGCCATCGGCCCTGGCCGCTTCGAGGCCCCTCACCGAACCGACGCCGTCAGCAAAAGGCGAAGTCCACCTCGGGCTTGCGCCCCGAGAGGATCTCCGCCATCGCCCTGCCCGAGCCGCAGCCATGCGTCCAGCCCAGCGTGCCGTGGCCGGTGTTCAAGAAGAGCTTGCGCAGCCGGCTCTTGCCGATGTAGGGCACGTTGCCGGGCGTGGCCGGACGCAGCCCGGTCCAGTAGCTGGCCAGCTCCGGCCGGCTGACGCCCGGGAACACCTCCAGCGTGCGGCGCACGATGGCCTCGCAGCGGGTCGGGTTCAGGTCCATCGCGTAACCGTTCAGCTCGGCGGTGCCGGCGATGCGCAGCCGGTCGCCGAAGCGCGAGAAGACCAGCTTGTACTCGTCGTCGGTCAGGCTGACGTTGGGCGCCTTGCTGGGGTCCAGCACCGGCAACGTGGCCGAGTAGCCCTTGGCGGGATAGATGTCCAGCGTGAGGCCGGCGCTGCGGGCCAGCTCGGCGCTGAAGCTGCCCATCGCCAGCACGTAGGCGTCGCCCTGGATCACCTCGTAGCCGCCCTCCTCTGCCGCGATCTCCACGCCATTGATCTCGCCGCCCGCCTCGCGCAGCCGCGTCACGCGCACGCCGTAGCGGAACTTGACGCCGCGCTCCGCGCAGAGCCTGGCCAGGCCGGTGGTGAACTTGTGCACGTCGCCGGACTCGTCGGCGCTGGTGTAGGTCGCGCCGGCCAGCTGGGGCTGGATCTGCGCCATCGCCGGCTCGATTTCGACCACCTGCGCCGGCGTGATCACCTGCCGTTCGCAGCCCAGCTCGCGCATGATGCGGGCCGGCTCCAGCGCCGCCTCGAACTCCTTGGCGCTGGTGTAGTAGTGCAGGATGCCCTTGGCCAGGTGGTCGTAGGCGATGCCGGTCTCGCTGCGCAGCTCCTGCAGGCTGCTGCGGCTGTAGGTGCCCAGGTTGAGCAACTGCACCATGTTGTGCGTCGAGCGCTTCTGGGTGCACTGGCCGAGGAACTTCAGGCCCCAGCGCCACTGCGCCGGGTCGGCCCGCAGGCGGAACAGCAGCGGCGCGTCTTCCTTGCCCAGCCACTTCAGCATCTTCAGCGGCGCCGAAGGGTTGGCCCAGGGCTCGGCGTGGCTGACCGAGATCTGGCCGCCGTTGCCGAAGCTGGTTTCGCGGGCGGCGCCGCCGTTGCGCTCCAGCACGGTGACTTCGTGCCCCTCCTTGGACAGAAACCACGCAGTGGACACGCCGATGACGCCGGCACCGAGGACGATGACTTTCATGGGAAGGCTCCAGGAACAACAACGTTGCCCGACGCAGCATTCGTGCCGACGCGAGCAACCCCGTGCTGTCCTTTTGCCTGAGAGATTCGCCCGCGGCGACCGGGTGTCGCGGCGGGCTTGCCCCTTCGGCGGCTGCGCCGTGCCCTTGCGGCCCGGTCAGCGCTCTCCAGCGGTCAAAAAAGTGTTTCCAGTCTTGGGGACCTGAGCGTTGTGGGGTGCGCCTTCGGTAATGCGGCTCGGCGGCGAGGCTGCCGGCGCATTTCTCCTGGAATTGAGATTATGGCAGGCGGGGGCGCAGCGCGCGACCGCCAGGTGCAATCAGACGGCGGCTTCTTCGCCTTCGCCGGCAGTGTCTTCGGCCAGGTCGATCTCGCGGTCGAAGTCGGCCAGGTCGTCCTGGCGCAGCTTGGGGATCAGCGGGCGGTCCAGCGGGCGGCAGACGCGGCGTGTCAGGCAGTTCAGGCGCTCGGAGCGCTCGACGGCCTGGATGACCGCTTCCGGGTTCATCATCATGAAGAAGGGGTTGGCGTGGGTTTCGGTGGCTCGCATGGTGTTTTCTCCAGCGGGCCCCGGTGCGGAACCCATGGAGCGAACTCTAGGGGCGAGCGCTTCGGCGCAGAAGTCGTCCCACCGACAAAGGCCCTGTCGGAAATTGCCTGACAAGGCGGTCAGCCTGCGTCGCCCTCACCTGCTGCGCGCGGGCCCCGCCGCGCGGCGGTTTGACCGGGCTCAGGGCTTGGCGGCTGCTGCTGCGGTCTCCAGCCGCTTTGCCAGCGCGTCGCGGCCGGCGCGCTTGGCGAAATCGGCGGCCGTGAGCTCGCGCTGGTTGCGCGGCGTGATGTCGGCGCCGCGCTTGCGCAACAGCTCGGCCGAATCTTCGCCGCCGTAGCCCGCGGCCAGCATCAGCGGCGTGCTGCCGTTGGGCGACAGCGCATTGATGTCGGCGCCCTTGGCCAGCAGCAGCTCGATGGCCTCCAGGCTGCCGCCGGTGGCGGCGTAGTGCAGCGGCGTCCAGCCGGGCTGGTTGATCAGCGCGCCGCGCTCGATCAGCTTGCGCATGGCCGGCAGGTTCTTGCGCAGGGCGGCCATCATCAGCGGGCTTTCGCCGGCCGCATTGCGGGCGTTGACGTCCACCTTGGGCAGGCTGATCAGCAGCTCGGCCGCCTCGTTGGAGTCGCCGCGCAGCGCCAGGTAGAGGCCGGACTCGCCCTTGGTGCTGAGCGAGTTGGGGTCGAAGCCGCGCTCGACGATCTTGATCAGTTCGCGCGGCCGATCGAGCTCGACCATCAGGAAGAAGTCTTCGTAGACGCCGGCGATGGACGAGAAGGCGGAGAGCAGCAGCGCGCCGACGAGCGCTGGCGTACGGAGCTTGGGCAGGGACATGGAGCGCCTCGGGGAAAGAGTCGATTTCAGAGCGCGGGAACGGCAGCCGCGGCGGGATCCAGCGAGACCTTGAACAGGCGCTCGAAGTTGCGGGTGGTGGCCTGGGCGATCTCCTCGATCGACAGGCCCTTCTGCTTGGCCAGCTCGGCCGCCACATGGGGCACGTAGGCGGGGCTGTTGGTCTTGCCGCGGTAGGGCACGGGCGCCAGGAAGGGGCTGTCTGTCTCGATCAGGCAGCGCTCCAGCGGCACCATGCGCGCGACCTCGCGCAGGTCCTCGGCATTGCGGAAGGTGAGGATGCCGGAGAACGAGATCAAGAAGCCCATGTCCAGCGCCGCACGCGCCACGGCCATGGTCTCGGTGAAGCAGTGGAAGACCCCGCCCGCTTCGCCAGCCCCCTCCTCCGCCATCAGGCGCAGCGTGTCTTCGCTGGCGCTGCGGGTGTGGATGACCAGCGGCAGCCCGCTTCGGCGCGCGGCGCGGATGTGGGTGCGGAAGCGCTCGCGCTGCCACTCCATGTCGGCCACCGAGCGGCCTTCGAGGCGGTAGTAGTCCAGCCCGGTCTCGCCGATCGCAATCACCTTGGGGTCGGCCGCGTGCCGGCAGAGCTCGTCGACCGAGGGCTCGGTCATGTTCTCGGTGTCGGGGTGCACGCCCACGCTGGCCCAGAAGCGCGGCTGCGAGCGGGCCGTGGCCAGCACCGCCGGGAACTCCTCCATCGCCGTGCAGATGCACAGCGCCCCGTCCACCTGCGCGGCCGCCATGTCGCCCAGGATGGCGTCGAAGCGGGCTTGCAGCTCGGGGAAGGTCAGATGGCAATGCGAATCGACGAACATGGTTTCACGGGATCAAAAGCAGGGAGTCTGCGCCGGGGCGGCAAGACCGCGCCGGTGGGTGGGTCGGGCGGGCTGCCAGCGCGCCGGCCAGCTCAGATGGTTTGGGTGGGCTTGGACGACGAGATCAGCGTGCCCAGCGTCTCTTCGATCTTCAGCTTCAGCCCGCGGGTCTTCTCGTCCGACGGGAAGCGCACGCCGACGCCCTGGGTGCGGCCGCCCGAGGTGTTGGCTGGGGTGATCCAACCGACCTTGCCGGCCACCGGGTAGCGCTGCGGGTCGCCCGGCAGCGAGAGCAGCAGGTAGATGTCGTCGCCGAGCTGGTAATCGCGGGTCGAGGGCACGAAGAGGCCGCCTTCGGCGAACAGCGGGATGTAGGCCGCGTAGAGCGCACCCTTCTCGCGGAAAACGAGCTGTATCACGCTGGGCCGCGCGCCGCCAGGGGCGCCGGCCGCCGCGGTGCTGCCCAGCACGCCGGGGCGGCTGTCGAGTTCACTCATGGCTCAAGTGTAACGACCTGCTTTGTGAGCGGCGGGTCCCGCGTTCAGCGCGACGGTGCCCTGGCTCACCAGCGATTCGATCAGCAGCCCGGCGTTCCACGGGTGCTCGTCGTGCCGGGCCGTGCGCGCCAGCGTGCGGCTCCACTCGGCCAGCGCGGCCCAATCGGCGCCGGCCTGCAGACTGCCGGTCGGGAAGTAGCGCGGCGGCGCGCCGGCCGCCGCCGCCATCGCGTCGTGGCAGATCTGCTGCAGCACGTGCACCACGCGGGCCGGCGGCAGCGCGGCCAGCACACGGCTGTCGCCCGCGGCGACCTGGCCGGGCAGCGCCGCCCAGCTCTCCGCCGTCAGCCCCTCGGCGCCCAGCGCCAGCGCCGAGAGCGGCTCGCCGCCGCTGGCACGCAGCAGCACGGCCGGGTCTTTCACGCCCTGCCCGCCCAGCCACTGCAAGGCCTCGGCCTCCGACGGCGCCGGCAGCCGCACCCGCTGGCAGCGGCTGCGTATGGTGGGCAGCAGCCGCTCGGGGTCGTCCACGCAGAGCAGCAGGCGCACGCCGGCGGCGGGCTCCTCCAGCGTCTTCAGCAGCGCGTTGGCGGCGACCGCGTTCATCGCGTCCGCCGGGTTCAGCACCAGCACCTTGCCGCGGCCGCGGCCCGAGCTGGTGTGGGCCCAGTCGATGGCCTGGCGCACCGCCTCGACCTTGATCTCGCGGCTGGGCTTCTTGCGCGCCTTGCTGTCGCCGTCGCCGGCGTCGCCCTCGCTGTCGCCGCCGGCGTTCCAGCCTATGGCCTGCTGCAGCGTCTCGGGCATCAGCACCTTCAGGTCGGGGTGGCTGCGCGCCAGGGTCAGGTGACAGCCGGGGCAGACGCCGCAGGGCCCGGGCGGCTGCTCGCAGAGCCAGGCCTGGGCGACCCGCAGCGCGAGCTCGAACAAGCCCGAGCCGGCGCGGCCATGCAGGATCAGCGCATGGCCGCGCTCGTGGTCGCGCAGCGCCTGCAGCGGCGCCGCCAGCCACGGCAGGTCGTGCTCGTCACGCAGGGCCATGGGGCTTTCCGGGGGCTGGCGGCTGGACCTCCAGCGCGGCCTTCAAGACGGCAGCCAGCACCGTTTCGCGCACGGCCGCCAGCGGCCGGTCGGCGTCGATGCACAGCACACGCCCCGGTGAAGCGTCGCGCCGGGCGGCGTAGCCCGCCCTCACCCGCTCGAAGAAGGCCTGCGCCTCGCGCTCGAGCCGGTCCGGCTCGCGGGCCGCGGAGCGCCGCGCGGCAGCCACCTCGGGCGGCACGTCGAACCACAGCGTGAGCTCGGGCTGGCGGCCCTGCTGCACCCAGGCTTCGAGCTGCGCCAGCACGGCGGTGTCGAACCCGCGGCCGGCGCCCTGGTAGGCGAAGGTGGCATCGGTGAAGCGGTCGCACAGCACCGTGACGCCGGCCGCCAGCGCGGGCTCGATGCGGCTGTGCAGGTGATCGCGCCGGGCGGCGAAGACCAGCAGCGCTTCGGTCAGCGCGTCCATGGGCTCGTGCAGGAAGAGCTCGCGCAGCCGCTCGGCCAGCGGCGTGCCGCCCGGCTCGCGGGTCAGCAGCACCTGCAGGCCACGCTCGCGCAGCGCCTCGGCCACCGCCTCGATGTGGCTGGACTTGCCGGCGCCGTCTATGCCCTCGAAGGTGATGAAACGGCCGGGGGGCGTCACCGCTGGCCTCGCTGGTATTGGTTCACCGCCCGATTATGGTCGGCCAGGGTTTCGCTGAAGACGCTGTGGCCGTCGCCGCGGGCCACGAAGTACAGCGCCCGGGTCGGCTCCGGCTGCGTCGCCGCGCGCAGCGAGGCCAGGCCCGGCATCGCGATCGGCGTCGGCGGCAGGCCGCGGCGGGTGTAGGTGTTCCAGGGGTTGTCGTCCTGCAGGTGGCTGCGGCGCAGGTTGCCGTCGAACTGCCGGCCCAGGCCGAAGATCACCGTCGGGTCGGACTGCAGCGGCATGCCGGCGCGCAGCCGGTTGACGAAGACGCCGGCGATCAGGCCGCGGTCGGCGGCGCTGCCGGTCTCCTTCTCGACCACCGAGGCCAGCGTCAACAGCTGCTGCGGGTTGTCCAGCGGCAGGCCGGGCACGCGCGTGGCCCAGGCGGCGGCCAGCTTGGCGCGCATCGCGGCGTGGGCGCGCTTGAGCACCGTCAGGTCGCTGACGCCGCGGCTGTAGGCATAGGTGTCGGGGAAGACGGCGCCCTCCACATAGGGCACCTCGGCGCCCAGCGCGGCGGCGATCTGCGCTTCGCTCATCTGCGCGGTGGCCGGCTTCAGGTGCGGCGCGCGGGCCAGCGCCTCGCGCACCTGGCGGAAGGTCCAGCCCTCGATGAAGCGCACCGTCTCCAGCGTCTCGTCGCCGCGCACCATCTTGTCCAGCAGGCCGCGCGGCGTGATGCCGCGCTCGATCTCGTAGCTGCCGGCCCGGATGCGCCGCGCCTGCCCCGACCAGCGAAACCACTCGTAGAGCAGGATGCCCGGCGTGTCCACCCCCGCCTGCACCCACAGCAGCGCGATGTCGCGCGAGGTGGTGCCGGGCTCGACCGAGGCTTCGACCGTCGGTGTGCGCAGGCTCAGCGGCTGGTAGAGCCACCACAGCGCGCCGCCGCCGGCCAGCACGATGCCCAGCAGGCCGGCCAGGGCGATCAGTTTGACGATCCGTATCAGCAGCTTCATCGGTGGGGAAAGGTGGCGAGGCCCTACGGGGGCACGAACCCAGGGCGGCGATGATAATCGTCGGCATGAGTGCTATCGCCCCTGCTTCCCCTGAATTGGCCCTGCCCACCGGCATCGTTTTCGACGGCGCCACCCGGCTGCCCGACTGGGGTTTGATACGCGCCCGCGGCGAAGACGCCGCCAGCTTTCTGCAGGGCCAGTTGACCAACGACCTCGCGCTGCTGCCCGAAGGCCGCGCCCGCCTGGCCGGCTACTGCTCGGCCAAGGGCCGGCTGCTGGCCAGCTTCGTGGTCTGGCGCGCCAGCCCCGGCGAGTTCCTGCTGGCCTGCAGCGCCGACGTGCTGCCGGCCACGCTGAAGCGGCTGTCGATGTTCGTGCTGCGCGCGCGCTGCAAGCTCAGCGATGCCAGCGCCGAGCTCGCGCTCTGGGGCCTGAGCGGCGCCGCCGCCGAGACCCAGCTCGGCGCCTCGGCCCCGGCGGAGGCCCTGGGGGTCGCGCACCAGGGCGAGGCCCAGGTGGTGCGCCTGCCCGACGCGCTGGGCCAACCGCGTTTCCTGTGGGCGGCGCCCGCCGCGCAGGCACCGGCCGGCCTGGCCGAGCTGGCGCCTGCCGCCTGGCGCTGGCTGGAGGTGCACAGCGGAGTGGTGCGCATCGTCGCCGCCACGGTGGAGCACTTCGTGCCGCAGATGGTCAACTTCGAGCTGGTCGGCGGGGTGGACTTCAAGAAGGGCTGCTTCCCCGGCCAGGAGGTGGTGGCGCGCAGCCAGTACCGCGGCACGCTGAAGCGGCGCGCGGTGCTGCTGGCCGGCGCGGTGCCGCTGGCCGAGGGGCAGGAGGTCTTCCACGACCAGGATCCCGGCCAGCCGGCCGGCACGGTCGCGCTGGCGGCTTCCTTGCCGGCCGGCGACGGCGACCGCCACCTTGCACTGGTCGAGCTCAAGCGCGCGGCGCTGGGCTCGGGCCACCTGCACCTGGCTGCCGCCGACGGCCCGCTGCTGTCGCCCCGCGCCTTGCCCTACCCGCTGCCGCAAGACGATGCCTGAGACCGGCGGCCGGGCCGAGGCGGCAATGCCGGGCGGCCTGGCCCCCTGCCACGTCTGCTACGCCTGCTACGTCTACTACCGCGTCGCCGAGGCCGACCTGGCGAGCGCGCAGGCCGCCGTCCAGGCCTTCCAGCACGAGCTGCTCGCCAGCCACCCTGCCCTGCAAGCCGCGCTGATGCGCCGGCCCGAAGCCAGCGAGGGCCTGGTGACGCTGATGGAGAGCTACCACCCGCTCGCGCCGCTGCCCGCCGCGCTG
>DATHWJ010000194.1:0-1718 GCA_035460745.1 Ideonella sp. | reverse complement strand
CCCCGCCGCCCACCGCCGCCGCGAGCGCGCTGCGGGCCACCCCGCTGCGCCTGACCCGCCCGCTCTGGCTGCTCAAGCCCCCGCAAGCCTTGCCCGAGCGCCATGCCCAGCCCTGCATGGGCCGCCACGCGCTGCGCCTGCTCGCCGGCCCCGAGCGCATCGAGACCGGCTGGTGGGACGGTGGCCTGGTGGCCCGCGACTACTTCATCGCCCAGGCCCCCGAAGGCGAGCTGCTCTGGATCTACCGCCTGCGCCCCGTCCCGCCCGCTGGCGAGCCCGGTTGGTTCCTGCACGGCCGTTTCGGCTGAACATGGAGCACCCGGCGCCGCGGATACGCGGCACCACCCGCCGAGCGGGTCTCGGGCCGCTTGGGAGCGGCCCGGCGCTGGCCCGAGGTAGGGCCCCGGGCACCGCGGGTACGCGGCCGGCGATGAAAAGAAACGAAACACGCCGATACCGCGGTGCAACCCCGTGTCGGGGCCGCGCCGGCACCATGGAGCCATCTACCCTCCACCAAGGACCTCTCCATGAAAACCTGGATCAAGCGAACCCTTTTCGGCCTCGCCGGCCTTGGCGTCGTGTTCGGCAGCCTCGCGGCCTGCAGCCACCGCTACGGCTACCACGGCGGGGCGATGACCGAAGCCGATGCCACCCAGTGGCGCGAGCGCATGGTCGATCGCGCGGCCAAGGAGCTCGAGCTCGACGCCGCGCAGAAGCAGAACCTGACCGCCCTGGCCGAACAGCTGCGCCAGCAGCGCCAGGCCCTGATGGCCGGCACGCCCGAGCCGCGCGCGGAGCTGAAGGCACTGATCGCCGGCGCCCAGTTCGACGTGAGCCGCGCCCATACCCTGGTGGCCCAGAAGACCGAAGCGCTGCGCGCCGGCAGCCCCGCCGTCATCACGGCCGCCGCGGTCTTCTACGACGGCCTGCGCCCCGAGCAGCAGCAAAAGGTGCGCGAGTTCCTGAACCGCGCAGGCCACGGCCGCCACGGCGGCTGATCGCTGCCGGGCGGGCGGCTGATGGCGGGCCGTCCCGCGCCCTCCCGCCATCGCAGCAGCGCGCCGGTGTAGGCTGGGCGCCATCCCACCCGACCCCGGGCTGGTTCGCTGAACCGCCCGGGGCTGTTCCTTTCCTCCCCGCCCCCATGCCCCGCATCCTGCTGATCGACGACGACGAACACCTGGCCGCGCCGCTGGCCAGCTACCTGCGCCGCTTCGACTTCGACCTGCAGAGTGCCGGCCGGCCCAGCGAGGGCCTGGCCCGGCTGCGCAGCGAGACCTTCGACGCCGCCATCCTCGACGTGATGCTGCCCGAGATGGACGGCTTCGAGCTGCTGCGCGAGATCCGCCGCGCCCATGCGCTGCCGGTCATCATGCTGACGGCGCGCGGCGAGCTGGCCGACCGGGTGGTCGGGCTGGAGCTCGGCGCCGACGACTACCTGCCCAAGCCCTTCGAGCCGCGCGAGCTGGCCGCCCGGCTGCACACCGTGATGCGGCGCGTGCGCCCGGCCGCGCCTGCCGACGCCCCCGACGCCGGCCCGCCCGGGCTGCTGCGCTACGAGGGCCTGGAGATCGACCTGGCGCGGCGCGAGGTGCGCCGCCAGGGCGAGCGCATCGAGCTCACCGGCACCGAGTTCGAGCTGCTGGCGATGCTGGCCGGCGAGCCGCGGCGGGTCTTCAGCCGCGACGAGATCCTGAACCGGCTGCGCGGCCACGAGG
>DATHWJ010000193.1:0-3073 GCA_035460745.1 Ideonella sp. | reverse complement strand
TGGACCATCTGGTCGCGATGATCGCGGTGGGTTTCTGGTCCGCCGCGGTGCTGCCTGCCGGGCGGCGCTGGCAGGGCCCGGTGCTGTTCGTGGGCATGCTGCTGGCCGGCGCGCTGCTGGCGTTGGCCGGGGTGGAGCTGCCAGGCATCGAGGCGGGTGTCGCGCTCAGCGTGGCCTTGCTGGGCGGGCTGTTGATCGCGCAGCGACGAGTCTCGCCGGCGTTGGGGCTGGCGGTGATAAGCGGCGCCGCCTTGATGCACGGCTTCGCGCACGGCAGCGAGTTGGCTTCCGGCCACTCGTTCGCCTCGTACGCCGCCGGCTTCATGCTCGGCTCGGCGCTGTTGCACGGCGCGGGGCTGGCAGCCGGCCATGCGCTGTTGAAGCTCAGGCCCTGGGCCTGGCAACTCTGCGCTGGGGTGATAGGCAGCAGCGGTTTGCTGATGCTCGCCACCCGGTTCTGACCACGGAGGACCGTCACCATGGACATCGCCACTCCCGCCGTCATCGACAACGACCAGCAGACCGTCGCGCAGGCGCGCGCCGTCAAGTCGGTCTATGTGTACGAAGCGCCGGTGCGCCTCTGGCACTGGATCAACGCGGCCTGCATCACCGTGCTCGCGGTGAGCGGCTACCTCATCGCCTCGCCGCTGCCCACGCAGCCCGGCGAGGCCAGCGCCAACTACCTGATGGGCTACATCCGCTTCGCCCATTTCGCGGCGGGCTACACCCTCGCAGTCGGTCTGCTGGGCCGCATCTACTGGGCAGTGGTCGGCAACCACCATGCCCGCGAGCTCTTCTGGGTGCCCATCTTCACCCGTGCCTACTGGGTGGAGAGCTGGGGCATGTTGAAGTGGTACGCCTTCGTCGCGGCACGGCCGGGGCGCTACGTGGGGCACAACCCGCTGGCGCGCTTCGCGATGTTCTTCCTGTTTCTCTTCACCACGCTGTTCATGATCGTCACCGGCTTTGCGCTCTACGGCGAAGGCGCGCAGGCGGGCTCGTGGGCCGACGTGATGTTCGGCTGGGTGATCCCGCTCTTCGGCCAGTCGCAGGACGTGCACACCTGGCACCACCTGGGCATGTGGGCATTGATCGTCTTCATCATCGTGCACGTGTACGCCGCGATCCGCGAAGACATCATGGGCCGCTCCAGCGTGGTCAGCACCATGATCTCCGGCCACAGAACCTTCAAAGACTGATTCCATGGAACAGCAAGGCAGCATCTGCGTGCTCGGCATCGGCAACGTGCTCTGGGCCGACGAAGGTTTCGGTGTGCGCTGCATCGAGGCCTTGCAGCAGCGCTACGAGTTCGCGCCGCAGGTGCAGCTGATCGACGGCGGCACGCAGGGCCTGTACCTGATACAGCACGTGCAGCAGGCCGCGAAGCTGCTGATCTTCGACGCGATCGACTACGGCCTGGCGCCCGGCACGCTGAAGCTGGTGGAGGACGAGGAGGTGCCGCGCTTCCTGGGCGCCAAGAAGATGAGCCTGCACCAGACCGGCTTCCAGGAGGTGCTGATGCTGGCGCGGCTGACCGAGCAGTACCCGGAGCGGGTGCTGCTGGTGGGTTGCCAGCCGGAGGAGCTGGAGGACTACGGCGGCAGCCTGCGGCCCATCGTGAAGCAGGCGATGGAGGACGCGTTGGCGCACGGCGTCGCGACCCTGCGCGAGTGGGGTGCGCAGCCGCGGCCGCGCCTGCAGCCACTCGCCGAGCGGGAGGCTGTGACTTTCGGCCAGCTGGCACTCGGCCGCTACGAGGCGCAGCGCCCGGCACAGGCGCAGGCCTGCCGCGTGGGCGACGAGCGCTTCTTCCCGGCCGCGGAGGCTTGAGCGCCATGTGCATGGGCCTCCCGATGCAGGTGTACGCCACCGAGCCCGGCCACGCGCTCTGCGAGGGTCGCGGCGAGCGGCGCCGGGTGCGCACCGCGCTGGTCGGAGAGGTCGCGGTGGGCGACTGGCTGCTGGTGTTCCTCGACAGCGCGCAGGAGATGCTGAGTGTGGAGCGTGCGCGGGAGATCGCGAGCACGCTGGATCTGCTGGCCGCGGCGATGAGCGGCGGCCCACCGGGCGGGGAGGCGGGCTTCGCGCTGCCCTCGCACACGGACTTTTCACAACTGCTGGCCTTGTCGGGCCGGCCCCTTGAACGCGAGATGCCATGAACACTGCCACCACCACCACCACCACCGACTTCGACAACCTCGTCAAGCTGCCCGTGCAGGCGCCCAAGCCGGTCGAAAGCTCGCCGCTGATGGAGCGCCTGGTCAGCGTGCACGGCGCCACCTGGCTGGACGCCGAGAGCGTCCAGCCCTGGTCGGAGCTGGGCGGTGACCGCGTGGTGCTCTTCGCCGGCGACCCGGTGCGCTTCCCCGAGGGGCAGGACGTGGCCGTCGTGCTGCCCGAACTGCGCCGCTGCGTGCCCGGCGGCTTTGCCATCGGCATCGTTCCTCGCCCGCTGGAAGAGGCCGTGGCGCGGCGCTATGGCGTGCAGCGCTGGCCCAGCCTGCTTTTCCTGCGCGACGGCCAGTACGTGGCCACGCTGGCCGGCATGCTGGACTGGGAGGATTACCTGCGCGAGACCACGAAGGCGCTGGCGATGCCGACCTCGCGGGTGCCGGGCATCGGCATCCCACTGGTCAGCGCGGTCCCCTCCGGATCGTCGTGCCACTGAGGGAAGCCGGTTCATGAAGGACTTTCCCATCCCCGTCACGATGATCGGCCCCGGCAGCCAGGTCGAAGACGAGACCCTGAGCTACATGGCGATGCCGCAGGGCATGGAGACCTTCCGCTCGCCCGTCCTGCCAGAGCCCGAGGCCGTGGCGGTCTGCGAAGCGGCACACCGCGTGTTGCGCGCCACGCTGGCAGCGCTGGCACAGACGGTGGGCGACGGCGTGAACCGCTGCATCGACCTGGCGCAACTGCCGCCGGCCGACCTGGCCCTGGTCAACCAGGTGCTGGGCGAGGGCGAGGTGAGTGCGCTAGTGAAGGCGGCGGGCGACCCGACGGCCGAGCTGCGGGTGCAGGAATCTGTCTACGCCGGGGTCTGGCGCGTGATCCGCTCGGCGCAAGGGCGGCT
>DATHWJ010000192.1:0-1838 GCA_035460745.1 Ideonella sp. | reverse complement strand
TCGGAGCGGCGCTTCCTGCACGCGCTCAACTACTGCATGCTGCTGCCCGGGCCCGAGGCGCAGCAGCTGGCCACCTACATCGGCTGGCTGATGCACCGCACCTGGGGCGGCATCGTGGCGGGCGGCCTGTTCGTGCTGCCGTCGCTCTTCATCCTGGTCGGCCTGTCCTGGGTCTACGCGGCCTACGGCCAGGTGAGCTGGGTCGCGGGCCTGTTCTACGGCATCAAGCCCGCCGTGGCGGCCATCGTGTTGCAGGCGGTCTGGCGCATCGGCAGCCGCACGCTCAAGAGCCCGCGCAAGGTGCCGCTGCTGTGGGCGATCTCCGTTCTGAGTTTCATCGCCATCGCGGTGCTGCACGTGCGCTTCCCCTGGGTGGTGGCGGCGGCGGCTCTCGCGGGTGCGCTCGGCGGCAAGTACCTGCCCGGGCAGTTCGCCAGCGGCGGCGGGCACGGCAGCGGCAAGGCGAATGAAGCGGGCCACGGTCCGGGCAGCTACATCATCGACGACCACACCCCCACGCCCGAGCACGCGCGCTTTCGCAAATTGCGGCTCGCGGCCATCGTCGCTGTGGGTGCGGTGCTGTGGCTGCTGCCCATGGGCATGCTGGTGGCCGCTCAGGGCTGGGACGGCACGCTCGCGCAGATGGGATGGTTCTTCACCAAGGCGGCGCTGCTGACGTTCGGCGGCGCCTATGCGGTGCTGCCCTATGTCTACCAGGGCGCGGTGGAACAGTTCCAGTGGCTCACCGGCCCGCAGATGATCGACGGCCTGGCGCTGGGCGAAACCACGCCCGGCCCGCTGATCATGGTGGTGGCCTTCGTCGGTTTCATGGGAGGCTGGGCGCAGCAGGTGCTGGGGCCCGACATGCTGTTCCTGGGTGCCGCGCTGGCGGCCACGGTGGTGACCTGGTTCACCTTCCTGCCCTCGTTCCTCTTCATCCTGGCCGGCGGGCCGCTGGTGGAAGCTACTCACGGCAACATGAAATTCACGGCGCCGCTCACGGCGATCACCGCGGCCGTGGTCGGCGTCATTGCCAGCCTGGCGCTGTTCTTCCTCGCGCACATCGCATGGGTCACGACGCCGGGCGCGGCACCGCACATCGACTGGATCGCGCTGGCCATCGCGGCTGCGGCGGCCGTGGCGTTGCTGCGTTTCAAGGTCGGCGTCATCCCCGTGATCGCCGCCTGCGCCGTGGCGGGGCTGGTGCTGCGCCTGGCCGGCTGGGCCTGAAATACCCGCCGCCCCGGGGCGGCGCGCAGTATCCTTGTCATACCACTCCCGGTTTCTTGTATGACAAGCCAGTTCTCCCCCGTGACCAGCGGTGCCCGTCTGTCGGACCAGGTGGCGCAGCAGCTCGCCGCCGAAATCAGGGCGGGCCGCCTGGGCGCGGGCGAAAAGCTGCCGGCCGAAGCCAGGCTGGTGGAGCAGTTCCAGGTCAGCCGCACGGTGGTGCGCGAAGCCGTGTCGCGCCTGAAGTCGCTCGGCCTGGTCGATTCGCGCCAGGGCAGCGGCGTCTACGTGAGCAGCCGCGCGCCCTATGCGCCGCTCAACTTCGACGCGCGCCACACGGCCTCGCGCGAAGCGGTGATCCAGATGGCCGAGGTGCGGCGCGCGCTGGAAGCCGAAGTGGCGGCACTGGCGGCGCAGCGGCGCACGGCGGCGGATGTCAAGCGGCTCAAGCAGTCGGTGCTGGCGCTGGACAAGGCGGTGAAGAGCGGCGGTGACGGCGTCGAGGAGGACTTGAAGTTCCACCAGGCGATCGCCGGTGCGGCGCACAACCCGTTCCTGGTCGGCACGCTGGACTACCTCGCGCAGTTCATGCGCGGCGCCATCGGCGT
>DATHWJ010000191.1:0-21606 GCA_035460745.1 Ideonella sp. | reverse complement strand
CGGCCACGCTGCCGTGGCGCACCGCGGCCGCCAGCGAGCCGGCCTGGCGCCCGGCCCCGGCGTTCGGCCCGGTGGCGATCGAGGTCGCCAAGGTGGTCACGGCCTTCACCGTGGCCCACTCGATCACGCTGGCGCTGGCGGTGCTGGGCCTGCTGAACCCGCCATCGCGCGTCGTCGAGTCCATCATCGCGGCGACGGTGGCGCTGGCGGCGATCGACAACCTGCTGCCCTTCCTGCCGCGCCAGCGCTGGAAGCTCACCTTCGTCTTCGGCCTGGTGCACGGCTTCGGCTTCGCCAGCGCGCTGCAAGACCTCGGCCTGGTGCGCGAGGCGCTCGCCAGCTCGCTGCTGGGCTTCAACCTCGGTGTCGAGATAGGCCAGTTGAGCATCGTTGCGCTGTTCATGCCGCTGGCCTGGTGGAGCCGCGGCAGCGCGTTCTACCGCCGCGTGGTGCTGGTCGGCGGCTCGCTGGCGATCGCGGCGATGGCGCTGCTGTGGCTGGCGGAGCGCTCGCTGGACCTGAAGATCCTGGGCTGATGGCGCTTCAAGCGCCGTGGCCGGCCGCGGCGGTGCCGGCGGGGCAGGCCGCGGCAGCGGGGTGGCGGCGGTCCAGCCAGGCCGACAGCAGCACCACGCCCAGCCCCACCAGCGCCACCGCGGCGCCCAGCCACGGCAGCTCCGTCAGCGGCCGGTCCATGCTGATCATCCAGCCGCCCAGGCCGGCGCCTGTGGCGTTGCCGAGGTTGAAGGCACCCTGGTTCAGCGTAGAGGCCAGGTTGGGGGCGTTGCGCGCCTTGTCCATCACGCGGATCTGCGCGCCGGGCACCATCGCGAACGTGATCGCGCCCCAGGCAAAGAGGGTGATCATCGCGGGGATGGCGAACTGCGCCGTCCAGGAGAACAGCACCAGCACGCCGGCCAGGCCGACGAAGACGGCGGCGAGCACCGGCATCAGCTTCCAGTCCGCCAGGCGCCCGCCGGCCAGCCCGCCCAGCGTGATGCCGGCACCGAAGAGCAGCAGCGCGGCGCTCTCCTGGTGGGCGCTGAAGCCGGTCACGTCGCGCAGGATGTAGGCGATGTAGGTGAAGACGGTGAACAAGCTGATCGACGCGAGCGTGCTGATCAGCAGTGCGAGCTGCACCTGGGTGCTGGCGATGGCGCGGAATTCCGCCCACAGGTTGCTGGCCTTCATCTCGATCTGCCGAGGCAGCCAGGTCCACAGCGCGGCCGCGGCGGCGACGCCGATCAGCGCGACCGCCCAGAAGGTGGCACGCCAGCCGTTGGCATGGCCGAAGGCGGTGCCCAGCGGCACACCCAGCACGTTGGCGACCGTCAGGCCGGTGAACATCAGCGCGACGGCCTGGGCGCGTTTCTCCGCCGGCACGAGCTGCGCCGCGACCACCGCGCCGATGCCGAAGAAGGCCGCATGGCAAAAGGCGGTGACGACCCGGGCCACCATCAGGAACTCGTAGCTCGGCGCCACCGCGCACAGCACGTTGCCCAGGATGAACAGCCCCATCAGCGAGACCAGGGCCAGCTTGCGCGGCCAGCGCGCGGTGAGGATGGCCAGGATGGGCGCACCGGCGGCGACGCCGAAGGCATAGCCCGAGACCAGCAAGCCCGCCGCGGGGGCCGTGACGCCGAGGTCCTTGGCCACGTCCGCCAACAACCCCATGATCACGAATTCGGTGGTGCCTATGCCAAAGGCAGCAGCAGCCAGGGCGAGCAGGGGCAGGTTCATGCTGGGGAAAGCCCAGCCCCATGAAAGAGCCCGGCGTGGAACAGGGGTTACCTATGGTAAACCCTAGGACCACGCCGGGCGGCGCTGTCAGGCGTCATGACCCTGCCGACAGCCCCGGATTCCCGGGGATGTGCAGGGCCTGACGATCAGGCCGAGGCCTTGTACTGGTCGCGCAGCAGCTTGATCTCGTCGTGGTTGCGCTGCACGCCCAGCATCTGGCGCGAGAGCACCGCCAGCACGTCGGAGGGCAGGCCTTCTTCCTTCAGCGCCTTGCGGTAGCGCGCCAGCGCGGCGTCCTCGCCGCGCTCGGATTCGTTCAGCAGGGCCTGGTCGCTGGTGCCGGAGACGGCGTCCACCACCTTGACCCAGCCGCGGTGCAGCGCACCCGAGAGGCTGCCGCCGTCTTCCGGCTTGCCGCCGTACTGCACGACCAGCGAGGCCAGCTCGGTGGTGGCGCCGGCGCACTCCGAGGCGCGGCGCTGGAAGGTCTGCTTCAGGGCTGGCGCGGTGGCGTTGTCGGCGCAGGTCTTGAAGCCGTATTCGCCGTCCTTGCAGGTTTCGATGACATCGTTCAGAACGTCGACGACTTGGCTGTTGTCCATGGTGATCTCCTTGATGAGACGGGCGGCATCTGCCGTGTCTCCTGGGTTGGTCGAAGAAGGGAGCGCGAGCTCTGCGCTGCCAACCCGTTCATCTTGCAAAAGCCGGCGCCGCAAACCCAGGCGCAGATGGCTGAAACGGGTGTAGGGGCAGGCCTACGGCGCCGGCGCGGCGGCGCTTTGTGTCTGCGACTGCTGCGGGGTTTGCGCCGCAAGCGGCAGCTCGGTCGGCGCCACGTTCGGTGCCTCACCCGGCGCCGGCGGCGCCGACGGCGGCAGCTCGTCCGTGCTCCACACGCCCAGCTCGCCGCGCCCGGCCGCGCTCACGACCCGGTGCACGAAGTCCAGCTTGGCCACCACCGGCGGCGGCAGGAGAAAGGGGTAGCCGTCGTTGCTGCCCAGGCTGCGGTTCATCGCGTTGACGAACTGCGAGACCGGCAGCCATTGCTGTATCAGCGAGGCCTCGACGGAGGCGCTGCCGGGGGCGATAGGTTGCGGCAGCACCGGCGCGCCATCGACCATCGCGTGGTCCAGCCTCATGCCCCAGGCGGCGGCGGTGTCCAGGCCATCGACCATGTGCAGGTAGTGGGCCCAGCACTCGGCCCAATCTTCCCAGGGGTGGGCGCTGGCGTAGGCGCTGACGAAGTGGAGCGCCCAGTCGGTGGGCGGGTTGGCGTAGTGGGCCTTCAGCGCGGCTTCGTAGTCGGCCCGCTCGTCGCCGAAGAGGCTGCGGTACTCGTCCAGCATCGGCGAGTCCGGCAGCAGCCGGTCCCAGTAGTAGTGGCCGGACTCGTGGCGGAAGTGGCCTACCAGCGTGCGGTAGGGCTCGTGCATCGAGGCGCGTGTGCTCTCGCGGTGCGCGTCGTTGGCCTCGGCGATGTTCAGCGTGATGACGCCTTCGTCGTGGCCGGTCAGCACGCGCTGCTGCGGGCTGGCGTCCTCGAGGAACTGGAACGACAGGCCGTGCTGGGGCTGGTCGGTCTTGCTCGGCGTGGGCAGGCCCAGCGAGAGCAGCGTGTAGAACAGGCGCCGCTTGGCATGCTCGAGCTGGTACCAGTACTGCCGGTTCTCGGGCTTGGACAGCGCCGGGATGATGTGGGTGGTGCGGCAGGAGACGCAGTAGAGCGAGGGGTCGTCGGCTGCCAGCATCCAGTTGCAGACGTTCTCGGCCGCGTAGTTCTGGCAGGGGCGCTGCGGCGCATCGCTCTCGCTGCCCAGGCGCGCCCAGCTGCCGTCGTCCTGCACTCTGAAAGCGGCCATGCGCAGTTCGCCGGGCACGAAGCCCAGCGCCGAGCCGCAGGCCTCGCAGCGCAGGTTTTCAAAGAAGACGCGCTGCCCGCAGTGGGCGCATTGCAGCAGTTTCATCGGGAGCTCCGTGGTGCGTTGAGCGAGCCACCCGGTGGTGGCCGTCAACCCAGAAGCATGCGCGAGGGCGGGCGGGCGGCACAGCGGCGGCCGGCGCGCCCGGCTGTAGGGCGAGTCCGACGAGGCCGCTCCGCGCGGGTCAGGCCGCCAGGGCCGGCCGCGCGCCCAGCACCGCCAGCACGTTGCGCGCCGCCGCGAGGCCCATGTTGACGTAGGCATCGCCGGTGACGCCGCCGACGTGCGGGCTCAGCGTCAGGCGCGGGTGGCCGAACAGCGGGTGGTCGGCGGGCGGCGGCTCCACCTCGAAGCTGTCCAGGCCGGCCGCGGCCACCTGGCCCGAAGCGAGGGCCTGCAGCAGTGCAGCGTCGTCGATCAGCCCGCCGCGCGCGGTGTTGACGAGGATCACGCCGGGCTTGCACTGCGGCAGCGTGCGCGGGCCCAGCAGCCTGGCGTTGTCGGCCGTCAGCGGGCAGTGCAGCGAGATCACGTCGGCCTCGCGCCAGAGGTTGTCGAGGTCCACGGGGGTGATGAAGGCTGGCAGTTGCTGGGCGTAGGGGTCGTGGCCTATCACCCGCATCTCCATCGCGTCGGCCATGCGGGCGAAGCGCTGGCCGATGGCGCCCAGGCCGATCAGGCCCAGCGTGCGGCCGCGCAGCTCCAGGCTCTTGTGGACTGCCTTGTCCCAGTGGCCGGCATGCAGGCGGGCGTTCAGCGGCACGACGGACTTGGCACAGGCCAGCATCAGCGCCATCGCATGCTCGGCCACCGCGGCGGCATTGGCGCCCACGGCGGCCAGCACCTCGATGCCGCGCGCCTGGGCGGCGGCCTTGTCGATGGTGTCGGTGCCGCTGCCGTGTTTGGCGACCACCTTCAGCGAGGGCGCGGCGGCCATTGCGGCGGCGCCCACCTTGCCGTAGCGCACGATGATGGCCGCCGGGTCGTGGGCGCGGCACAGTGCGACGATGTGCTCGTCGCTCGGCGCCTTGCCGGCATAGACGATCTCGAAGCGCTCCAGCAGCGCCAGCGCCTGCGGCGCCAGGTCGGCCGCGGTCACCAGCAGGGCCGGCCGGCGCCCGAGCCCGGTGGCGCTC
Source organism: Ideonella sp. (assembly GCA_035460745.1). Classification (GTDB taxonomy): domain Bacteria; phylum Pseudomonadota; class Gammaproteobacteria; order Burkholderiales; family Burkholderiaceae_C; genus Ideonella. Next base: position 16,811 of record DATHWJ010000191.1, on the reverse strand, counting down.
ACAAGCTCTCTCCCTCTTTGATGACGCCGGCGGCGCGCAGCGCACCGTCCAGCCAGGCCGGGCGCAGCGCCTCGCGGCGCAGGATGCCGGCGATGCGCGCGGTCTCGTCGGCCACCTTCTTCGCCGCCAGCGGCAGCATCGCGGCGGCTTTGTGGCGCTCGATCACCGTGACGCCGTCGGCGTCGCCCACCAGCAGGTCGCCGGGCTGCACGCTGACGCCGCCGATGGAGATGGCGTGGTTCAGCCGGCCCGAGACCATCTTGGTCGGGCCATTGGGGTTGCAGCCGGCGGCGAAGAAGGGGAAGCCGAGCCGGCGTATCTCTTCGCTGTCGCGCGCTGCGCCGTCCATCACCACGGCCACCACGCCGATCGCGATGCACTGCTGGGTCATGATCTCGCCCATCAGCGCGGCATTCAGGTCGCCCTTGCCGTCGATCACCAGCACGTCGCCGGGCCGGGCGATGGCCATCGCGGCGTGGATCATCAGGTTGTCGCCGGGGCGCACCTCGACGGTGAGCGCGGTGCCGGCGAACTTCATCGAAGGCGCGAGCGGCGCGATGCGCCCGCTCAGTGCGCCGCGCCGGCCGGCCACGTCGGCCAGGATGGAGGAGGGGAACTTGGCGGCCTGCTCGACGATCTCGGCGGGCGTGCGCTCGAAGTCGCGGATGACGTCGGGCAATGCAGCGGCTTGACTCATGAGAATCTCCTGTCTTGAAAGGGGGCCGGGTTCGACCGGCAGCGTGCGGGCGCGAAGGCGCCTGGCCGTATCAGTCGATCCGGGCGCCGGACTCCTTGACCACCTTGCCCCAGCGGACCACGTCGGTCTTGATGAGGGCGGCGAACTGCTCGGCGCTGCCGCCGGCCGGGTCGGCACCTTCGTCGTTCAGCTTCTTGCGCAGCTCGGGGGTCTGCAGCGCCTTGTTGAACTCGGCGTTCAGGCGGTTCACGATCTCCTTGGGCGTGCCGGCGGGCGCGAGAAAGCCGAACCAGGTCACCGCGTCGAAGCCGGCATAGCCCGACTCGGCCACGGTGGGCACTTGCGGCAGGTCGTCGGTGCGCTTGCTCGCGGTGACCGCCAGCGGCCGCAGCTTGCCCTGCTTGATCTGGCCGAGCAGCGTGGGCACCGAGGACATGTAGAGCTGTACGTTGCCGCCGATCACGTCGGTCAGCGCCTGCGCCGCGCCCTTGTAGGGCACATGCTGGTAGCTCACGCCGGAGGCCTTCTGGAACATCTCGGCCGTCAGGTGGGCGACCGTGCCGTTGCCGGGCGACGCGAAGTTGACCTCGCCGGGCTTGGCCTTGCCGGCGGCCACCGCGTCGGCCAGCGTCTTGTAGGGCGAGCTCGCGCCCACCACCATCACCAGCGGCGCGTTGGCCACCAGCACGATGGGCATCAGGTCCTTCTGCGAGTCGTAGGGCATCTTGGCGTACAGCGTCGGGTTGATCGCCAGGTTGCTGGTCTGGCCGAGCACCAGGGTGTAGCCATCGGCGGGCGACTTCGCGGCGGCGTCCACGCCCAGGTTGCCGCCGGCGCCGGGCCGGTTCTCGATCACGAAGGTCCAGCCGGTGGCGGCGGCCACCTTCTGCGTCACCTCGCGGGCAATGATGTCGGTGCCACCGCCGGGCGGGAAGGGCACGAAGACGCGGATGGGCTTGGCCGGCCAGGCCTGGGCCAGCGCGCCGGGCGCAAACGAGGCCAGCGGCAGGGCCAGCGCGGCGGCCGAGAGAGCGAGCAGGTGGCGGCGGAACACGGTCATGTTGTCTCCTGTTGTCGATGGGCCGGAGTATTGAGGGTGCAACACATACAGTCCAATCGATAATTGCTTGTGATTCATAGATGAGGCTTTTGCAATGGACTTGCGGGACCTGCGCTACTTCGAGACCATCGCCGAGCTGGAGCACATGGGCCAGGCGGCTGGGCGGCTGCACCGCACCCAGCCGGCGCTGACCAGCGCGGTGCGGCGGCTGGAGCAGGCCTGCGGCGCACCGCTGTTCGAGCGGGCCGGGCGCGGCATCCGCCTGACGGCCGCGGGCCAGGTGCTGCTGAAGTGGGCCCGCCGCACCCGCTTCGACGTGGAAGACGCGCAGCGCGAGATCGGCGACATCGCGCGCGGCCTGTCGGGCCAGATCCGGCTGGGCATCGTGCCGACCGCGGCGCAGTTCCTGCTGCCGCCGGTCGCGCGCCGCCTGCTGGCCGAGGCGCCCGAGGTCACGCTGAAGACGGTGGTCGGCCTGATCGACGGCCTGATGCCGATGCTGCGCGCCGGCGAGCTCGACCTGACGGTGGGCACCGAGAGCGCCGCCGAGCCGGGCTTCGTCTCGCAGCGGCTGGCCGAAGACCAGATCGTCGTGGCGGCCAGCCGCACCCACGAGCTCTTCAAGGGCGAGCCGGCGCTGCGCGACCTGGTGCCATACCGCTGGGTGCTGCAGCCGGTCGGCGCGCCCACGCGCGACTGGCTGGACCAGGCCTTCGACCGCCGCCGCCTGCCGCGCCCGCGGGTGCAGGTGGAGAGCACCATGCTGCTGATGCTGCCGCTGCTGATCGCCGAGACCGGGCTGCTGAGCTTCGTCTCGCGCCACCACCTGGTGGCCGGCGCGCCGCTGAAGGAGGTGCGGCTGAAGGAGACGACGATGCGGCGGCGGCTGGTCGTCAGCTACCGCGAGAGCAGCTACCTGTCGCCGGCGGTGCAGCGCTTGATCGGCCTGCTGGGCCAGGCGGCCGAGGCGAGTGCGTGAGCGGTGCCGGCCGGCAGTCCGGAGGTCCGGTGCTACTCCTCCTCGGCCACGCCGTGCAGGTGGTCCAGCCGGTTCATGCAGCGGGCATAGAGCCCGATGATGACCAGGTAGACCACCAGCGCGCCCTGCGCAGCGACCCAGAAGCTGAAGGGCCAGCCGAAGAACGAGAAGTTCAGCTCGCGGGCATAGAAGCTGATCGCAAAAGTGACCAGGAACCAGATCGCCAGCAGGGTGCCGGTGATGCGCAGGTTGTGGTGCCAGTGGCGCCGGCGGTCTTCGGCGCCGTCGGTGGCTCGCATGGGCTGACTCCTGCTGGTTGCTGCCGCTTCGCCGGCCAGGCTCACGGCGAGAGCCCCGTCTCGCGCTCGAGCTGGGCCGCCACGCGCGGCTCGAAGCCGCGCAGGTGGCGAATGATCTGGCGCGCCTCGTCGGGCTGCTGGCGGTCGACCTGGACCCGCGCGAGCTGGTACCAGCCGTAAGGGCTCATGGGCTGCAGCTCGGTGGTGCGCTGCAGCGCGGCTGCAGCGTCGTCGAAGCGGCCCTGCCGTATCAGCACCAGGCCCAGGCCGTACCAGCCGCGGTCGAGCCGGGGGTCCATTGCGACGGCGCGCCGGAAGGCCGGTTCGGCCTCGGCCAGGCGGTCGTCGGCCTCCAGCACGAAGCCGAGGTTGAACCAGTCGGCGGCGCTGCGGTCGGGGTGCTGCTGCACCAGCCGCCTGGCGTCGGCAATGGCTTCGGCCTGCCGGCCGAGCTGGGCCCGCAGATGAGCCCGGCCCGCCAACGCAAAGGCACTGCCGGGCCAGCGCATCAGGATCTCGCTGAAGCAGCGGTCAGCCGCTTCGCGGCGGCCGAGCAGCAGGTGGGTCAACGCGGTGAGCGTCAGCAGCGATCGGTTCAGCGGCATGCGGCGGCGCCGGCCTGCAGGCACAGCGTGATCTTGCTCAGCGTGGCGCCCAGCCAGACCAGCGACAGCAGCGTGAAAGCCGCAAGCGGGATGTGGCGGTCCAGCACCACGCGGGGCGTGAGCCGCCGCACGGCCTTGACAAAGGGGCTGGCGACCAGCTGCAGCAGCTGGTAGAAGAGATTCTCGTCCCGCCGGCGGCCGGCCAGCAGGCCCAGCACCCATTGGCCCAGCAAGGCCAGCACGGCGATTTCGGCCACCAGCTTGATGGAGGAGACGAGCAACAGCATCTGTCGACTACCTTGATGTGTTGTGCAGTGGCCGCCATTGTTTGGCGTGCACTTACGCATTTCTTACAAATGACCTGGGGCTGCTCGAAAACGCGCACGGGTATTACCCTGTGCTGCGGTGCACCAGGCGCGGCGCTTGCCGCTTCGCCCGCGCTCGGCGCCAGGCCCGTACCATGTCGCACTTCTCCCGCGCCCGCCGCCGTGCCGTATCGCATGAAATTCAAAGACTTCGTCACCGCTCCCGCCCTCGAGAACAAGGCCTTTCTCTGGCTGCTGATCCTCGTCACGGCGGCCTTCGGCTGGATACTGCTGCCGTTCAACGGCGCGGTCTTCTGGGGCGCGGTGATCGCGATCGTCTTCGCGCCGGTCTACCGCTGGCTGCTGGGCAAGTGGAACCAGCGGCGCACGCTGGCGGCGCTTGCCACCCTCTCGGTGATCGTGCTGATCGTCGTGCTGCCGCTGATGCTGCTGGCCGGCATGCTGGTGCAGGAGGGCGCGGCGCTGTACCAGCGGGTGCAGTCGGGCGAGATGAACTTCGCGCGCTACTTCGAGCAGGTCACCGCGGTGCTGCCCGACTGGCTCAACGACACGCTGGCGCGCTTCGGCCTGACCGACTTCAACGCGCTGCAGACCCGCATCACCGACACCATCGCACGCGGCAGCCAGCTGATCGCGACCCAGGTCTTCAACATCGGCCAGAACACGCTGGACTTCGTCGTCAGCTTCTTCGTGATGCTGTACCTGGCGTTTTTCCTGCTGCGCGACGGCGCCAGCCTCTCCAAGAAGATCCGCATCGCCGTGCCGCTGGCGCCCGCGCACCGGCGCCACCTGTCGGAGAAGTTCATCACCGTGATACGGGCCACCGTCAAGGGCAACGTGCTGGTGGCCGCCACCCAGGGGGCGCTGGGCGGGCTGGCGTTCTGGTTCCTGGACATCAAGGGCGCGCTGCTGTGGGCGGTGCTGATGGGCTTCCTCTCGCTGCTGCCGGCCATAGGCGCGGGGCTGATCTGGGTGCCGGTGGCAATCTACTTCCTCGTCACCGGTGCGGTCTGGCAGGGCGTGGCGCTGATCGCCTACGGCGTGCTGGTGATCGGCCTGGTGGACAACGTGCTGCGGCCCATCCTGGTCGGCAAGGACACCAAGATGCCCGACTACGTGGTGCTGATCTCCACGCTGGGCGGCATGGCGGTGTTCGGCATCAACGGCTTCGTGATCGGGCCGGTGATCGCGGCGATGTTCATGGCGGCCTGGGACCTGTTCTCGGCCGCGCGCAGCGAGGCGGCCGCCGATGCGGCGGTGCAGGCGGCGGAGCAGGCGGCCGCACAGGCTGCCGAACAAGCCGCGGCGGTGCCACCGGGCGAGCCCGGGCCGTAGTTTCCCGGCCCCCATCAGGCCCCATTGCGGCCCGCACGCCCCTCGGCGAAGATAGCCCCGCCGCTTTTGCTCCGGTGGACCCCCGTGGGCGGCAGGCAGGGCACTCGCCCGGCCTGCCGAGGAGGACAACCCCCGCTGAGCTCTTCGCGCGTTCGAGGAGTATTTCGTGCGCGGTCCGAGTCAGCCTGGTGCTGTGCCCGTTGCTCCTGCTGCTGCGACACCGGCGTCGCCGGCCGCGCGCTTCGCGTGGCCCTGGCTGCTGGGCTTCCTGCTGCTGTTGCTGGCGCTGATCGGGCTGGAGCGCGGCCTGGCCTACCGGGAGATCGGCCGCAGCGAGCGCATCCGCATGCAGTCCCAGAGCCGGGTCGTCGAGGAAGAGATCGTGCGGCTGCTGGGTGCGATAGACCGCGCGCTGATCGGCCTGCGCGACGACTTCCCCGACGCCGAGACCGTCTCCGCGCGCCAGACCTTCCGGCTCAAGGCGTTGGCGGCCGTGATGCCGGGTGTGCGCACGCTGTTCACGCTGGACGCGCAGGGCATGGTGCGGACCTCCAGCAACGAGCAATTGCTCGGCCTCGACCTGAGCGGCCGGGCCTACTTCACCCACCCGCAGAAGATGGCGCAGCCCGAAGCGCTGTACCTCTCGGCACCGTTCAAGACGGTGCTCGGTGCCTACACCGTCACGGTCTCGCGCGAGCTGCGGCGGCGCGACGGGCAGTTCAGCGGCCTTGCGGTGGTGGGACTGGAGCCGGACTACTTTGCCAGCGTGATGCGCTCGGTGCTGTATGCGCCCGACATGCAGGCGACGCTGGCCCACGGCGACGGCACCCGCTTCGTGCAGGTGCCGGCCGTGGGCTTGAGCGACGGCGACGGCGACGCCGCGGTGCGCAACGCCAGCCTGTGGGAGCGCCGCAGCGTGCTGCCGGCCGCGCTGCCGCTGGACAAGGCGCTGGTGGTGACGGTCTCGCGCGAGCTCTCGGCGATCTATGCCCCCTGGCGCCAGCAGACGGCCTGGATGCTGGCCTTCTGGGGGCTGTTTTCCACGGCCACCTGCGCGATGCTGCGGCTCACCCAGCAGCGCCAGCGTGCGCTCGACGCCCAGGCCCAGGCTCACCTGGCGGTGCTGAGCGAGAGCGAAGAGAGCCTGGCGATCACGCTGGCGTCCATCGGCGACGCGGTGGTGGCCACCGACGCCGCCGGCAACGTACAGCGCATGAACCCCTGCGCCGAGACGCTGATCGGCCTGACGCTGGCGCAGGCCCGCGGCCGGCCGCTGGCCGAGGTGTTCCGCATCGTCGATGCACAAACGCGCAGCCCGGTGCCCGACCCGGTGGCGCGCGTGCTGGCGCAGGGCGTCACGGTGGGCCTGGCCAACAGCACCTTGCTGCTCGCGCACGACGGCCGCGAGTACCCGATCGCCGACAGCGCCGCGCCCATCCGCAGCCCCGCCGGCGCCATCGTGGGGGTGGTGCTGGTCTTCAGCGACGTCACCGCGCGCTACCGCTCCGACCGCGTGCTGCGCGATCGCGAGCGCCAGCTCACGCTGCTGACCGACGCCCTGCCGGGTCCGGTCTCGCGGATAGACCGCGACGGCCGCTACCTGTTTGCCAACGCCGCCTACAAGACCTGGCTCGGGCTGGACCCGGCCCAGGTGGTCGGCCGCACCCACGCCGAGGTCTTGCCGCCGGCCCTGATGGCGCGCATCGCGCCGATGCTGGCGCGGGCCCGCGCGGGCGAGCTGATGCGCTACGAGGTGGAGGTGTCCAGCCCGGCGCACGGCCTGCTGCACGGCCTGGTGACGCTGCTGCCCTACCGCGACGAGCAGGGCGAGCTGCAGGGCCATTTCACCGTGGTGGTGGACATCACCGAGCGCAAGCGGGCCGAGCTCGCGATGCGCGAGAGCGAGCAGCGCTGGAAAGCCGTGATCGACAACCTGGCCGAGGGCCTGATCCTTTCCGACGGCGTGGACAGTCTCTCTTACGTCAACCCGGCTGCGCTGAAGATCCACGGCTTCAAGTCGCTGGAGGAGTGCCGGCAGGCGCTGGCCTCGGTGCGCGAGCACTACGAGTTCAGCGAGCTCGACGGCACATCGGTGCCGTTCGAGCAGTGGCCGCTGGCGCGCCTGCACCGCGGCGACACGCTGCGCGAGTGGCCGCTGCAGGTCCGTCGGCGCCACAGCGCCTGGGAGCGCATCTTTCTCTACAGCGGGGCCACCGTGAATGACGCCGCCGGCCGGCAGGTGGCGTTCCTGGCGGTCAGCGACATCACCGAGGCCCGGCAGGCCGAGGCTGCGCTGCGGCGCTCGCGCGACGAGCTGGAGCACAGCGCCGCACTGCTGCAGATGGCCAGCCGCGCGGCCCAGCTCGGCGGCTGGGCCATCGATGCCCGCACCGGTGAGCTGCAGCTCTCCGACGAGCTCTGCGTGCTGATCGACCTGCCGCCGGGCGCGCCGCTCTCGCTCGAAGACGCGATCGCGATGTACCCACCCGGCTCCAGGGAGATCATCGCCGAGGTGATACGCGCCTGCCTGGAGGAGGGCACGCCCTTCGACGTGGAGCTGGAGGTCTTCACCGCGCGCCAGCGCCGGCTGCAGATGCGCTCGGCCGGCATGGCGGTGCGCGACGCCGAAGGCCACATCGTGCGCGCCCACGGCGCCTTCCAGGACATCAGCGAGCGCAAGAAGACCGAAGCCGAGCGGCGCGACCTGGAGGCGCAGCTGCGCGAGTCGCAGAAGATGGAGTCGGTGGGCACGCTGGCCGGCGGCATCGCGCACGACTTCAACAACATGCTGGGCGCCATCCTGGGCAACGTGGCGCTGGCGCGCGACGACGTCGGCCCCGGCCACCCGGCGCTGCTCAGCCTGGACCAGATCCAGACCGCCGGCCTGCGTGCGCGGGCAATGGTGCAGCAGATCCTGGCCTTCAGCCGCCGCCAGCCGCATGCGCTGGTGGTGCAGCCGCTGCGGCCGGTGGTCGAAGAAGCGCTGGCGCTGCTGCGGGCGACGCTGCCGGCGCGCGTGCGGCTGACGACGCGCTTCGGCAGCGTGCCGCTGCAGGTCAAGGCCGACGCGACGCAGATCCAGCAGGTCATCCTGAACCTGTGCACCAATGCCTGGCACGCGATGCAAGGCAGCAGCGGCGTGATCGAGGTCGGGCTGGACCACGCGGCGCTGGACGCGCCGACGGCGCAGCGCCTGAGCGGCCTGTCAGCCGGCGACTACGCCCATGTCTGGGTCAGCGACACCGGCGCCGGCATCGACGCGGTGACGCTGCAGCGCATCTTCGAGCCGTTTTTCACCACCAAGCCGGTGGGCGAGGGCACCGGCCTGGGCCTGTCGGTGGTGCACGGCATCGTGCTCTCGCACCGCGGCGCGATCAACGTCGACAGCGCGCCGGGCAAGGGAGCCACCTTCCACCTCTACTTCCCGGCGGTGGTGCACGCCGCGCAAGACCACGCCGGTGCGCTCGAAGGCGCCGAGCCGCTGCGCGGCCAGGGCCAGCACGTGCTCTACACCGACGACGACGAGGTGATGGTGCTGCTGGTGGAGCGGCTGCTGCGGCGGCTCAACTACCGCGTCACCAGCCACAGCGACCCGCGCAAGGCGCTGGACGACTTCCGCGGCCGGCCGCAGGCCTTCGACCTGGTGGTGACCGACTTCAACATGCCCGAGATGTCGGGCCTGGAGGTGGCCGAGGCGGTGCTCGCGCTGCGGCCCGGGCTGCCGGTGGTGATCAGCTCGGGCTACCTGTCCGAGGAGCTGCGTGCCGCGGCCCTGCGGCTGGGCGTGCGCAGCCTGATGCAGAAGCAGAACACCCACGACGAGCTGGGCGCGGTGGTGCACGGCATCCTGGCGCGCCGCGAGGGCGGCGATTTCGAGATCTGAGACTGAGAGGGGCCGGGCGCGCTGGCGGGCGTCAGGCCCGGGCGGTGTCGGAGGCCAGCTGGAAGACGGCCACCGCGTGCACGAGGTCGTGGGCCTGCAGCTTCAGGCTCTCGGCCGCCGCCGCGCTCTGCTCCACCAGCGCGGCGTTCTGCTGGGTCGCCTGGTCCATCTGGGTGACGGCCTCGCCGACCTGCGCGACCCCGGTGCTCTGCTCGCTGCTGGCCGCGCTGATCTCGCCCATGATGTCGGTGACGCGGCGGATCGAGGCGACGACTTCCTGCATCGTCACGCCGGCCCGGTCGACCAGGTGGGTGCCTTGCTCCACCCGCTCGACACTGGCCGAGATCAGCGCCTTGATCTCCTTGGCCGCGTCGGCGCTGCGCTGCGCCAGCGTGCGCACCTCGCCCGCCACCACCGCGAAGCCGCGGCCCTGCTCGCCCGCGCGGGCGGCCTCGACCGCGGCGTTGAGGGCCAGGATGTTGGTCTGGAAGGCGATGCCGTCGATCACGCCGATGATGTCGACGATCTTCTTCGAGCTCTCATTGATGCCCTTCATCGTGTCGACCACCTGGCTCACCACCTCGCCGCCCTGTACCGCCACGGTGGAGGCGCCCATCGCGAGCTGGTTGGCCTGGCGGGCGTTGTCGGCGTTCTGCCGCACGGTGCCGGAGAGTTCCTCCATCGAGGCAGCTGTCTGCTCCAGCGCACTGGCCTGCTGCTCGGTGCGGGCGCTGAGGTCGTTGTTGCCCTGGGCGATCTGGGCCGATGCGGTGGCCACGCCCTCGGCGTTGGCGCGCACGCCGCCGACGATGCCGGCCAGCTTGTCCTTCATGGCCGACAGCGTGCGCAGCAGGTGGGCGGTCTCGTCGAGGCCTTCGGCGTCGATGCGGGTCACCAGGTCGCCCTGCGTGATCAGTTCGGCCGAGTGCACGGCGCGGTGGATGGGAGCGGTGATGGAGCGGGTGGCCAGCACGGCCAGCAGGGCGCCCAGCAGCACGGCGGCAGTGGCGCCGGCCACCAGGATGGTCTGGCCGGCCTCGGCGATCGCCGTATTGGCCGCTTGCGTGCGGGCGAGCTCGCTGCCCATGTGGGCCACCAGGGCTTCCAGCGAGGCCGAGTAGGTGTCGGCCAGCGGCTGCAGTTCGCGGTCTACCGCGGCCGCGGTGTCTTCGCCGGCCTCCTTCTTCTTCATCAGCGCCGAGCGCGGCGCGCGGTAGAGCTCGCGTTGCGAGGCGATGGTGGCCATCAGCGCCTGGCCTTCTTGATCGGCGACCAGCGTCTCCATGCGCTTGAGCTTGTCGGCGACGGTGGCGGAAGTGGCCTCCATGTCCTTCTTCAGCGCCGCGACGTGGTCGAGGTTGCCCGACTTCAACGCGGCCGAGGTGCGCACCCAGTTGAGCTTGATGTCGTTGGCCCAGGCCCGGGCGAGCAGCTGGCGCTCCAGCTCGACGGTGGCGATGTGCTGGCTGGAGGCCTTCAGCACGCCCAGCCGCCAGCTGCCGATGGCGGCGATCAACGCCGTGATCAGCAGGATCGTGGCGAAGGCAAAACCCAGGCGCTTGCCGACCGAAAAGTGATTGAGCTTCATCGAGGAGGTCTCCGGGTGCAGCAAAGGCGGCGATGTTTCAGGAAGCAGGGGGCGCCCGGCTTGGGAGGGGTCTGGCACGTCGCGCTAGCTTAGGTGTCCCAGCGCCGGGGCAGTGCCTCGAAATGGTGCATCTTGCCGGCGCAGCTCGCTGCTTACCACTTGGCGCGTGCTGCGCCGCAATGCCGGCGGGGGCTGGCAGCGATACCGACTGAGCAAGCGCAGCGCTGGCGGCGCGCCGCTGCTATAGAGTGCGCCGGGTTCCCGTGGAGGAGAAAACAAGATGCTGACCGTGATCGTGATCGTCGTGGGGCTGTGCCTGGGGGCGTCGCTGGGCGACTCCTTCGGTGCGCTGACCGGCGCGCTGGTGGCCTGGCTCTGGATGCGCTCGCTGCGGCACCAGCGCGAGATCGAGGCCTTGCAACAGGCCTTGCAGGCCGCCCGGCAGGTGCCGCCGCTGCCCGAGGCCGCTGCCCAGGGCGCGGCTGCGGCACCGGCATCGCCGCCCGCCGCGCCGACAGAGCTGGACGAACGCGGGGCCGTGGTCGCCGCGCCGGTGCCCCTGCCCACCGCGGCCGCGTCGCCGGTGCTGGCGCAGAGCGCCCAGCCTGCGATGGCGAGCGCCACTCCCGCCGCGCCGGAGCCGCTGGTGGACGAAGCCGGTCAGCCCGGCGCAGCAACCGTTGGCGCCCCCGCCGCCGCCCCGCCAGCCCGCCCCGGCCCGCTGGCACCGCTGAAAGCCTGGCTGCTGGGCGGCAACACCATCGTCAAGGCGGGCGTCGGCATCCTCTTCATCGGGCTGGCCTTTCTCGCCAAGTACGCCAGCGAGCATGTGCAGCTGCCGGTCGAGTTCCGGCTGGCCGGCATCGCCGCGGTGGCCGTGGTGCTGCTGGGGCTGGGCTGGCGGCTGCGCCACAAGCGGGCCGGCTACGCGCAGGTGCTGCAGGGCGGCGCGGTGGCGGTGCTGTACCTGACGCTGTTCGTCGCGTTCAAGTTCTACGCCGTGCTGCCGGTCGGGCCGGTGTTCGGCCTGATGGTGGTGGTGGCCGCGCTGGCCGCCGCGCTCGCGGTGCTGCAGGACGCGCGGGCGCTGGCGGTGATAGGCGCGCTGGGCGGCTTCGCGACGCCGCTGCTGGTGTCCACCGGCCAGGGCGACCACGTCGCGCTCTTCAGCTACTACCTGGTGCTCGACCTCGGCGTCGCCGCGGTGGCCTGGCACAAGACCTGGCGCTCGCTGAACCTGGTCGGCTTTGCCGGCACCTTCCTGGTGGGCAGCGGCTGGGGCGTGCTGAAGTACCAGCCCGAGCACTATGCGAGCAGCCAGGCCTTCCTCATTGCTTTCTTCCTGCTCTTCGTCGCGATCATGCTGATGCCGGCGCGCAAGGGCCACCCGACGCTGGCGTCCGGCAGCGCGCTGGCGCAGCGGGCCGACGGCTGGGTCAACGGCAGCCTGCTGTTCGGCCTGCCAACCATCGTCTTCGCGCTGCAGTACGGCCTGGTGCGGCAGACCGACTACCGCGTGGCGATCTCGGCGCTGGCGATGGCGGCGTTCTATGTGGCGCTGGCCAGCTGGATGCGTGCACAGCCGCGGCTGGCGCTGACCTTCGAGGCCAGCCTGGCGATAGGCACGGTGTTCCTGACGCTGGTGATCCCGTTTGCGCTGGACGCGCGCAGCACCGCGGGCGCCTGGGCGCTGGAGGGCGCGGGGCTGGTGTGGCTGGGCTTCCGCCAGGCCCGCGGGCTGCCGCGGGTCTTCGGCTACACGCTGCTGCTGCTTGCAGGCGGCGCGATGCTGGTGGCCCAGGAGCATCATGGCGCGCCGGTGGCGGTCTTCAACGCCTACCTCTTCAACGCGCTGCTGGCGTCGGCGGCTTCGCTGGCGGCGGCGTACTTCGCCAAGCGCTACGCGGCGCCCGCGCCGTCCGACGCCACCGCACCCGCGTCCGCGTCGGCGTCGGCGTCGGCCAGCGAAGGCATTGCGCAGCCGCTGCTGATCGGCTGGGCCACGCTGTGGGCGGTGGTCGCGGCCGGCGTGCAGATCGACCACTTCGTCGATGGGCGCCACGAGCTGGCCGCCTGGCTGGCCGCGATCAGTGCGCTGGCGCTGGTCTACACGCTGCTGTCGCTGCGCCTGCGCTGGCCCATGGTCGCGCAGCCGGTGATGGCGCATGCGCCGGTGCTGGCGCTGGGCGTGGCCAGCAGCGCCGTGCTGTTCGACAGCCCGGTGCAGGGCGGCGGGGCATGGGCCTGGCCTCTCGCGCTGGCGGTGCATGGCTTCGTGCTGTGGCGGGCTGCGCCGCAGTGGGCCGAGTTGCCGCGCCGGGCGGTGCACATGCTGGGTGCGTTGGTGCTGGCGGCGCTGGGCGCCTTGCAGGGCCGGGCGATCACGGCCGGTTGGGGCGATGCCGCCAGCGCCTGGGCCTGGCTGGGCTGGCTGGTGGTGCCGGCGGCCTTGCTGCTGCTGATGCCGCGCGCCGGCACGGCGAGGCGCTGGCCGGTGAGCGCCTCGCCCGCGGCCTACCAGACGGCGGCGTCAGCGGTGCTGGCGGCGGGCCTGCTGCTGTGGACGCTGCTGGCCAATGCGATCTCGGACGGCTCGGCCCAGCCGCTGCCGCACTTGCCGCTGCTCAATCCGCTGGACCTCGGCATCGCGGTGGCGCTGTTCGCCTCGCTCGCATGGCTGCGCAGCCCGGGCTCGGCAGCGCTGCTGGCCGGCAGGCCGAAGCTCGGTATCGCGGGCCTCTCGGTGGCCGGCTTCGTCTGGCTCAATGCGATCCTGATACGCGCCTTCCACCACTACGGCGGCGTGCCGTTCGAGGTGGACGCCTGGATGAACTCGTTCGCGGTGCAGACGGGGCTGACGCTGCTGTGGACCGTGACGGCGCTGGTGCTGATGTGGGGCTCGGCCCGGCGGGCGGCGCGGGCGCCGTGGATGGTGGGCGCGGCGCTGCTCGCGGCGGTGGTGCTGAAGCTGCTGGTGATCGACCTCTCGGGCTCGGGCACCGTGACCCGCATCGTGTCCTTCATCGGCGTGGGTGTGCTGATGCTGGTGATCGGCTATGTGGCGCCGTGGCCGGGCAAGAAAGAGGAGGCCGGTCATGCGGAGGCTTGAGTGGCTGGTGGCGGTGCTGGCGTGCGGCCTGGGCGCGGCGGCGCGGGCGGACGAAGCGGCCTACCGATACACCGCGCCCATCGTGGTGCAGCAGGGCGCGGCCTTCGTGCAGATGCCGCTGCCGGCCAGCGCCTATGGCCACAGCCAGCAGCCCGGGCTGCGCGACCTGCGGGTGGTGGACGCCCGCGGCGAGCGCGTGCCCTTTGCGCTGCTGGAGCCGCGCGCCAGCGCCCTGCGCAACACCGAGCTGCAGCGCGACGCGGCGCTCTACCCGCTGCCGGCCCGGCCGGTGGCGGGCGGTACGTGGCCCTCTCCGGTGGAGGTGACGGTGCAGGGCGACCGCATCAGCGTCAGGCAGCGGGTCGGGGCGCCGGCCACTGGCAGCGCCTCGCCCGGCTGGCTGTTCGACCTGGGCGAGCACAAGCCCGGCGATGCGCCGCCTTCTTCGCTGCGCCTCGCTTGGTCGGGCCCGGCGGAGTTCAGCGCCAGCTTCTCGCTGGAGATGAGCGACGACCTGCGCCAGTGGCGCGAGGCCGGTGCCGGGCAGGTGATGGCGCTGGCCTCCGCGGGCGGTGCGCTGAGCCAGCCCAGCGTGATGCTGCCGCCATCGCCCGGCCGCTTCGTGCGGCTGGTGTGGAGCGATCCCGCGACGGCGCCCGTGCTCACCGGCGCGAAGGGGGTGGCCACCCAGCTCAGCCAGGAGGCGCTGGACGCGCCCAGCGAGCTGGTGTTTTCGCCCAGCCCCGAGCCCGCCGGCAAGCAGCCGCCGGGCAATGAGGCCAGGCGGGCCCTGCACTTCGACCTCGGCGGTGCGCTGCCGCTGCGCGACGTGGACCTGCAGCTCGGCAGCGGCACCCGGGTGGCCCCCGTGCGCCTGCAGGGCCGCAACAGCCCGGACGAGCCCTGGCAGGGTCTGGGCGGCACGGTCTTCTACCAGTTGCAGCGCGAGGGCAGCCTGAGCCACTCGCCGCCGCTGCCCTTGCAGGCCAGCCTGCGCTACCTGCGGGTGCTGCCGGACGAGCGCGCGGCCGCGCTCGACCCCGCCCAGACCCGGCTGGTGGTGCATGCGGCGCTCGCCAGCCTGGTGTTCACGGCGCAGGGGCAGGCGCCGCTGGCGCTGTGGGCCGGCGCGCCCAAAGCGGCAGACAGCGCGCTGCCGCTGCAGACGCTGGTGCCCGACCTGGCGCAGGAGCGCGCCCGCTTCGGCCGGGCGACGCTGGGTGCCTGGAGCGAGGTGGCCGCGGTGGCGCAGCAAGCCGCCGCCGAGCAGCGCAGCGCCCGCTGGCGGCCGTGGCTGCTCTGGGCGGTGCTGCTGGCCGGCGTGGCCGGCCTGGGTGTGATGGTCTGGCGGCTGGCTCTCAGGTCGTCAGCATCTTGATCGCGACAGCGGCCAGCACCAGGGCGATGGCGTAGCGGATGAAGGTCACCGGCGCGCGGCTGCTGACGAAGGAGCCCAGCAGCACGCCCGGGATGGAGCCGATCAGCAGGTTCAGCAGCAGGCCGTAGTTGACGTTGCCCAGCGTCAGGTGGCCCAGGCCGGCGATCAGCGCCAGCGGGATGGCGTGGGCCAGGTCGGTGCCGACCAGCTTGTTGGCGCCCAGCCGCAGCGGGTAGAGGTAGACCAGCATCACGGTGCCCAGCGCGCCGGCGCCGATCGAGGTCAGCGTGACCAGCACGCCCAGCACGATGCCGCAGGCGACGGTCAGCACCGGCTGCACGTGCTTGAAATGGACCGAATCGCCCACGCGCAGCTTGGTGCCGAGGTTGTGCAGCCAGTCCTTCAGCAGCATGCCCACCGCGGTGATGATCAGCGCGATGCCCAGCGCGGTGATGATGAAGCCGCCCTTGACCTGGTGGGTGTCGGTCATGCTCATCCAGCCCAGCGTGGCGGCCGCCGCCGGCAGGCTGCCGTAGGCCAGGCGC
Organism: Ideonella sp.; assembly: GCA_035460745.1. Lineage (GTDB taxonomy): Bacteria > Pseudomonadota > Gammaproteobacteria > Burkholderiales > Burkholderiaceae_C > Ideonella. The sequence goes on along the minus strand of DATHWJ010000191.1, from coordinate 1,007 downwards.
CGCACGATCTGCCAGTCGACGCTGCCATGGTTGTGGTGCACCGCGGTGCCGAACATCTTGGTGATGGACGCATACAGCAGGTCAGTGCCGACGGCCGTCTGCGGCGCGATGCCGAACAGCATCACCAGAATCGGCGTCATCAAAGCACCGCCGCCTACGCCAGTGATGCCGACGATCACGCCCACGAACAGACCGGCCAGGGCGGTCAAGCCATCGATTTCCAAAACAGACTCCTTGTGCGGTGCCCCTATATAACGGCTACACCAACGATTTCATAAGCTCATGCGAAATCCGAGCAACGAGGCCGGAGTGTGGCGGCGATCGTCAGCGCCGCTTATGCGGTTTCAGAGCAAGCAAAGTTGATATTCGACTAAGCGAGCTGATGCACGACAGCATCGGCGCCGTCAGCGATAGTTGTGCGACCAAGTCGAAAAGTGAGCGAGAATCATTCGCGTTCAGTGTCTCGCAATGAGACCCTTCAGATGCAGTCGCAACCAGCGGCCGCTCGCGACGAAGACTTCACCCCACAGATCGAACGCCATGCTCCGGAAGTACCACCCCAAGAACCAACTCATGTTGACCGCCTGCGCCATCGCGGCGTGCATCGCGCTGGGCGAAGCCCGGGCTCAAGCGGCCGCCAGCGAAAGCGTCGTCGTCACCGGCAAGCGCGACAACCGCGTCTCCAGCGGCGCCACCGGCATGTCGATGGAGATCAAGGACACGCCCCAGTCCATCAGCACCGTCGACCAGCAGGACCTGGCCGACTTCGGCCTCACCGGCAGCATCGACGCGCTGCGCCTGGGCACCGGCATCAACGTCGAGCAGTACGAGACCAACCGCTCGGTCTTCAATGCCCGCGGCTTCGAGGTGCAGTTCACCCAGGTCGATGGCCTGGGCCTGAGCAACAGCTGGGGCACGGTGGTCGGCCAGATGGACAGCTTCCTGTTCGACCGCATCGAGTTCATCCGCGGCGCCAACGGCCTGCTGACCGGCATGGGCAACGCCTC
>DATHWJ010000190.1:0-24815 GCA_035460745.1 Ideonella sp. | reverse complement strand
CATGCTTGACCTTGGAGTGAAGATCGCCGAAGCTTGCAACCTCAAGCTAACTTGAGGTCAAGTGCGATGAAGGAAGAGTTGTGATGAATCCTGCCACGCTGAGCGTCGGCGAGATGGCCGAGCGCAGCGGCGTGGCCGTCTCGACGCTGCACTTCTACGAGGCCAAGGGCTTGATCAGCAGCCAGCGCAGCGCCGGCAACCAGCGCCGCTACCGCCGCGAGACGCTGCGCCAGGTGGCGGTGATCCGCGTCGCGCAGCGCGTCGGCATGCCGCTGGAGGCGATCCGCGCCGCGCTGGCGCGCCTGCCCGACGGGCGGGCGCCCACGCTGGCCGATTGGCGCCGCCTCTCGGCCGCCTGGCGCGCCGAGCTCGACGGCCGCATCGCCGAGCTGCAGTCGCTGCGCGACCAGTTGACCGACTGCATAGGCTGCGGCTGCCTCTCGCTGCGGCGCTGCCGGCTGCGCAACCCGGGCGATGCGCTGGCCGAGCACGGCGCCGGCCCGCGCCGGCTGATCGAGCCGGACCCGGACACTCTCGCTAGCGGCTCGGCCGGTGCAGGTGGCTCAAGACCCGCTTCCTGAACTGGTGGGGCAGGCTGTAGCGGCCGGGCACCGGCGGCGGCAGCACAAAGCGCCACGGCCGGCCGGCGATCAGGTAGCTGTCCAGCATGCCATGGATGAGCTTCAGCTGCACCGGCCCGACGAGCGGCTGCGCCGCCGCCGCCAATTGGGCGATGCAGTCCGGCGCGAGCGGCGCCACGCCGTGGCGCGGGAGGTAGGTCGCCATCGTGTACAGCGAGGCCGCGGCCATCTCGTTGTCCAGCCATTGCGGCAGGTCGCGCCAGTCCAGCGTGCGGCCCGCACTGCGCAGCAGGTAGACGGCGTCGAACAAGGACGCCAGGAAGCTGGGATGCACCTTGCGCTGTGTCAGGTCGTTGAACCACGACGATGCGATGTAGGCGAGCTGCAGCTCCGCGCCGAGGCGCTGGACCGGCCGGCCGTGGTACAGCGAAGGCACGGTCCGGCCCGACACGCCGGCCGCGCTGAAGAGCTGCCCCAGGCTGAGCGCCGAGTCGGCGGCAAACAGCGTGGTGTGCAGCTCCACGAGGGTGTCGCAGCGCAGCCGGCGCAGCGGGATGCCGTGCTGCAGGCCTGGAATGGCGGGCTCGTCCACCTGCTCGTAGCCCTCTGCCAGCAAGGCCGCTTCCACCCGCGCGTAGTCTGCCGCGGGGATCAGCACATCCACGTCGCCCATGGGCCGCAGGTGCTCCTCGGGGTACCACTGCTCGCTGACCGAGATGCCCTTCAGCAGCGTCAGCGCCACCCCCAGGCGGGCGCAGGCGTCAACGATCTCCAGCGTGGTGGCTATGCTGTTGCCGTGCCGCACGCGCGTGCTCAGGTCGGCCGCCAGCAGGGTGCCGCGCCAGTCCGGCGGCAGCAGCGCGGGGTGGCCGCGTGTGGCGTGGTGGAGCAGCGGGCCGAGGCCGCCCTCCAGGGCCCAGCGGAACTGGCGCAGGTCGCCACCCTCAGGCTGCCATGTGAAGTACCGCTCCGCGTCGCCCAGCGGCGCGCCGGTGGCCGCGTGGGCGAGCAACTGGCCGATCAGCGACGCTGCAGGGGGGGGGGCGGCGTCCGGCTCAGGCACGTCCCGCCTTTTGCCCTAGATACCTTTGATATCCTCGGGCCGGCACTTTGGCGAGATCGGGAGGGGAACGCATGGTGAACGCAGCCATTCGGCGCGACGAGTCTGTCATGGTCCGTGAGGTTGATGGAGAGATCCTGGTGCTCGACACTCTATCGAACCAGGTTCACCAGCTCAATCGCACGGCCAGTCTCATCTGGCGCCTGTTCGGCGAAGAGGCTTCGCCGGAGGTCATTGCCGCAGCGCTGACGGCGGAGTTCGCAGTCGACGAACAAACCGCGCTGAACGACGTGCTTGAAACCCTTCGCCGGTTGCGGTCTCTGAACCTGCTGGCGGAGCGATAGCGCGTATCCTGCCGTAACACTCAGGAGGTGTCTGTCATGTCTCAACGTATCGAATCCCGACGTAGTTTCGTGAAGAAGGCCGCTTACGTGGCCCCGGCCATCGTAACGATGATGGCGGCTCCCGCCTTTGCCAAGTCCGGCTCGGGCAAGCCCCCGAAGAAGCCCAAGCAGACCAAGAAGTAAGCGCAGCGCCGGCGCGGTCGTTGCGGGGTGACCCTAGCTGCGGATTGCGGTGCGGGAGGAGAGGCAAGGGCCGAGTCGGCCCTGCTCTTCGAGATGCTTGGCCAACGGATTCGGGTGGAGTGTGCGGATCCGGAGGCTGCGAGTGTCGTCTCCCTGAACTATGCGTGCCTGGTGGCGGGCGAGCTTCGCCGGCCAGGGGCTTCGCCGCCCGAACTGCAGTACACCGTCGCCAGGGATGGCGACATGGGTGGCTTCATGCTCGCCCGGCAGGGCCAGCCGACGCTGGATGCGGCCGACCTGGGCGAGCTGTTGTTCCTGCTGGAAAAAGACATCACGGTCGCGCTGCAGCAGCGCCGGCCCGATCTGCTGTTTTTCCACGCCGCTGCGCTCGAGCATGGCGGCAAGGTCTATCTGCTGGCCGGCGACTCCGGCCAGGGCAAGTCCACCACCGCGTGGGGCCTGCTGCACCACGGCTTTCGCTACCTGAGCGACGAGCTGGCGCCGGTGGAGCCGGCCAGCCTGCTGGTGCACGGCTACCCGCACGCGCTGTGCATGAAGCGGCGGCCGCCCGCGGCCTGCCCGCTGCCGGTGGGCCAGGTACTCGACCTGTGCGAGACCCTCCACGTGCCCGTCGCGGCCTTGCCTGCCGGCGTGGCCGCTTCACCCAGCCCGCTCGCGGCGATCCTGTTCGTGCAGTACGACCCCGGGCTGCAAGCGCCTTCGCTGCAGGCGATAGGCGCCGCCGAGGCCGCCGCGCGCCTCTACGTCAGCACGCTCAACGCCCTGGCCCACCCGGCCCACGGGCTGGACGCGGTCTTGCGCGTGGCCCAGGGCGTGCCGTGCTTTGTGCTGCACGCGGCCGAGCTGGGTGCCACTTGCGAGCTGGTGGGCCGGATGGCGGATGGCTGATCTGCCCGGGCCTCTCTGCCGGCTGCTTCCCGAAAGCGTGAAATCCCGGAGACGGCGCTGAGGGGCCCGATACGGTACGGCGTGTGGCGTGCGCGCCGCCGGTGGGATCAGTGGCGCAGCGGGTAGCCCGAGAGCTCGGCGACGAAGGAGTCGCCGTCCACGTGGGCGGCCAGTTGGTCCACCGGCGGCAGCGACGCGGTGACGAGCTGGTCGTCGATGGGGCGGATCATCTGCAGCAGCGCTTCCATCGAGCGCACGCCGTGGCGGTACGCGGTGGTGTAGAGGAAGGCCTTGATCAGGTCCGAGCTCATCTGCGCGACCTTCAGCTCGCCCGAGGTGTTCTTCATCGCGAAGGCGGTGTGCTGCTCCATCAGCGAGCGCAGCAGCACGGCGCGGCGCAGCCGGATCTTCAGGGTCTGCGCCGGGGCGTCCTCCGGCCAGTGCCCGTCGTCCGGGTTGATGCCGGCGACGTCGAGGTAGCCGCGCAGCCGGCTCAGGAAGTCATTGCGCTTGGCGCCCGGCGGCTCGATGAGGTCGTTGAAGATCTTGAAGGTGGACGAGGTGCCGCCCGAGAAGAGGAAGATCGCGCGGCCCACCCGGTAGTCCTGCGACTTGCCGCGGAACAGGCCGTCCTGCATCGGCGCCAGAAAGTACTTGAGCCAGCCCAGCGGCGCGGTGCCCAGGTTGGCGTCGAACTCGTCGAAGATCACCAGCGGCACTTCGGGCGAGGCGAGGCCGCTGTCCTGCACCTTGTGAAAGGCCTCGGTGAGCTGATCGACCGAGTCGAACTGCGCGATGTTGAAGGTCAGCGGCTCGGACTTCCGGTCGGGGCTGACCTTCTTGAGCACCTGCTTGACCGCGAACGACTTGCCCGATCCGGGCTGGCCGAACACCGCGATCGACAGGGGTGTGGCCCACGAACTCTGCCCCAGGTACTTGTCGATGATCTTGGCCAGGGTGTTGTATTGCTCTATCTCCTGGTAGACCAGCATCTTGGTGTGGCCGAACTCGGCATACGGCAGGTCGATGACCTTGGCCGGCGACCAGTACGGGCGGTTGTCGTCGGGCTGCGCTGGCACGCGGAACTCGTGTTCCAGGCCGTGCTTGACCAGGCGCTCCAGCAGCTCGCCGGGTGTGGCGCCGTCGTCGCGCGGGCGCGAGAAGTGGTCGTCGTAGCGGTGCCAGTTGCGCTCCCTGGCCTTGTCCAGATCGATCTCGATGGTGGTCAGCAGGTACTCGGTCTTGCGCTCCCGGGTCTGCGTCTTCAGGTGGGCGCGGCGCTTGGGGCCCAGCACGCGCTTGAAGGCGTCGAGCGGGGTCGCGATGTCGTACCTGTCGTCCTTGGCGAGACCGAGGTCGAAGTGCAGGTTGTAGGCCAGCACGCCCAGGCGCAGCGCAGCGGCGATGTCCAGCGGCCGGCCGGCCTCGGCGGGCAGCGACGCCCGGTGCAGCTCGCGCAGCACCGCGGTGACGATGGTCGTGAACTTGCCGGGCATGCTGCCGTAGCGCTCCGGGTGCATCTGGGCGTGGCGGTCGTAGTTGGGGGCGAACGAGATCGACGAGACGCCGCCGTCGTTGTCGATGTGCAGGGCACCGGCCTCGCGGAAGACGATCACGATGTGCGCGCAGTGCTCGCGCAACTCGTTGAGCGGCGACTTGTCGAGGTGGCCCACGATGTCGTTGGCCGAGGTTTCGAACGCGCCCAGCTCCATGATGCCCAGGTCGCTCTTTCGCAGCGCGTCGGCCAGCACGATGGCGATGCGCCGATCGCCGGCCTGGCGGGCCCCCGGGAAGCACAGCTTGCAGGCCTCCGTCAGCCAGGTGGCGCGGATGTTGTCCTTGATGGCCAGCACGGCACCGGCCCGGCAGCCGCCGAGCAGCGCGGACATGCGCTCGCGCTCGCTGCCGGTCAGGCCAGAGACGCTTTCGCGAAAGCGCGAGTTGTGGTCGTAGAGGAGGCCGATGCGGGTCGGCTCGCCAGGCTCCTCGCCGGCCAGCTCCTGCTCGATCCTGCCTATCACCCAGCTCAGGTACTGCTCGCGGTCTGGCGCGGCCGAGGAGGCGGCGTCGAGCGACAGCTGGGTGCTGGTCGCGAGCTGCTGGTACTTGACGCGCAGGACCTTCTTGTCGCTCGCCCGGCTCGACGAATTGACAGGGAAGCGGTCCAGCACGCTGTGCAGCTCGCCGAAGCCTTGCATGGACCGCAGCAGGTCGTCGGCCTGCATGCCTCTGAAGTCGGGCAACACCCGCCACGGGCGCTCGCGGCCGGGTGAGAGCTCGTCCGGCGCCTCGGCCAGAGCCTCGTCGATCATCGCGGGCAGCAGCGGGGTGATGGCGCGGCGGATGTGGCCGATGTAGCCGCCGACAGCGTCCTGCCCGGGGCAAAACGAGCCGGGCTCGAGAATGATGTGCCGCAGCAGATCGCCGAAAAGGAGAATCGTGGCCCGTCGCGCGTGGTCCATGGTGGATGTCTCCGGTCACACAGCGCAGGGATGTTGGCACTGCTGGCGCCGGAGGCCATCCCTCCGCTTAGGGATGCGGCCCGCTCAGCCGGCCAGGTAGCGCTGCACCATCGCCGCCGCCGTCACGCCGTCGCCCGCCGAAGCGGCCAGCATCGCGGCCGAGCCGCTGCGCACGTCGCCGGCGGCGAAGATGCCGGGCACCGAGCTGCGCAGCTGCGCGTCGGTGACGATGCGGCCGGCGTCGTCCAGCGCCAGCAGGCCGGCGAGGAAGGCGGTGTGGGGCTCCAGCCCGATGTTGACGAACACGCCCTCGGCCTCCAGCAGGCGGCTGGCGCCGGCCGGGCTCTCGCGCAGCCTGAGCGCGCTGACGTTGCGCTCGCCGACGATCTCCTCGACCTCGGTGTGGGGCATGACGCGGATGTTGGCGGCCGCCAGCAGCCGGGCCCGCAGGGCCGGCTGGGCGCGCATCGCCGGCCCGCGGTGCAGCACCATCACCTCGCTCGCGTGGGCCGCCAGCGCCAGCGCCTCGGTGGCCGCCGCGTCGCCGCCGCCGACCACGCAGACCCGCAGGCCGCGCATCAGCGGGCCGTCGCAGGAGGCGCAGTGCGAGACGCCGAAGCCTTGCAGCCGCTGTTCGCCCGGCACGCCCAGCCGGCGCCGGCTGGAGCCGCTGGCCACGATCACCGCGCGGGCCTGCAGCGTGCCCTCGGCGGTATCGACCAGGCAGCCGGTGCCATCCCGCCGCAGCGCCAGCGCCGCGGTCAGCATGAAGCCGGCGCCGGCCGCGTCGGCCTGCTCCTGCAGCAGCGGCCCCAGCTCCCAGCCGGCCATGGGCGCGAGGCCGGGCAGGTTGGCGATGTGGTCCACGTTGGCCACCTGCCCGCCGGCGCCTTGCGGGTCCAGCACCATCACCGAGAGGCCGCGCTGCGCCGCGGTGGCCGCGGCCATCAGCCCGGCCACGCCGGCGCCCATCACCACCAGGTCGAAGCTTTCCATGGTCTTGTCCACCTCGGGCTCAGCGCCAGTCGTCGATGGACACGGTGGCGCGGTTCTTGGCGCCCATGATCTGCCAGTAGCCGTTGGCCTCGCCGCCGACCACCACCACGTTGATGTCCTTGATGTTGAACATGGGGATCAGCTCGTCGTCGGCCGCGGCCAGGTAGCTCGCCACCGGCTGGTCGCCGAAGGTGGCGCGCGGGTAGATGTAGTTCTGCACCAGTTGCAGGTCCCAGAAGCGCGCGGCCGGCATGCGCGCGGTCTCGTGCAGCCAGGCGATCAGCTGGGCCTTGGTGTCGAAGCCGCCGCGCTCGACGAACTGGCGAGCGCAGATCGGGTCCAGCAGCAGCGTGGGCGCGGTGATGGCGTCGGTGCCCAGCAGCATGTCGCGCACGTGCTCGCGCCAGAAGCGCTCGCGCAGCCCCAGGCTGAAGGTGGTGGAGCGGCAGCCGTGGAAGATGTTGACCACGCTGGCGTCGCGCGCGTGGCCCTGCTGCACGTGCAGCGGCTCCCAGGGGCTGCGCTCCTCGTTCTCGGCGAAGGTCAGGCTGTTGTAGCTGTAGTTGCTGCCCAGCGAGCCCATGAAGGTCTCGCCCGGCACCGAGCCGCCCTGCAGGTTTTGCGACAGCAGGCCATAGGCCCGGCCTATGGTGGCGTTGGCGTGGTTGTAGGGGCCCATGGCGCCCAGGCCGCCGTTCATGGCGATCTGCTGGCGTATCGGGCCGTTGACCACCGCCATCGCCGCCGCCGAGCTGGAGGTGCTGCCGCGCGCGCTGACGCCGGAGGCGGCCAGCGCGAGGATGACCGGGAAGTAGGCCGGCCGGGCGCCCGCCATCACCGCATTGACCGCCACCTTCTCGACCGTGTACTCCCACAGCCCGCGGTTCAGCGTGGGCTGCATGCGGCCCGCGATCTCGTCGGGCCGGCGGCTGGTGCCGGCCAGCATGCGCTGCACCCGCTCCTCGGTGGGCAGCACGATGGGCAGCTGGTCGGTCCAGCCGTTGTTCAGGAAGAGCTCGTGCAGCGCGTCCTCGCTGGCCGGCTCCACCAGGCGCGGCGTGGAGCGGTCGGCAGGGGTGTCGGCCGCGCTCTCGGGCTCCGCCAGCCCGATGGTCAGCGCCTCGACGATCTCGCGCATCACCGGCCGGCCGGTCACCGGGTCCAGCCCTTCGACGTAGGCCTGCAACTGCTCGGCGCTGCGGCCCATCACCGGCTGCGGCACGAACACCAGCGGCGCCTTGGGCAGGCCGGCCATGCGCGTCACCGACTGCACGACCTTGACGAACTTGTCGGTGTGGATCGCCACCGCCGGCACGCCGTACTGCGTCTCCAGCGTGATCGCATGGGTGGAGACGGCGGGCGCGCAGGTGCTGCAGTGGCCCACGCCGATGATGGCGGCGTGGCCCTGGGTGCGGATCTCGTCCCACAGGCGCGGGTCGTCGCTGCCGTAGTAGTTGGCGAGCTGCACCAGCTTGGTCCGCACGCCCGGCATGTGGCGGCCGAACCAGGCCTGCACCTGCTTGAGCAGCTCGCCGGAGTCGTCGAAGCGGCTGTCCACCAGGTAGACCAGCTTGCCGTCCAGCCCGTCCAGCCGCGGCGCCGCCTGCTTGCGGCTCACCTTGGGGGGGTAGCCCATAGGGTTCAGTACGGTCAGCTTGTTCATGGAGGGCCTCTCGGTGCAGCTTGGCTTGAGTGTTGACAACACAACACAGCCAGCATAGGCCTGGTACCGACCACCCGTCAAGTGCTGCGGCTAAGGGTTGATCCCATCCCCGTGCCGATTGACCATGGCCGGCGCGCCGCGTACGCTCGCTGTGTTGACCAAACAACACAGAGCCTGGCAACGGTGCATTCCGCCCCGAGACACGGCAGGAGATATTCCAGATGAAAAGCTACAAGTGGCTGCTGTGCGCGGCGCTCGCGGCCGGCGCCTCGTTCCATGCCGCCGCAACCGACTTCCCAGCCCGCGGCAAGACGATCCGCCTGGTCGTGGGGCTGCCGGCCGGCGGCCCCTCGGACGCGCAGGCCCGTGTGGTGGCGGCCGAGCTGCAGAAGGAGCTGGGCAGCACGGTGGTGGTCGACAACAAGCCCGGCGCCAGCATGATGCTGGCCTCGCTGGACGTGGCGCGCGCCGCGCCCGACGGCTACACGCTGCTCTACACCCCCTCTTCGGCGATGGCACAGGTGCCGCACACGCTGGCCAGCGTGCAGTTCGACCCCTTCAAGGACTTCACGCCGATCTCCGTCGGCGGCCTGGGTCCGCTGGTGCTGGTGGTGCACAAGAGCCTGGCCATCAACAGCGTGAAGGAGCTGGTGGCCTACGCCAAGGCTCACCCCGGCAAGCTCAACTACGCCTCGTTCGGCACCGGCACCTCGTCGCACCTCTATGGGCTGATGTTCGCCAAGCAAGCCGGCATCGACATCGTGCACATCCCCTACAAGGGCTCGAACGACGTTGCGAAGGACTTCATCAGCAGCCAGGTGCAGATGCAGTTCGCTACCGCGCCGTCGGCGCTGGGTCTGGTCAAGGCCGGCGCCGGCCACATCATCGGCCTGGCCGCCCCCAAGCGCACCGAGCTGCTGCCGGGGCTGGCCACGATGGCCGAGCAGGGCATCACCGGGGTCGACATCGAGAGCTGGATAGGCTTTTTCGGCCCGGCCAACATGCCGCCGGAGGTGGTGAGCCGCCTGAACGCCGCGCTGGTGAAGGTGCTGGCGCTGCCGCAGGTGAAGGAGGAGTTCCGCCGCGGCGCCTGGGAGGCCATGGGCTCCACGCCGGCCGAGTTCGCTGGCGCGCTGCGCACCTCCTACGACCAGTGGGGCAAGCTGGTCGCGCAGGTCGGCTTCAAGCGGGAGTAGGGGGGCCGCTCAAGGAAACGCCGGGCCGCCCCAAGTTTCCTTGACCCCCTCGGGGGGCCTGACGCGGAGCGGCAGGTCTGGGGGCCCTCAGAGCGGCACGGCCGCTCCGCTCGCGTCCGACGCGAAGAGCGCCTCGATGATGCGCATGTTGGCGATCGCGTCGTCCAGCCCCGCGGCGCTGGGCGTCTCGTGGCGCACCGCGTGCGAGAAGGCCTCGGCCTGCAATTGGTACTGGTCGGCCGCCGGCAGCGCGGTCCAGCGCATGCCGCTGCCGTCCAGCGCCGAGGCGTCGTCTACCGCGTAGCGGCAGGGCTGGTCGGGCGGCGCGTTGAACGGGATCTCGATCTCCAGCCGGCCCGTGCTGCCGACCAGCTGGATGCGCTGGTAGGGCGCGGCCTGCGTCGAGACGCTGAAGGTGAGCTGCCGCCCGCCGCCGAAGGCCAGCCAGCCGCTGGTGCTGCGGTCGGTCTTGAAGACGGGGTCGCGGTCCATCGTGGCGCTGACCCGCTCGGGCTCGCCCTCGAAGAACCAGCGCCCCGCGACGATCGCGTAGCAGCCGATGTCGTACAGCGCACCGCCGCCTATCTCTGCGTTGTTGCGGATGTTGGCGGGGTCGGCGTTGAAGTAGCTGAACGGCACGTGCAGGTGGCGCAGCTCGCCGATCGCCCCTTGCCGCACCAGCTCGCGCGTGGCCAGCCATTGCGGGTGGTGGCGCACCATGAAGGCCTCGCGGATGTGGACCCGAGCCGCATAGGGCCGCAGCACCTCCAGCTCGGTCGCCCGCAGCGCCATCGGCTTTTCGCACAGCACGTGCTTGCCGGCCTGCACGGCGGCCAGCGTCATCGGCACGTGCAGGTGGTTGGGCAGCGGGTTGTAGATGGCCTCGATGGACGGATCGGCCAGCAGCGCTTCGTAGGAGCCGTGCGCCCGGGCGATGCCCAGCGCGGCGGCCGCCGCCTCGGCCTGCGGAGCGCTGCGCGAAGCGATCGCGGCGACCTCCAGCTGGCGGCTCTTGAGCATGCCGGGGATGACCTTCTGGGTGGCGATGCGGGCAGTGGAGAGGATGCCCCAGCGAACGGGTGTCATGGTGGTGGGCTTTCTGGGTGGCGGTACGGCGTGTGGGGCGCGAGGGTGGCAGCGCCCCGCGGGATTCGACCCGATTCTCTCGCCTTCGCCGCACGGAAGCGATGGCCCGTCGCCGGCCGCCGCGTGGCTCCTTTGGACCATGCGCCGGCCGGGGGCCGAATCCTAAAGTTCTGTCCAGCCGCGGGGTCGCCGCGGTGTTCCTCCAAAAAAACCAGCAGGATTTGTCATGCACACGAGCACCACCCCGTCCCCGTCCCACCGCGCCGTTCGCAGGCTGGCATGGGCCGCTTTCACCGTCTTCACCTTCTCCACCGCCGCGCACACCGACCCGGTGGCCGGGCAGGGCACCTGGGAGACGACGCTGTCGCCCCGCGACCTCGACGGCGACGGTGTCGCCGACGCCTACTACGACAGCGCGACGCGCTCCACCTGGCTCGCTGACGCCAACCCGACCGACGGCCCGATGAGCTGGGACGACGCCAAGGCCTGGGCGCGCCAGTACAAGGTCAACGGCATCAAGGGCTGGCGCCTGCCCCGGCTCAGGGAATTCGGCAACCCGGGCTGCGACTTCGGCTTCTTCGACACCGACTGCGGCTTCAACGTGCGCACCACCCAGTCCGAGCTCGCCTACATGTACTACGTGACGCTGGGCAACAAGTCCTACTACGACACGGCAGGCAACCCGGGCCAACCCGGCTGGGGGCTGACCAACACCGGGCCCTTCAGCAAGCTGCAGGCGGCCTGGTACTGGTCCAACAACGAGTACAAGCCCTTCCCGGACCGCGCCTGGGAGTTCGACAACAGCGTCGGCGGGCAGAGCTGGCCGGAGAAGCAGAACCTGTTCTACGTGTGGCTGGTGCGCACGGGGGACGTCGGCACGCCGGTGGCGGGGGGGCGCTGAGCCCGCGGGCTCGTCGAGAATCGGCGACGGAAGGGCGACAGTCCTGCTCGACCGGTGTCGGCCGATCCCTGCCTCTCCAGGAAGCCCGACCCCCAGCGACTTGAGGCGCCGCGAGCTCATCTCGAACCCTCCCTGCCCACCCGCAACTGCGCATCCGCAGCCGCTGCCCGATCGCGCGATGTGCCCCGGTAGGCGCCGGCGGCGATGGCGAGCGCGCCGACGATCAGGGCCGCCGCCACGGCGAACGTGGTCCGCGTGCCGGCCGCAACGGCCGCGGGAGGCGCCGTGGCGATGTCGGTTGTCGCCGCTGCGAGCGCGAACACGGCGCCCATCGCCGATGCACCGCTGACGAGCCCGAGATTGCGCGACAGGTTCAGCAGGCCGGACATGAAGCCCCGCTGGTCCGGGAGGATGCCTGCCATGACGGCGGTGTTGTTGGCGGTCTGGAACAGCGCATAGCCCGCGGTGATCACCACGATGGGGGCGATGTAGCCGGGGATGCCCCAGGCCGCCGGCACCATGGACAGGATGAAGGAGCCGGCCGCGATGGCGACGAGCCCGGCGATGGTCACGCGCCGTGCGCCAAGACGGTCCGCGATGCGGCCGGCCGGCACACCGGTCAGCGCGGCGACCAGCGGACCGGCCGACAAGAGCAGCCCCACCGAGGCCGCATCGAGCGCCAGCGCCAGCGAGAGATAGAACGGCCCGACCACCAGCGTCGCCATCATCACCGTCGAGACGAGGGCGCTCATCGCGAGGCTGGCCGTGAGCCTCCGGTCGCGGAACATCGCCCATCGGATCAAGGGCGATGCGGCCTTGGCCTCGGCGAGCACGAAGAGGCCGGCGCCGAAGGCCGCCGCCAGGAGCAGCGCCACGTTGGCCGGGCCGAAACTGCCGCGCCCCACCGTCATGGCCAGCGCATAGGCTGCGAGGGTCAGCGCAAGCAGCACCGTGCCCACGGTGTCGAAGCCGGCTCGCTCTGTCTGGTGCCCGCGGCGATCCGCCGGCAGGTAGCGATGCGCGAGAAAAAGAGCCAGCAGTCCCAGGGGGACCTTGACGAGGAAGAGAGCCTGCCAACCGAGTCCGGCGATCAGGACGCCGCCGAGCGACGGACCGAGCGCGGTGCCTATCGCGGACATCGTGCCGAGCAGGCCCATGGCGCTGCCGGTCTGGGCCTTGGGCACGGTCTCGCCGACGAAGGCCATCGTGAGGGCCATCATGATGGCCGCGCCGACGCCCTGCGCCGCCCGGGCGGCGATCAGCAGCCAGAGCGTGGGCGCGAGGCCGCAGAGGCCCGAGGCCAGCGTGAACAGAAAGATGCCGGCCAGCAGCAGCCGCCGGCGGCCGATGACATCGCCGAGCCGCCCGGCGCTGACGACCAGTGTGGTGATGGCGAGGAGATAGGCCAGGACGATCCACTGGACTTGCTGGAAGGAGGCGCCGAATGCCTGTGCCAGCGTCGGCAGGCCCACGTTGGCGATGCTGGTGCCGAGCGAGGACAGCAGCATGGACAGCGACAGGCCGGCGAGCGCCCACCGCCCCGAAGGCCTGCGTGCCGCACTCCCGGCGACGGCCTCATCTCGCCCTGCAATGGTTGGCTTCAACATGAACTCCGCTTTCCGGCAACGCCCGAAATGGGGCTGTCACAAGCCTAGTGCTTTGCCTGGCATGGCGGAAGGCGCGCCATTTGCACTGTATTCATGCGTTTGACGCCACATCACGATCGCTTGCGCTATGGTCGATGCATGTCGACGCCCGATTTCAACCTGCTGGTCACCCTGGATGTGCTGCTCGCGGAGGGCAGCGTTGCGCGCGCGGCGCAACGATTGCGGCTCAGCCCCTCGGCGATGAGCCGGGCGCTCGCGCGGCTGCGCGAGACCACGGGCGATCCGCTGCTGGTCAGGGCCGGGCGCGGTCTCGTTCCCACGCCCCGGGCGCTGGAACTTCGCGAGCGTGTCAGCCAGCTCGTGCAGGACGGCACGGCGGTTCTGCGCCCAGCCAGGAGGCTCCAGCTCAAGCGCCTGGTCCGGACCTTCACGCTGCGGAGCAGCGAAGGCTTCGTGGAGAACTTCGGGCCGGACCTCCTTGCCCGCGTCGGCGAGCAGGCGCCCGGCGTGCGGCTGCGCTTCGTGCAGAAGCTCGACAAGGACAGCGCCGCCCTTCGCGACGGCACCGTCGATCTGGAAACGGGCGTCATGGGCAAGACGACGGGGCCGGAGGTGCGCGTGCAGGGCTTGTTCCGGGACCGCTTCATCGGTGTCGTGCGAGAGGGGCACCCGCTGAGCCAGGGCGAGATCACGCCCGCCAGCTATGCGGCCGGCAGGCACATCTGCGTCTCGCGGCGCGGCCTCGACAAGGGGCCGATCGACGAGGCCCTGCTGCCGCTCGGGCTGGCGCGGGAGATCGCCACCATCGTCGGCGGTTTCTCCACCGCGCTGGCGCTCGCCCGGGCCACCGACCTGGTCGCCAGTGTCCCCGAGCGGCACACCGGCAAGCTGCGCGCCGGCATGTACAGCTTTCCCCTTCCGCTGCCCATGCCGGAGATCACGGTCTCGTTGCTCTGGCACCCGCGGCTGGATGCCGACCCGGCGCATCGCTGGCTGCGCGGCCAGGTCCGGGCGGTCTGCGCGGACAGCCCCGCGCCGTGATCGCAGGCTCTCCAGCCGTTCCCCGAGCTCACCGGCCGTCGCCGGCTTGCCCCTCCAGCTCATCCATCTTCGGCGACACGATCCCCCAGCGCTGCATGCGCCGGCAAGGCGTCATGCGCGAGATGCCGACGCCCTGAGCTTGAAGAAGGTCATCGCCTGAGCGAGTTGTTGACCCTGAACCTTCAGGCTCTCGGCTGCTGCTGCACTTTGTTCCGCGAGTGCAGCGTTCTGCTGAGTGGCGTGGTCGAGCTCCGCCACCGACTTTCCGACCTGCGCCACCCCGGCGCTCTGCTCGACGCTGGCGGTTCGAATCTCCGCCATCACGGCGGTCACGCGGTCGATGGCCTGCACCACTTCCTTCATGGTGTGTCCTGCCCGGTCGACCAAGGTGCTGCCGGCCTCGACCCGCTCGACACTGGCCATGATGAGGGCCTTGATCTCGCGCGCCGCTGCTGCCGACCGCTGGGCCAGGCCGCGCACCTCGGAAGCGACGACGGCAAAGCCCCGCCCTTGCTCACCGGCCCTCGCCGCCTCGACAGCGGCATTGAGCGCCAGGATGTTGGTCTGGAATGCAATGCCGTCGATGACACCGATGATGTCGGCGATCTTTCTCGAGCTGTCGTTGATGCCGCGCATCGTCTCCACGGCCTGCCCGACCACGGTACCGCCATGTGTGGCCACGGCGCTCGCCGTGTCGGCCAGTTGGCTGGCCTGCGTCAGGTTCTCGGCGTTGTGCCTGACGGTGGTGCCCAGCTCCTCCATGGTCGCCGCCGTGCGTTCGAGTGCCGCCGCCTGTTGTTCGGTGCGCTGGCTGAGGTCGTTGTTGCCCGTGGCGATTTCGTTCGAGCCGCTGGCAAGGTTGCCACTGATGCCGAGCACCCGCGATACCGTCTCCTGCAGGGACTGCTGCATCCGTGAGATGGCCGCCATGACACTGCCTGCCGGTACACCCTGGGCAGGAATGGCCACGGTCAGGTCGCCGTCCGCCACGGCGTTGGCCACACGCGCCACCTCGCTGGCGTCGGCACCCAGTTGCCGGTGCAGGCTGTTCAGCGCACGCCAGCCCAACGCCACCCCCAGGGCGATGGCAGCAAGGAGTTCTCCCAGGGTCCACAGCGTGGCACTGCGGGCCAGCGCATGGCTGGCGGCGACCGTGGCCGTGGCCGCCTCTGCGCTGTGCCCGACCAGGGCCGTGATCTCGGTATCGACGTCGGCGCGCGCCGCGTCGAGCAGGTGGTATGACGGGAGCTCGGTCACGCCCTCGGTGGTCACATGCTTGGCCGCCAACGCGAGCCAGGCATCGACCTTGTTCGAGACGTTCTGGGCGCCCTGCTGCAGGTCGCCGGCGGCGCTCGCCTTCATTGCGGCGACCCCGCCGTGCAGCGCGGCCGACCGTGCGGCAAACGCCTTGCGCAGGTCGTCGGCACTCGCCGCGTCGACAAACGCCGTGGCCTGTTTCAGCGCTTGTTCCGCGTCCAGGAACTTGGCCCACAACTGCCGCGCTTCGCTCGACAGCCGGCTGCTGGCAACCACGTCGTCGGTGGCGGCAGACAGACGAGACACCTGATACAGCGACTGGGCACCCTGCAGACCCAACAGCATCAGCAAGACGCCAATGCACAGGTAGAGACTTCTCTTGACGAGGTTCACGGGCTTCTCCGGCTCAGTGCGAAGGCAGGTTGGGCATGGCCAGCGTGGTCTGAGGGCTGGACAGGCTGCGCATGAAGGTGCTCAGGTCCTGCACGTCCTGCCCGCTCAGGGACAAGGGCCTCATCTGCGCGTCCAGCGAGGGCCGCTTCTGTCCGCCGGTGATGTAGTGCGAAGTGACCGCTTCGAGCGTCGCGACTTGGCCGTGATGCATGAAGGGCGCCCGTGCGGCGATCTCCCGCAGGCTCGGCGTCTTGAAGGCGTGCTGGTCCGATGCCGCGTTGGTGATGCCCATGCGGCCGGGGTCTGCGGTGGGAAGGCCGATGTCATGAAACTTGTCGTCGGTGAAGTTCCATCCGCTGTGGCAGGCAGCGCAGTTCGCCTTGCCCGCGAAGAGGGCGAAGCCGCGCTTGGCCTCGGTACTCATGGACTTGTTATCGCCCCGAACCCAGCGATCGAAGGGGGTATCGCCGGTGACGATGGTGCGCTCGAACGTTGCAATTGCCTTGAGCACCGTCTCCTCGCCCAGGCCATCCTTGGGGAAGGCCTTGGAGAAGGCATCGACGTAGCCCCGCACTTCCTTCAATCGGGCGACGGCAGTGGCCATGGGCAGGTCCATCTCGACGGCGGCTTCGATCGGCCCCTTGGCTTGAGCCTCCAGCGTGGGTGCGCGTCCGTCCCAGAAGTAGTTCTTGCTCCAGGCCTGGTTCAGTGCCGTGGGCGCGTGGCGACCCAGCGGCTTGCCGCCAGCGCCGATGGCCGTGGCGAAGGGAACCTCCCAGCCAAAGGACGGGTTGTGGCAACTGGCGCAACTGAGGTTCTTGTCCCGCGACAGCCGGGTGTCGAAGAACAGCATCTTGCCCAACGCGGCCTTCTCGGGGGTGTAGGGGTTGTCTTTCGGGAAGGGAATGCTGTCCGGGCGACGGTAGGCAGCACGCTGGGCGTCGCTCAGCTCCTGGGCCCCGGCTGGACAGGAGGCGAGGCCCTGCACCGCGGCAGCGCAAGCGAATGCGGCGAGACGGATGGCGGCAAGAGTCTTCATGGACGTGCTCTCGTGAGGGTAAGAGACGGCGACTCACGCCCGGCTTCCCCGAGGTCCGCCGGATGGCAATGTCCCCATTTTTTTCGGTAGTTCGGAGGGGAGGTTGAGCACAGAAGCGGTGCATTTGCACACCTGAACTCTTGCATTGCCCGCAGGCATCACGGGGAACCGGACTCCGCGCTGGCCCCTGCGCACCCACCGTCCTTTTCTCGCCCTCCCAATCCCCACCCGCTTGCCGCGCTCACCGACCCTCGCCGAATTGCCCGCCAGGCTCATCCATCCGGTTCGGCGACACGATCCCCCAGCGCTGCATGCGGCGGTACAGCGTCATGCGCGAAACGCCGAGCTGGCGGGCGGCGGCGCTGACGTTCCAGTGCGCGCCGCGCAGCGCCTGCAGCAGCTCGGCGGCGCCGTCACCGTTGGCGGGCGGCGCGTGGGGGCGCAGCGGCGTGGCCGGCTGCGGGGGCAGGGCGGCCAGCAGGGTGTCGGGCAGGTCGGCGAGCTGGATCAGGCCGCCGCTGCAGACGGCCCGCGCGTAGTCCAGCGCGTTGCGCAGCTCGCGCAGGTTGCCTGGCCAGCGGTGCGCCAGCAGCCAGCCGCGCGCTTCGGGGCTCAGTGCCGGGGGGCTGTCGCGGCGGCCGGGGCCGGGCTGCAGCATGTGGTCGATCATCCAGCCCAGGTCGCTGCGTTCGCGCAGCGGCGGCAGTTGCAGGTGGGCGCCGTTCAGGCGGTAGTAGAGGTCGTCGCGGAAGCGGCCTTCGCGCACCAGCGCTTCGAGGTCGCAGTGGGTGGCGGCGATCACGCGGATGTTGACGGCCACCGGCCGCGTCGCGCCTATCGGCAGCACCTCGCGCTCGGCCAGCACGCGCAGCAGCCGGGCCTGCAGCGGGCGCGGCATGTCGCCGATCTCGTCGAGAAAGAGGGTGCCGCCGTCGGCCTCCTGGATCAGCCCGCGCTTGCCTTTGGGGCCGGCGCCTGAGAAGCTGCCGGGCAGGTGGCCGAAGAGCTCGCTCTCGATCAGCGTCTCGGGGATGGCCGCGCAGTTCACCGCGACGAAGGGCTGCTGGCGGCGCTCGCTGCTGGCGTGCAAGGCCTTGGCGAACCACTCCTTGCCGGATCCCGTCTCGCCGGTGATCAGCAGGCTCATCGGCGAATTGACCAGCCGCGCAGCGCGCTCCATCTGGCGCTCCAGCGCCGCGTCGCCACCCGAGAGGGCCGCCAGCGGCGCCGGCACCGCGCGCTCGCGCGGCGCATGCGGCGCCGCGCTGCGCGACGGCGGCGCAGTGGCGCTGAGGAAGAGCAGTTGCCGGCCGCTGGCCAGCATCACCGCGCGCTGGTCGGCCGGCCGGGTGGCGGCGAAGCGGCCGACGTCGTTCAGCGAGAGATTGAGCAGCCGGTCCAGCGGCTGGCCCAGCAGCGGCGGCCGGCCGGCCGCCTCGAAGAGCTGCTGGGCGCGCCGGTTGTGGCCGATGACCCGGCCGGCGGCGTCCAGCGCGAGCAGGTACTCGGGGTTGACGTCGAGGAACTGCGGTGCGCCGCTCAGCCGCAGCAGCCAGTCCTGCCGGAAGCGGTGCAGGAAGCTGGCCGTCTCGATGTGCTGGGCGTAGACCTTGACGAGCTGCAGCGCGAGGTGCTGGCTGGCCTTGGGCTGCGGCGCGCTGAGGGCCGAGATGTCGAGCACGGCGTTGAGCCGGCCGGCGGCGTCGTAGATCGGCGCGGTGGTGCAGGTCAGCGGGATGTGGGTGGCGTCGAAGTGATCGCTGAGGTGCACCGTGAGCGCTTCGCCGGTGTCGATGCAGGTGCCCACGCCGCAGGTGCCGGCGTGCTGCTCGCTCCAGTCGGCGCCCAGGTAGAGGCCAGCGCGGCGCAGGCTGTGGTCGAGCTGCAGGTCGCCGATGAAGTCCACCGTGATGCCGCGCGCGTCGGTCAGCAGCACCACGTAGCCCATGCCGGCCACCTGCTGGTAAAGCGTCTCCAGGCCATGGCGGGCGATCTGCAGGAAGGCTTCGAGCTGGTCCTGGTGCTCGCGCAGCCGCCCCTGCGGCAGTATCACCGCCTCCTGCATGCGGGTCGGGTCGAGCCGGTGCTTGTGCACGCAGCGCAGCCACGAGTCGCGGATGATCTCGTCGTGCGTCAGCGCGGCGCGGGCTTGCAGGCCGTCGGCCGCCACCTGCATCACGGTGGCGATGTGCTCGCGTTGGGAGGTTTCCATGCGCGCGGGTCTCCGTCGTTCTTGTGCGCCGCACCCGGCCGGGCCGACGGCGCAGGGTCGCGGCAAGCGGGGCGGCTGTCAAGCCGGGCCTGTTACGTCTCGGATCGTCGGGAGGCGCTTGTCCAGGTGCGGTGGACCGCTCATAATGCAAATGAGAATTACTCTTAAATGAGATGAAGCGATCGAACAGCATGCCGATTCAGCCATTGACCAGCCGGGCCGAAGAACTCAAGACCAGCGGCCTGAAGGCGACACTGCCGCGGCTCAAGGTGCTGGAGGTGTTCCAGCGCGCCGAGCAGCGCCACCTCTCTGCCGAAGACGTCTACCGTGCCCTGCTGAACGAGGGCGCCGACGTGGGCCTGGCGACCGTTTACCGGGTGTTGATCCAGTTTGTCGAGGCCGGCCTGCTGGCCCGCCAGCATTTCGAGGGCGGCAAGGCGGTCTTCGAGCTCAACGAGGGCAGGCACCACGACCACATGGTGTGCCTGCGCTGCGGCAAGGTGGAGGAGTTCTACGACGCCCAGATCGAGCAGCGCCAGCAGGCCGTGGCCAGGGAGCGCGGCTTCGAGCTGCAGGAGCATTCGCTGGCCATGTACGGGCTGTGTTCGGCCCCTGCTTGCCGCGTCACCAAGCCTTGAGCGGCTGAGACCTCGGCGCGCGCTTCTGCCGCGTGAGTCTGCCGCCTGTGTCCGCCGGGCGCGCCGCTTGCGCCGCCCGAGCCAGACCGCGCTGCCGCTCAGCGCGCCACCCGCAAGCAGCCGGCTTCACGTGTCGTGCTGCCGGGTGGCGGCGAGGGTGTCGCGGATCGCCTGCACGGCGCATTCCAGCGCGTGGCAGGCGATGGGGTCGTAGTGTTTCAGGCGTGTGCGCAGCCGGGCCAGCGGCAGAGTGGTGTGCTCCAGGCACACGCTGCGCCAGAACCAGGGCAGCGCCTCGTCGTGCGCCGTTTGCAGCAGCACGGTCAGCAGGCGCTGCAGCACGGCCATCTCGGGCAGTACCCCGGCCGCGGCGACCTGGCGGCCGGCATCGAGGTAATGGCGGATCACGCCAGGCAGGCCGGGGTTGTAGGCGCAGCGAATGCCGATGCCGATGCGGTCCCAGCGGCGCAGCAAGGCCGCGGCGTCGTGCGCGGGAACGGGGCGAAGGGGGAGGAGACTCATCGCGGGCTCGTGGTCGTCGGGTGAGCACGGCGGGCGACGCGGCTGGCGGGTGCGGCTGCCGGGGCGTGGAGCGGCTCGGCGAGCGGCTGGGTCCCTGACAAAGTCTACGCGGGTGCGGGGTGGCACCCGGGCGATCGCTGGCGATCAGGGTGTAATGTAATGCGAATGGTTCTCGTTTGCAACCGTTGTGGCCGGACCCAGCGCGGCGCGGTGCAAGGGGCGGGCGAGGCTCGCCGAGGTCTCCCGCTTGACACCGGCGCCCAAGCTCCCTATTGTTTCGTTAGTTGAGTATGTGATTCATTGAGTGAAATTTCAGGATCCGATGTCAAGCCTCCCCTCGCCACCGCCCACGTTTTCCCACAGCTCGCACTGGGGCGTTTTCTCCGCCCACTGGGCCGGCGAGGAGCTGAAGGTGGCGCCGCACCCCGGCGACCCCGACCCCAACCAGCTGATACAGAACTTCCCCGCGGCCCTTCGCCACCGCGCCCGCATCGCCCAGCCCATGGTGCGCCGCGGCTGGCTGGAGAACGGCCCCGGCCCCAGCGAGCGCCGCGGCCGCGACGAGTTCGTCGCGATGGGCTGGGACGAGGTGCTGGACCGGCTTGCCGCCGAGCTCGCCCGCGTCAAGGACAGGCACGGCGCCAAGGCGGTGTTCGGCGGCTCCTACGGCTGGTCCAGCGCCGGCCGCTTCCACCACGCGCAGAGCCAGGTCCACCGCTTCCTGAACACCTCGCTGGGCGGCTACGTGCGCTCGGTCAACAGCTACAGCGCCGGCGCCTCCGCGGTGATACTGCCGCACGTGCTGGGCAACATGGACGACGTGGCGCGCCGCAACGTCACCTGGTGGCAGGTGATGGACCACAGCGACGTGGTGCTGGCCTTCGGCGGCATGGCCCTGAAAAACTCCATGGTCGCCAGCGGCGGCGTCAGCCGGCACATCGAGCGCGAGTCCATGGCCAAGGCCGCGGCGCGCGGCTGCCGCTTCGTCAACATCGGCCCGCTGCGGCCCGACCTGCCGGAAGAAGCCCGCGCCGAGTGGCTGCCGGTGACGCCTGGCACCGACGTGGCCCTGATGCTGGGCCTGGCCCACACGCTGATGAGCGAGGGGCTGCACGACCTGGCTTTTCTCGAGCGCTTCTGCGAGGGCTGGCCGGTGTTTGCGCGCTACCTCTCGGGCGAGGCCGATGGCGTGGCCAAGACCGCGGCCTGGGCCGCGACCCTCTGCGGCCTCGCCGCCGACCGCATCGCCGCGCTCGCCCGCTCGCTGCACGGCCGGCGCGTGCTGGTGGTGGTGGCCCACTCGCTGCAGCGCGCCGAGCACGGCGAGCAGCCGGTCTGGATGGGCACGGTGCTGGCCGCGATGCTGGGCCAGATCGGCCTGCCCGGCGGCGGCTTCGCCTATGCGATGGGCGCGCTGGCCCACTACGGCAAGCGCATGAACGCGGTGCCCACCGCCGCGCTGCCGCAGGGCAAGAACGAGGTGCCGGACTTCATCCCGGTGGCCCGCATCGCCGACATGCTGCTGCAGCCCGGCCAGCCCTTCGACTACAACGGCCAGCGCCGCCTCTACCCCGAGATCAAGCTGGTCTACTGGGCCGGCGGCAACCCCTTCCACCACCATCAAGACCTGAACCGGCTGCGCCGCGCCTTTGCCACCGTCGACACGCTGGTGGTGCACGAGATCGCCTGGACCGCGACCGCGCGCCACGCCGACATCGTGCTGCCCTGCACGATGACGCTGGAGCGCGAGGACATCGGCGTCACGCCCACCGACCCGCTGATGGTGGCGATGCACCGCATCGCGCCGCCTTTCGCCCAGGCCAGGGACGACCACGAGATCTTCCGCCTGCTGGCCGCGCGGCTGGGCAGCGAGCAGGCCTTCACCGAGGGCCGCACGGCGCGCGAGTGGCTGCGCCACCTCTACGAGCGCACCCGCCAGGGCCTGGCGGACCAGGGCCTGCCGGCACCTGACTTCGACGAGTTCTGGCGCCTGGGCGAGATCACGCTGCCGCAGCAGGCCGACGACGGCGGCATCGTGCGCGCCTTCCGCGACGACCCGCTCGGCCAGCCCTTGCCCACGCCCAGCGGCAAAGTGCAGGTGGCCTCCGAGCGCATCGCCGGCTTCGGCTATGCCGATTGCCCCGGCCACCCGGCCTGGCTGGCGCCCACCGACGGGCCCGACGAGGCTCACCCGCTGATCCTGGTGGCCAACCAGCCGGCGACCCGGCTGCACAGCCAGCTCGACTTCGGCGGCCACAGCGCCGGCGCCAAGCGGCAGGGGCGCGAGGTCTGCCGCCTGCATCCGGCTGACGCCGCCGCACGCGGCATTGCCGAGGGCGACATCGCGCGGCTGTTCAACACGCGCGGTGCCTGCCTGGCCAGCGTGCACGTCACCGACGAGGTGATGGCCGGCGTGGTGCAGTTGCCCACCGGCGCCTGGTACGACCCGCTGGACGCGGACGACGAGATGGCGCTCTGCGTGCACGGCAACCCCAACGTGCTGACGCGCGACCAGGGCACCTCGTCGCTGGCGCAAGGCTGCGCCGGCCAGTTGACGGCGGTGCAGGTCGAGCGCTTCGATGCGCCGCTGCCGCCGGTGCGGGCTTTCGAGCCGCCGGTGGCGGCGGCGGCCTGATCAGAACGACCGCGCCGCCGTCGCCCCCAGCGTCCAGCTGCGGCCGGGCGCGGGCTCGAAGAAACGCTGGTTGGTCTCGTTGACGATCACCGAGCCCACGTAGGCCTTGTCCAGCAGGTTGTCGACGCGCAGGAACTCGCTGAAGCGCCAGCCGTCCGCCGTGCGCTGCTCGAAGCCGCCGCGCCAGCCCAGCGTGGCGTAGCCGGGCGCCGAGGCGGTGTTGGCGTCGTTGGCCTGGATGCGGCTGGCGGCGCGCAGCTCGGCGGCGCTGCTGAAGCCGCTGGCCGCGTGGCGCCAGGCGAGCTCGGCGAACAGGGTCTGGCGCGGCACGCCCGGGATGCGGCTGCCCGAGAGGTCGGCGCCCGCCGCCGTCACCAGCTCGCGGAAATCGGCCCGCGTGTAGGTGTAGGCGGCATAGGCGCTCCAGCCGGCGGCCAAGGCGGCGTCCAGCGCCAGCTCGGCGCCATCGCGCCGCGTGCGGCCGGCGTTGCTGTAGACGGTGCGGCCGCCCGATGCGCCGGCCGAGACCACGTCGTTGCGGGTGTCGGCACGGAACAGCGTGGCGCTGGCCTTCAGCCCGCTCGCGAGCTGCGCCTTGACGCCCAGCTCGGCGTTGCGGCTGGTGGCCGCCTGCAGGTCGAAGTTCAGCCCGGTCTCGCCGCCGGGCCGGTAGGCCAGCTCGGCAAAGGTGGGGGTCTCGAAGCCGCGCCCATAGGCGGCAAAGAGGTTGATCTCCGGCGTCAGCTGGAACAGCAGGCCCAGCACCGGGCTGGTGCTGGCATAGCGCGCGGCGCCGCTGTCGTCGGGGTTGGGGCCGGCGATGTAGCGGTCGGCCGAGTCGAAGCGCACTTCGCTGTGGCGCAGACCGCCCTGCAGCTTCCAGCGTTCGGCAAGCTGCCAGGTGGCGATCAGGTACTGGTCGAAGCTGCTGACGGTGTCGATCTCGTCGCGCCGCAGCGCGCCCTGCACGCCGGTGTCGCTGACAAACCCCCGCCGGTGCTCGCGCATGCGGTCGTAGGCCAGGCCGGCGGTCAGGGTGTAGCGCCGGCCCTGCAGCTCGCCGGCCTGCTGCCATTGCAGCGCGCTGCCGGCGAACTCGCGGTCCAGGTCGACCACGCCGCCCGACGAGGTCGGCCCCTGCGCCACCAGCGGCAACCCGAGGAACTGCGTGACCTGGCGGGTGCCGCCGTAGCCGCTGGCTTCCAGCTTGCCGCCGCCGCCGAACTGCCGGCGATAGACCAGCCCGGCCTGCTCGTGGCGGATGCTCTTGCGGGTGTTGAAGGCCTCGGCGTTGGCGCCGGCCTGGCGGCGGTCGGTGTCGAGCTGCTCCTGCGTCAGGCCCAGCGGGTCCTGCGTGTCGGGCTGGTCCAGGCCGTTGGCCACGACGGTCAGGCTGGAGGCGCCGTCGATGTCCCAGCGCAGCTTGGCGTTCGCCAGGTCGCGCCGCGCGGCGCTGTGCTCGCGGTAGCCGTCGGTCTGGTAGCGCGAGACGTTGGCCGTCAGGCCGATGTCGCCGCTGCGCCCGCCCACGCGCAGGCCGGTGCGCCAGCTGTCGAAGCTGCCGGCGGAGGCGCTCAGCTCGGCGCTGGGCTGCTGCGGCGCCGCCTCGGTGATCAGGTGAACCACGCCGCCGGAGGCGTTGCCGTAGAGCGCGGCGAAGGGGCCGCGCAAGACCTCGATCGCCTCGGCGCCGTCCAGGTCGAACGACGCCGTCTGGCCTTGCCCGTCGGGCATGGTGATGGGGATGCCGTCCTGTATCAGCCGCACGCCGCGCACGCCAAAGGTGGAGCGCGCACCGAAGCCGCGCGACGACACCTGCAGGTCCTGCGCGAGGTTTTGCCGGTTTTGCACCACCAGGCCGGGCACCCGGCTCAGGGTCTCCGAGAGATTGACGCGCACCTGCTGCTCGCGCACCGTGGCGCCGTCGACCACGTCGACCGAGGCCGCGACGTCGAAAGGGCGCTCCGCGCTGCGGGTGCCGATCACGACGACGCGCTCGGTGCGTGGCGCGGACGCCGCGGGCTCGGGCGGCGCAGCGGCCTGCGCCTGCGCGCCGCCGCTGGCCAGCAGGCCGCAGGCGGCCGTGGCGA
>DATHWJ010000189.1:0-67317 GCA_035460745.1 Ideonella sp. | reverse complement strand
CCGAGGTGGCCGGCAGCTACCTGGCGTTGCGCGCCTGCGAAGCCACCCGCGTGCAGACCGAGGCCGACGCCGCCTCGCGCGCGCAAACCGCCCGCCTGACCGAGCTGGCCGCACGCGCCGGCTTCCAGGCGCCGGCCGATGCCGCGCTCGCCAACGCCGGCGCCGCGCAGGCCCGCGCCACGGCCGCGGCGCAGCGCAGCCAGTGCGACAGCCAGGTCAAGGCCCTGGTCTCGCTCAGCGGGCTGGCCGAGCCGCTGCTGCGCGGCGAGCTGGCCGCCGGCCTGGCACGGCTGCCGGAGCCGGCGCAAATCGAGGTGCCCGCCGTGCCGGCCCAGGCCCTGGCCCAGCGGCCCGACCTCTATACCAGCGCCCAGAGCCTGCTGGCCGCCAGCGCCGACACTGACCAGGCCCGCGCCCAGCGCTGGCCGACGATCAGCCTGGCCGGCAGCGTCGGCCGCAGCCGCCTGGAGACCAGCGAGGTCACCGTCAGCGGCACGACCTGGAGCCTGGGCCCGCTGAGCGTCTCGCTGCCGCTCTTCGACGGCGGCGTGCGCCAGGCCAACGTCAGCGCAGCCCAGGCCCGCTACGACGCTGCGCTGAGCCGCTACACCGCCGACCTGCGCGGCGCCGTGCGCGAGGTCGAAGAGGCCTTGCTGGCGTTGCAGAGCACGGCCTCGCGCAGCGACGACGCCCGCCTCGCGGCCGAGGGTTTCGAGAGCGCGCTGCGCGCCACCGAGGCCCGCCAGCGCGGCGGCCTGGCCAGCCTGTTCGAGCTCGAAGACAGCCGCCGCAACGCCCTGCAGGCGCGCAGCGCGCTGATCGACCTGCAGCGCGAGCGGGTCGCCGCCTGGATCTCGCTCTACCGCGCACTCGGCGGCGGCTGGGTGCTGCCCGCCGCCGGCTCGCCCGAGACCGCCTCCGTCCCGACCACCTCCGTTGCCGTCAACGCCGCGCCATGACCCTGCACCTCGCCCGCCCCGCCCTGCTGCTCGCCCTGCTCGCTGCCCTGCCCGCCGCGCCCGCGCTGGCGGCAGACCCGCCCGCCCAGGCCGCCTCGGCCCCCGCCCGCGCCGCGCTCACCGTCACCGCGGTGCAGCCCCAGACCCTGGCGCTGCCGGTGCGCATCAGCGCCAACGGCAACATCGCCGCCTGGCAGGAGGCCAGCGTCGGCACCGAGGCCAACGGCCTGCGGCTGGCCGAGGTGCGCGTCAACGTCGGCGACGTCGTCAAGCGCGGCCAGGTGCTCGCCACCTTCGCGCCCGACACGGTGCAGGCCGAGCTGGCCCAGACCCGCGCCGCCGTCGCCGAGGCCGAGGCCGCGCTGGCCGAGGCGGCCGCCAACGCCCAGCGCGCCCGCGACCTGCAGCCCAGCGGCGCGCTCAGCAGCCAGCAGATCCAGCAGTACCTGACCGCCGAGAACACCGCCAAGGCCAGGCTGGACGCGCAGCGCGCCAGCGCCCAGCAGCAGCAGCTCCGGCTGCGCCAGACCCAGGTGCTGGCGCCCGACGCCGGCGTGATCTCGGCCCGCAGCGCCACCGTGGGCGCGGTGCTGCCGGCCGGCCAGGAGCTGTTCCGGCTGATACGCCAGGGCCGGCTCGAATGGCGCGGCGAGGTGGCTGCCACCGACCTGGCGGCGATCAAGCCCGGCATGGCGGCCAGCGTCACGCCGGCCGGCGGCCCGGCCGTGCTCGGCAAGGTGCGCCAGCTCGCCCCCATGGTCGACCCCGCCACCCGCAACGGCGTGGTCTATGTGGACCTGCCGACGCCGGGCACGGCGCGCGCCGGCATGTTCGCGCGCGGCGAGTTCGAGATCGCCAGCGCCAGCGGGCTCACGCTGCCGCAGGCCGCCGTGGTGCAGCGCGACGGCTTCAGCTACGTGCTGCGCATCGGGCCTGACCTCAAGCTGAGCAGCACCAAGGTCGGCACGGGCCGGCGTGTCGGTGACCGCATCGAGATCACCAAGGGCCTGGACGCTTCGGCCCGCGTGGTCGCCTCGGGCGCCGCCTTCCTGGCCGACGGCGACACGGTGCGGGTGGTCGGCGCAGCGCCGGCCTCGGCAGCCGCCCGGCCCGTCGCGGCACCCGCCGCCCAATAACCGGAGCCGCCCATGGCGATCAACGTCTCGACCTGGTCGATCCGCAACCCCATCCCCGCGATCCTGCTCTTCATCGTGCTGACCCTGGCCGGGCTGCTCGGCTTCAAGGCGATGAAGATCCAGAACTTCATGGACATCGAGCTGCCGACGGTGACCGTCACCGCCTCGCTGCCCGGCGCCGCGCCCTCGCAGATGGAGACCGAGGTGGCGCGCAAGATCGAGAACTCGATCGCCACGGTGCAGGGCCTGAAGCACCTCTACAGCAAGGTACAGGACGGCACCGCCACCATCACCGCCGAGTTCCGGCTCGAGAAGCCCACCCAGGAGGCGGTGGACGACGTGCGCGACGCCGTCTCGCGCATCCGCTCCGACCTGCCCGGCGCGCTGCGCGACCCGGTGGTCTCCAAGGTGACCCTGTCGGGCATGCCCATCCTGACCTACACGGTGGCCTCGAGCCGGATGGACGACGAGGCGCTCTCCTGGTTCGTCGACAACACCGTCACCAAGGCCCTGCTGGGCGTGGCCGGCGTCGGCAGCGTGGCCCGGGTGGGTGGCGTGACGCGCGAGATCCACATCGACCTCGACCCCGACCGCATGGCCGCGCTGCGCGCCACCGCGGCCGACGTCTCGCGCCAGCTGCGCCAGATCCAGCAGGAGGCCTCCGGCGGCCGCGCCGACCTGGGCGGCGCGGAGCAATCGGTGCGCATGATAGGCACGGTGCAGACCGCGCACGACCTGGCCGACATGGAGATCAGCCTGAGCGACGGCCGCCGGGTGCGGCTGGACCAGGTCGCGAGCATCGCCGACACCGTCGCCGAGCGGCGCTCGGCCGCGCTGCTCAACGGCCAGCCGGTGGTCGGCTTCGAGATCGCGCGCAGCCGCGGCGCCGGCGAGATCGAGGTCGCCGAGGGCGTGCGCCGCGCGCTCGACCAGCTCAAGGCCGAGCACCCCGACATCACGGTGACCGAGGCCTTCAACTTCGTCGACTCGGTGCAGGAGAACTACGAAGGCTCGATGACGCTGATGTACGAAGGCGCGCTGCTGGCGGTGCTGGTGGTGTGGCTGTTCCTGCGCGACTGGCGCGCCACCCTGGTCTCGGCCACCGCGCTGCCGCTGTCCATCATCCCGGCCTTCGCGGTGATGTACCTGATGGGCTTCACGATCAACGTCGTGACCCTGCTCTCGCTGTCGCTGGTGGTCGGCATCCTGGTCGATGACGCGATCGTCGAGATCGAGAACATCATGCGCCACCTGCGCATGGGCAAGACGCCGCTGCAGGCCGCGATGGAGGCCGCCGACGAGATCGGCCTGGCCGTCATCGCCACCACCTTCACGCTGATCGCCGTCTTCCTGCCGACGGCCTTCATGAGCGGGGTGGTCGGCAAGTTCTTCGTGCAGTTCGGCTGGACGGCCGCCATCGCGGTCTTCTTCTCGCTGGTGGTGGCACGGTTGCTGACGCCGATGATGGCGGCCTACCTGCTGAAGCCGCACGCGCCGGCCGACCACGAGCCGCGCTGGATGCGGGCGTACATGAAGATGGCCGCCTGGTGCCTGCACCACCGGGGCTGGACCCTGCTGGCCACCGTGGTGTTCTTTGTCGGCTCGCTGGCCCCGCTGGCGATGGGCAAGATCGCCGGCGGCTTCATCCCGCCGGACGACCTCTCGCAGACCCAGGTCTACATCTCGCTGCCGCCCGGCAGCACCTTCGAGCAGACGCTGGCCACCGCCGAGCAGGCCCGGGCGCTGCTGCAAAAGCATGCCCAGGTGAAGATGATCTACACCGCGGTGGGCGGCGGCTCGTCGGGCGGCGATCCGTTCGCGCAGGCCGGCGCGGCCGAGGTGCGCAAGGCCACGCTGACCATCAACCTGAGCCCGCGCGGCGAGCGCAAGGGCATCAGCAAGCAGGCCATCGAGGCCGAGCTGCGCACCGCACTGGAGGCCGTGCCGGGGGCGCGCATGAACGTCGGCTTCGGCGGTTCGGCGGAGAAGTTCATGCTGGTGCTGGCCGGCGAAGACGGCAACGCGCTGCTGGCCCACGCCGCGGTGGTCGAGAAGCAGCTGCGCGGCCTGCCCGGCATAGGCAGCGTGACCTCCAGCTCCAGCCTCGCGCGGCCCGAGGTGGTGGTGCGGCCCGACTTCGCCCGCGCGGCCGACCTGGGCGTGACCTCCGCCGCCATTGCCGACACCCTGCGCATCGCCACCAGCGGCGACTACGACCAGGAGCTCGCCAAGCTCAACCTCTCGCAGCGCCAGATCCCGGTGCTCGTCAAGCTGCCCGAAGCGGCCCGGCAAGACCTGGGCCTGATCGCCCGGCTGCTGATCCCCGGCGCCCGCGGCCCGGTCAGCCTGAGCAACGTCGCCACGATAGAGATCGCCAGCGGCCCGGCCCAGATCGACCGCTACGACCGGCTGCGCAACGTCAACTTCGAGATCGAGCTGAACGGCCAGCCGCTGGGCCAGATCGAGCAGCTGGCCAACCAGCTGCCCAGCCTGGTGAGCCTGCCGCCCGGCATCAGCAAGGCCTCGATAGGCGACGCCGAAGCGATGGGCGAGCTCTTCAGCGGCTTCCTGCTGGCGATGGGCGCCGGCGTGCTGTGCATCTACATCGTGCTGGTGCTGCTCTTCCACGCCTTCGTGCAGCCGGTGACCATCCTGGCCGCGCTGGTGCTCTCCATCCCCGGCGCCATCCTGGCGCTGTTC
Source organism: Ideonella sp. (assembly GCA_035460745.1). Lineage (GTDB taxonomy): Bacteria > Pseudomonadota > Gammaproteobacteria > Burkholderiales > Burkholderiaceae_C > Ideonella. The sequence goes on along the minus strand of DATHWJ010000189.1, from coordinate 62,522 downwards.
ATCACCCGCACCGACCTGACGATGCCGGCGATGATCGGCATGATCATGCTGATGGGCATCGCGACCAAGAACTCCATCCTGCTGGTGGAGTACGCCATCCTCGCGCGCCGCGAGCACGGCCTCTCGCGCTGGGACGCCCTGCTCGACGCCTGCCACAAACGCGCCCGCCCCATCATCATGACCACCTTGGCGATGGGTGCCGGCATGATGCCGATCGCCCTCGGCTTCGGCACCGACCCCAGCTTCCGCGCGCCGATGGCGATCGTGGTGATCGGCGGGCTGATCACCTCGACCTTCCTGAGCCTGCTGGTGATCCCGGTGATCTTCACCTTCGTGGACGACGGGGTGCAGTGGCTGGTGCGGGGCTTGCGCCGGCTGCGGCACGGCAAGCACCACGGCGAAGCGGCGGCCGCGACACACTGAAGCACGGCGCTCGATCGGCCCGCGCAGCGGGCCGGCGCGCCGCTGCTGCTTCAGGCGGGCTTAGCGCGAGCCGCCTGCGACGGTGGCACGGCCCGCTTGGCCTCCTCGGCCACCAGCTTGGGGTAGACCACCTTGGCGCCGGCAAGGAAGTTGTCGACCGCGAAGCGCACCTTGTCGTCGAACGAGACCTGCATCGGCGACTTGTAGATGGTCTCGCGGATGGCGGTGTAGAAGATGCCGTCGTGCAGCGTCCAGTAGAACTCGATCTCCTGCTCGGAGACCGGCAGTTCGTCGTTGGCGATGCCGCAGTGCACCCGCAGCTCCTTGCAGATGGGCACCAGCAGGTCTTTCTTGATCAGCTGCAGGTAGCGCCGGTTCAGGTCGCTGCTCTCCAGGCCCGCGAACATGTAGATGCGTATCCACTCGGGCTGGTAGGTGGCGCGCGCGTACTCCTGGTAGAAGCGCAGCAGCCGCTTGGCCAGCGGCACCGTGCGGTCCTGCAGCAGCGGGATCCACTGCGGCTGCCAGCGGCCCATGAAGACGTGTACGTAGACCTTGTCGATCAGGTCCTTCTTGGACTTGAAGTAGCGGTAGAGCAGCGGCTGCGTGATGCCCAGGCGGCGCGAGAGCTCGCGCGTCTGCCCCGCGAAGCCCATCTCGGAGAAGTAGCGGATCGCGCCGTGCAGGATCTGCTGCTCCCGCTCCTCGGCACGCAGGCGCGGCTTCTTGACTTTGGCGGGGGCTTCGGGAGAGGTGGCCACGGTCGGCTGAGGGGCTGCGATCAGGAGGGCGCGGCGCTCGAACTCGCGCCGCACCCGGGGGTTGGATTGTAGGTCTGGGCCCCGGCGTGGCCACCCTGGCCCGGGGATGGCTAGGCAGGCAACTCGTCGCCGGTATCGGGTTTCAAGCCGGCGGCGCGCACGGCCGGCACCAGGCAGAGCTCGTCGTTGTCCGAGGTGTCGCCCGAGACGCCGACGGCGCCGAGCAGCTCGCCGCTTGCATCGCGCAGCAAGGCGCTGCCGGCGACGGGGGCCATGCGGCCGTCGGAGATCGCATTCAGCGCGGTGAAGAAGCCCGGCATCTTGGCGGCGCGGCGCGCCAGCTCGCGCCCGCCGAAGCCCATGCCCAGGGCACCCCAGGCCTTGGCCGTCGCCAGCTCGGGCCGCATGATGCTGGCGCCGTCTTCGCGCTTGAGCACCACGACGTGGCCGCCGGCGTCGAGCACCGCGACGGTCATCGGCGCGAAGCCGAGCTCGCGGGCCCGGGCCAGCGTGCCGTCGGCGATCAGGTCGGCCTGGGCGAGTGAGAGTCTGCTCATGGGGGTGCTTTCTTCAGGTGGGCGAGAAGGAGACGGGCTTCATGATCCGGGCGTCCTGGTGCTGAATCGCGCCGAGCTGGGCGAAGGCCTGCTTGTAGACCGCCCAGCCGGGGTCGGCGTCGAGCTGCGCGCGGCGCGTCTCGCGGTCGGCCAGGCTCTCGTAGCGCCACAGGTGCACGATCTGGTTCAGCTCGCCGAGCTCGGTCACGTAGTAGCCCATCAGGCCGCCCAGGTACTTCTTCTGCAGCTCGAGCGCGAGCTCCTCGTAGAGCTTGAGGAACTCGCCGGCCCGGCCGGGCATGGCGGTGTAGGTGCGCATCTCGACGATCATCGATCAGGTCTCCTGGGACAGTGGATGGGGGGTCAGAACGCCACCTGGGCGGCGCCCTTCAGGTGCAGCATCGCCCGGGCCTCGTCGGGCGTGGCCACCTCCAGCGAGAGCTCCTCGAGCAGGCGGCGTACCTTGCGCACGTGGTCGGCATTGGACTCTGCCAGCTGGCCCTTGCCCAGCCAGAGGCTGTCTTCCAGGCCGACCCGCAGGTTGCCGCCCATCTGCGCGCCCACCGCCAGCAGCCCCATCTGGTGGCGGCCGGCGCCGAGGATGGACCAGTGGTAGTCGTCGCCGAAGAGCTTGTCGGCGATGCGCTTCATGTGCAGCAGGTTCTCGGTGTCGGGCCCGATGCCGCCCAGGATGCCGAAGATGGTCTGCACGAAGAACGGCGGCTTCACCAGGCCGCGATCGCGCAGGTGGGCCAGGTTGTAGAGGTGGCCGACGTCGTAGCACTCGAACTCGAAGCGCGTGCCGCAACCCTCGCCCAGGTGCTCCAGCGTGTACTCCATGTCCTTGAAGGTGTTGCGGAAGATGAAGTCGCGCGTGTTCTCCAGGTAGGCGGGCTCCCAGTCGTGCTTGAACTCGGGGTAGCGCGCGATCAGCGGGTAGAGGCCGAAGTTCATCGAGCCCATGTTGAACGACGCCATCTCGGGCTTGAGCGCCAGCGGCGCGCTCAGGCGCTGCGCCACCGTCATGTTGTGGCCGCCGCCGGTGGTGATGTTGATCACCGCGTCGCAGCGCGCCTTGATCTCCGGCAGGAACTGGCGGAAGACCTCCACGTCCGGCGTCGGCCGGCCGTCCACCGGGTCGCGCGCATGCAGGTGGATGATGCTGGCGCCGGCCTGCGCCGCGGCGACCGACTCGTCGGCGATCTGCCGCGGCGTGATCGGCAGGTGCGGGCTCATCGTCGGCGTGTGGATCGCGCCGGTGACGGCGCAGGTGATGATGACTTTTTTCTGGGTGGCTGCCATGTGAGCCCCTCCTTCAGCGGCCGCCGGAGACGTCGATCAAGGCGCCGTGCACGTAGGACGAGGCCGGCGATGCGAGCCACAGCACGGCTTCGGCCACTTCGTTGGCGGTGCCTGCCCTGCCTATGGGCACCGTGGCGCCGACGGCATCGATGGTCGCCTTGCCGCCATGGGCATCGTGCATCTCGGTCGCTATGATGCCGGGCCGCAGCGCGTTGACGCGGATGCCGTCGCGCCCGAGCTCCTTGGCCAGGCCCAGCGTGAAGGCGTCCACCGCGCCCTTGCTGGACGCATAGGCGATCTCCTTCGGGAAGCCGCCATGCCGCGCCGCCGCGGAAGAGAGGTTGACGATCACCCCGCCCGGCCCGCCGTGCCGCGTGGACATGCGCTTGACCGCCTCGCCGGCGCAGTAGAAATAGCTGTAGACGTTGGTCGCGAAGACCTGCGCCAGCGAGGCGGCGTCCATCTCGTCGATCAGCGCGGTGCGGCCGACGATGCCGGCGTTGTTGACCAGCACGTCGATGCGGCCGAAGTGTTGATCGACCTGCTCGAAGAGATGGGCGGCACCCGAAGCCTGCGACACATCGGCCTGGATCGCGACGGCCTCGCCGTCGGCGGCGATGATCTCGCGGACAACGGCTTCGGCCGCCGCCGAGTTCTGTGCATAGTTCACCGCCACCGAATAGCCGCGCTGCGCAGCGAGCTTGGCGAGTGCGGCACCGATGCCGCGACCGGCGCCGGTGATGAGCATGACCTGGTTGGGCATGAAGACTCCTGTGATGAAGAAAAGGGGAGCGTCAGTCGGCGCGGATGTTCTTCTCTTTGATGATCCTGGCGTACTTCACGACCTCGGCGGCGTTGAAGGCACGCAGCTCCTCGGCGCTGCTGTTCAGCGTCTCGACACCCAGCTCGGTGTAGCGCTTCACCAGCTCCGGGTCCTTCATCGCCTTGCTCAAGCCGGCCTCGAAGGCCTCGACCACCGGCTTGGGCGTCGCGGCCGGCAGGTAGACCCCCCAGGAGTTCAGCGCCACCAGCTCCGGCATGCCGCTCTCGGTGAAGGTGGGCACGCTGGGCAGGCTGGGCATGCGCTTGGCGCTGCTGACCGCCAGCGCCCGCAGCTTGCCGCTCTTGATGTGCTGCACGACCGCCTGCGGGTCGGCCGCGACCATGTCGAGCTGCGCGGCCAGCACGTCGTTGACGGCCGCGATGCCGCCCTTGTAGGGCACGTGCTGCATCTGGATGCCGGCGGCGTGGTTCAGCATCTCGCCGGCCAGCTGTGCCAGCGTGCCGGTGCCGCCGGACCCGAAGTTCAGCGTGCCGGGCTTGGCGCGCTCGGCCGCCACCACGTCCTGCAGGGTCTTGTAGGGCGAGCTGCCGTTGACGACCAGCACCACCGGGCCGGTCGCGATCAGCGAGACCGGGATGAAGTCCTTGGCCATGTCGTAGGGCAGCTTGGACAGCAGCGGGTTGACCAGCGAAGGGCCCATGTTGCCGACCAGGAAGGTGTAGCCGTCGGCCGGCTGGCGCGCGGCGTAGTCGGTGCCCATGCTGCCGCCGGCACCGGGGCGGTTGTCGATGATCACCGTCTGCTTCCACAGCTGGCCCAGCTTCTCGCCCAGCACGCGGGCCATCAGGTCGGAGGCGCCGCCGGGCGGGTAGGTGACGACGAGGTGGATGACGCGGTTCGGGTAGGCCTGCGCCCAGGCGGGGGCCGCGCCCCCTGCGAGCCAAGACATCAGCAGGGCCAGGCCCAGGCGGGCGATCTTTCGAGTGAACATCGGTGTCTCCATCAGTGGGTCCGCGGTCATTGCCTAACGGTTTTGCCATCGTATACTATCGATCGATAAATTAAAACCCGGAGACGCCTTTGTCCGCCTTCCATTCCCCTACCCCGGCCGGCCGGCCCGAGCAGAGCCTCGCCCACAACATGACGCTGCTGGCGCACCACGAGCTTGCCGGTTTCGGCGGCCTGGGCGAAGGCATCGCGATGCAGGTCACCGACGACGGCCGGCGCGTGATCTGGCTGGCGCACGAGTCGGCGCCCAAGAACTTCACCGCGCTCGACGTGACCGACCCGCGCGAGCCGCGCCTGCTGGTTCAGACCGAGCTGCCGCACATGAAGGTGCGCTCCAACTCGCTGGACGTCTCGGGCAACCTGATGGCCGTGGCCTACCAGGTGCTGGAGCCGGGCATGAAGCCGGCGGGCTTCGATCTCTTCGACATCGGCACGCCGGGGCACCCGAAGCTGATCTCGCACTTCGACTGCTCCGGGACCTGGTCGCGCGGCGTGCATGCTCTGTGGTTCGTCGATGGCAAGACCGTGCACATGGCTTCGGGTGCCCCCGACTTCCAGCCGCACAACCCGCTGGACGACCAGTTCTACCGCATCGTCGACGTCAGCGACCCCACCCGCCCGGTCGAGGCCGGCCGCTGGTGGATGCCCGGCACCCGCGTCGGCGACAGCGCGCCGCAGCCGGCCCGCCTGCCCAAGCCCTTCGACACCGGCTTCCGGGCGCACAACACCAACGTCTTCCCGCAGCAGCCCGACCGCGCCTACGTCGGCTACATCGACGGCGGCGCCGTGGTGCTGGACATCTCCGACAAGGCCGACATCCGCGTCGTCTCAAGCTGGAACCACTCGCCCCCGTTCAACGGCTTCACCCACACCGTGCTGCCGCTGTTCGAGCGCGGCCTGTGGATCGTCAGCGACGAGTGCGTGCAGGACAACGGCGCCGACTGGCCCAAGCTGGTCTGGGTGGTGGACGCCCGCTCGGAGGCCAACCCGGTGCCCATCTCCACCTTCCCGATGCCGCCGGTGGAGGTCTTCAAGAAGCGCGGCGGCCGCTTCGGCGCGCACAACCTGCACGAGAACCTGCCGCTGCCGCAGTCCTTCCGCTCGGACACCCTCATCATCGGCACCTTCTTCAACGGCGGCGTCAGGGTCTACGACACGACCAACCCCTACCAGGTCGAGGAGGTGGCCTACTACGTGCCCGGCGCGCCCAAGCTCTCGCCGGCCGGCGCGATCCAGCTCAACGACGTCTATGTCGACGACCGGCGCATCGTCTACACCATCGACCGTTTCGGCGGCGGCCTGTACATCCTGGAAATGAACATCTGATCAGCAGCGCCATGAGCAGCCCCTCCCGCGACCCGCTGGCCGGCAAGCTGCCGGTCACGCTGATCACCGGCTTTCTCGGCAGCGGCAAGACCACGCTGATCGGCCGGCTGCTGCGGCACCCCGCGATGAACCGCGTCGCGGTGGTGATCAACGAGGTCGGCGAGATCGGCATCGACCACGACCTGGTCGCGATGTCGACCGAAAACGTCAGCCTGCTGGCCAACGGCTGCCTGTGCTGCACCGTGCGCACCGACCTGCAGGACACGCTGCGCCAGCTCTTCGGGCAACGCCGCGCCGGCCAGATCGCCGACTTCGACCGCGTGGTGATAGAGACCAGCGGCCTGGCCGACCCGTCGCCGGTGATACAGACCCTCGCCAGCGACACCCTGCTGGGCGCACAGTACCGGCTCGATGGCGTGGTGACGCTGGTCGATGCCGTCAACGGCCTGCGCCAGTTGACCGACAGCCCCGAGGCGGAGAAACAGGCCGCCGTGGCCGACCTGATCGTCATCACCAAGGAAGACCTGGCCGCACCCGAAGCCGTCGAACCGCTGCTCGCAGCACTGCAGACCATCAACAGCCATGCCGCCCTCCGCCACAGCCACCAAGGCGACCTCGAACCCGCAGAGCTGATCGGCCTGGGACTCGCCAGCGCCCGCGCCGGCAGCGGCACCCTGCGCTTCCTCGGCGAGCTCGACCCGCAGCGCGCCGAGGCCGGCAGCAGCAGCGGCGCCTACCTCGGCCAGCGCCTGCCCGCCCAGCACGACTCCGCCGTGCGCACCCTCTCACTGCGCTTCGACAAACCCTTCGACTGGACCAGCTTCGCCGCCGCGATGGACATGGTCATCAGCCTGCGCGGCCCCGATCTGCTGCGCGTCAAAGGCATCGTCAACGTCGAGGGCCAGCCTGTCGTGGTGCAGGCGGTCCAGCACATCATGCATCCGCCCGTCACCCTCGATCGATGGCCGAGCGACGACCAGGAAACGCGGCTCGTCTTCATCACGCGCAACATCCGCGCGGAGGTGATTCGCGCGTTGTTCGATGCGGTGGGGGCGATGCGGGCTTAGGGCTCAGGGCTGAGGCGTGGCTTCGGTCGGCGCTCCTCTCGGCAAAGGCTTGCCGATGTCGATACACGATCGAGCCGCCGGGGCATGCTGCTCCGTTCATGCCCGGGGACGGAGCCCCGGGCGTTCGCCAGGCACAAACGGTCCACTGGACCGTTTGTGTCCGGGCTCACTCCCCCGTCGCTCCGCTCCTCCTCCTAATACTTCACTTCGCAGCACGCCCCACCGTCCCGATCGGGCAGCAGCGTGGCTGTTGACGGTCGCAAATGCGCAGTGCGTCGGGCCGAGGGCGTCGGGTGGCCAACGCAGCGAAGTAAAGGAGGAGACCCTGGTGCCGCGGCAGCGGCACCAGGGTCGGGGGACATGAGCGGAGTTGGCCACCCGGCGGCCTCGGCCTCTCCACACCAATGAGCCTCACAAGAAGCTCAACGCCTCAAAGACGACATCCGCTCCAGCACGTCATACACCGACGCCGTATCCGCATCCCCATGCCCCATCCCCATCGCCGCGTTGTAGATCGGGATGGCTGCATTGAACAGCGGCGCCGGCACGTTGGCAGACTCCAAGGCCGCAGCAATGAGCTTGATGTCCTTCTGCCAGGTCGAGACCTTCATCGTCGCCTGATCCCAGCTGCGCGCGCTCATCAGCGGGCCGCGCACCTCGAGCATGCGCGAGCCGCCGGCGCCGTCGGCCAGCACCTTCACCGCGATGTCCATGTCTATGCCCATGCGCGAGCCCATCAGCAGGGCTTCGGCGGTCGAGACGTTGTGGATGGACACCAGCAGGTTGGCCATCAGCTTCATCTGCATGCCCTGGCCGAAGGCGCCGATCACGTAGGTCACTCGGGCGAAGCCGTCGAACACCGGCTGCATGTCGGCGATGGCCGCGGCGTCGCCGCTGGCGTAGACCGCGAGGTCGCGGGTGATGGCCTGCGCGCCGGTGCCGGAGAGCGGGCAGTCCAACAGCGTGATGCCGCGGGCCTGCAGGGCATCGTGGGCGCGCTGCTTGGCTTCCACCGGCAGGGTGCTGGTCTCGGCGACGATCAGGCCCGGCTGGCCCGCCTCGGCGATCTGCGCCGTGACGCTCTCCAGCGCCGCTTCGCTGGGCAGTGACAGCAGCAGGAAGCGCGCCGGCCGGATGGCGTCCAGCGCGTCGGCCACCGGGTGGCCGCCGTCGGTCAGCAGCCGCCCGCGGGCGGCGGCGACCGGGTCGTAGCCGGTCACGTCGAAGCCGGCCTTCACCAGGTTGGCCGTCATCGCCGAGCCCATGATGCCCAGGCCCAGCATGCCGACCGCCACGCGCTGCGCGCCAGCCTCTTGCGTCTTCATCACACTCAATCCGTTCTCCCGCGAGAGCCGGCCTGCGGACCGTCTCTTTATCTATTGATAAGTTATCGACATCATACCGCGCACTGTGGCCCGGCCGGCCGCACGGCTCACTTGCGCTCGAAGCCGGTGTCGAAGTGCCCGCCGGTCGTCTCGCCATCGACCGCCTTGCCGTGGATGCCGTGCGAGAGATCCTTGACGGTGAAGAAGACCACGTCTTCGTCGGGCGTGGCCACGGTGGAGTGGACCATGTTGGCCGGGAAGTACAGCACCGTGCCCGGGCCGCAGAGCTGCTCGGGCTGGTCGCCGACCTTGACGCGCAGGGTGCCCTTGACGATGAAGTTCCACTGCTCGTTCGGGTGGGTGTGCGGGCGGGCGCCGGTGCCCTTGGTCTTGTTGATCAGCCCCACCTGCATGCGCTCGCCCTCCACCACCGGCCCGAATGCGGTGGAGTAGCCTTTGCCAGCGTCCATGCCGGCCATCTCGCTCAGGTTGAAGATGTAGCGGCCGTTGCCGGCGAGCACGGCGCCTTCGTTCTTGGCCTTGGCCACCGGCACGTCTTGCTCGGCGGTTTGCTGGGGGGTGGTCATGTCGGTGGTCCTTGTTCGAGGGCATCGGCCGGGGCGCGATGCCGGAGTGGGAGCAGGAGCGGGAGATGGCGAGGTCTTCGCCGGTCCGCTCAATCGATGGTCGCGCCGGAGTCCTTCACGACCTTTTCAAAGCGGGTGTACTCGGTGCGCACGAAGGCGGCGAACTCCGAGGGCGGGTTGCCGACGGCCTCCGCGCCCTCCTTGGCGAAGCGCTCCCGCATGTCGGCCGTCTTCACGATCCTGGCGGTCTCCTGGTACAGCCGGTTGATCACCGCGGCCGGTGTCTTGGCCGGCGCGAAGATGCCGAACCACGAGCTGATCTCGTAGCCCGGCAAGGACTGGCCTATGGTCGGCAGCCCCGGCATCGCGGGCGACGGCTGGGCCGAGGTCAGCGCGATGGCCTTCAGGCGCCCCGCCTTGACCTGCGGCAGCACGGCGACGATGGGCGCGAACATCACCTGGGTCTCGCCCGACAGCAGCGCGTTGACGGCCGGGCCGGCGCCCTTGTAGGCGATGTGCACCATGTCCACGCCCGCCATGCCCTTGAACATCTCGCCGGCCAGGTGGCTGGGCGCGCCGCTGCCGGCCGAGCCGAAGTTCAGCGTGCCCGGCTTGGCCTTGGCCAGCGCGATCAGCTCCTTGACGTTGCTGACGGGCAGGCTGGGGTTGACGACCAGGATGTTGGGCACCAGCGCCACCAGCGTCACCGGGATGAAATCCTTCAGCGTGTCGTAGGCGATCTTCTTGTACAGGTGCGGGGCGATCGCGACGCTGGTCGATTGCGCCATCAGCAGCGTGTAGCCGTCGGGTGCCGCCTTGGCCACCATGTCCGCGCCTATGGTGCCCGAGGCGCCGGCCTTGTTGTCGATCACCACGGGCTGGCCCAGCGCCTGGCCCAGCGGCATGGTGACGATGCGCGAGAAGAAGTCCGCCGCGCCGGCCGGCGCCGACGGCACGATCAGGCGGATGGGCTTGTCGGGGAAGTCGGCCGCGAGCGCCGTGCGGGCCGGCAGCGCGGCGGCCAGCAGGGCCAGCAGGCCGCCGCCCACGCAAGAGAACAAGGAAGGGGATTTCATGGGTCTCCTGGCTGAAGCCCGTGCGGCTTCTTTTATTTAGCAAACGATAAACACATCGCGATACTAGGATCAAAAGCAAGGGCGCGCAGGCGGGAATGCCCGCATTGACGGCATGATTCGGGACCCACCCTCGCGGCGCCCATGAACCCCTACTACGACCCCGACAAGCCCCACCACCGCCCCGGCGGCTTTCAGAACAACCACGTCGAGTTCCAGCCCAAGAGCCTGGCCGACGTGCTGCGCTGGCGCTGGAACGCCGCGCGCCAGGGCCTGCCGCCGCCGCCCGCAGCGCCCATCCCCAAGGTGGCCGCCGACCTGGCCTTCCTGGCGCGCAACGCGCTGGCGGGCCGGGACATGCAGCCGAACGTGACCTGGATAGGCCATGCCACCGTGCTGGCGCAACTGGGCGGGTTGACGGTGCTGACCGACCCGGTCTTCTCGCAGCGCGCGTCGCCGGTCGCCTTCGTCGGCCCCAGGCGCCACCACCCGCCCGGCGTGGCCTTGCCCGATCTGCCGCGCGTCGACCTGGTGCTGGCCTCGCACAACCATTACGACCACCTCGATGCCGCGTCGGTCGAGGCGCTGAACCGGCAAGCGGGCGGGCCGCCGCTGTTCGTGGTGCCGCTGGGGCTGAAGCCGTGGCTGGCCGCGCGCGGCGTGCGCCACGCGGTCGAGCTCGACTGGTGGCAGAGCCACCGGCTGGTATCGCCCACCACGGGCGGCGAGGTCGAGGTGATGCTGCTGCCGTCGCAACACTGGTCGGCACGCGGCCTGGGCGACCGCATGGCCACCTTGTGGGGCGGCTTCGCCGTCTTCGCGGCCGACTGCCATCTCTTCTACGCCGGCGACACCGCCTATTCGCGCGACTTCGCCGACGTGCGGGCGCGCCTGGCCGAACGCCAGGGCGAGGCCTGCGGCGGCGGCTTCGACGTCGCGCTGCTGCCCATAGGCGCCTACGAGCCGCGCTGGTTCATGGCCCCGCAGCACGTCAATGCGGCCGAGGCCGTGCAGATCCACCGCGACCTCGGCGCGAAGTGGTCGCTCGGCGTGCACTGGGGCACCTTCGAGCTGTCGGACGAGGCGCTGGACGAACCGCCGCGGGCGCTGGCCGCCGCGCGGGCGGCGCAGGGCGTGGCCGACCAGGCCTTCGGCGTGCTGGCGATCGGCGAGACTCGGCGGCTGCCGCCGCGCACCGCGCCCGCAGCTTGACCGACAAATACGTACAACTGTATTAAAATAGCGCAGCCATGCCCAAGCCCTCCCACCGCGACAAGATCCTGCAGGCAGGCATGCAGGTGGTGCATGCGCGCGGCTTTGCCGGCGCCAGCGTGCGCGACATCGTGCAGGCCGCCGGCGTGCCGCAAGGCTCGTTCACCAACCACTTCGTGTCCAAGGAGGCCTTCGGCCTCGAGGTCATCGAGCTCTACTTCGCCGCCGCCCACGAGCTGATGCAGCAGACGCTGCGCAACGACGCGCTGCCGCCGCTGCAGCGCCTGCGCGCCTACGTCGATGCCGGCAAGGCGCAGCTCAACTGCGACGGCATGCGCAACGGCTGCCTGTTCGGCAACTTCACCGCCGAAGCGAGCGAGCACAGCGAGGCGATGCGCCAGCGGCTGGTCGAGATCTTCGCCGAGGTGCAGCAGGCCATCGCCTATTGCCTGCGGGCCGCGGTGAAGGCCGGCGAGCTGGCGCCCAGCATCGACTGCGACGAGGTGGCGGGTTTCATCGTCTCCTCTCAGCAGGGTGCCAACCTGCTGGCCAAGGCGCAGCGCAGCGCGGTGCCGGTCGAGCGCTTCAAGGAGATCCTCTTCACGGCGATCCTGCGCCGCACCGGCTCGTCCGAGCCCGGCCTGGGTGCCGCCGACCTGGGGCCGCCCGCCGCCTGAGCCCCGGCAGGCCCGCTCAAAGAAACAATACGGACAACCGTATTTTTTTGTTGACGAGAACAATACGTACATACATACTGGTCATTCGGTGGCCACCACCACCTCTCGTCAACCCCCAAGGAATCCCCCATGAGCACTCCTGTCGTCCTGATCACTGGCGCCCTCACTGGCATTGGCCGCGCCACCGCCCTGGCATTTGCGCGTGAAGGCGCCCGCGTCGTCGTCTCCGGCCGGCGCGAAGAAGCCGGCCAGGCCCTGGCCAGCGAGCTGCGCGCCCTGGGCGCCGAAGCCGAATTCCTGCGCGCCGACGTGCGCCACGAGGCCGAAGTGCGCAGCCTGGTCGACCAGACCATCGAGCGCTTTGGCCGGCTGGACGTGGCCGTCAACAACGCCGGCACCGAGGGCCAGCCCGGCCCGCTGACCGAGCAGACGGCCGAAAGCTACGCCGCCGTCTTCGACACCAACGTGCTGGGCGTGCTGCTGAGCCTGAAGCACGAGCTTCGCGTGATGCAGGCCCAGGGCTCGGGCAGCATCGTCAACGTCTCGTCGGTGGCGGGCAAGATCGGCTTCGCCGGCGCTTCGGTCTACACGGCCAGCAAACACGCGGTCGAGGGCCTGACCCGCACGGCGGCGCTCGAAGGCGCGGCCTTCGGCGTGCGCGTCAACGCGGTGGCCCCGGGCCCGATCGAAACCGACATGCTGAACCGCTTTCTGGGTGGCGACGCCGAGATCAAGGCCGGTTTCCTCGCGACCCTGCCCAGCAAGCGCGCCGGCACACCCGACGAGATCGCGCAGACCATCGTCTTCCTGGCTTCCAGCAAGGCGCCGTTCCTCATCGGCCAGTCCATCGCCGTGGATGGCGGCAAGCTGGCCTGACACGCCACCCCAGGCAGCGCCCGCCCCGGCCCAGCCAGCCCTCGTTGGCGCTTGCGGGCCCGGTCGGGCCGCCGCCTCACGCCGCCGGCCTGGCCTTGCTCCGCGCTGGCGCCTTCAGGTCGGCCCGCACCTGCGCCGCCACGCTGTGCACCAGCCGGCAGAAGCCGTCCAGCACTGGGTCGCCCTGCAGCGTCGCGCGGTAGGCCAGCGTGATCGGGCTGGCGGGCAGTGCGTGGCGCGTCCTGACGATGCGCACCGCGCCGAAGGCCGCGTGGCGCCGCGCGATGGACTCGGGCGCGATCGACAGGAAGCGCGTGTGCGTGACCAGCGCCAGGTTGGTCTCGAAGGAGCGCGCTTCGGTCACCGTCTGCACGCGGCCCAGGCGATGCTCGCTGCAGAACATGTCGAAGGCCGCGCGCGACGCCGTGTCCGGCGCCGGTAGCACCCAGGCCTGGCGCGCCAGCAGCGAGAGCGGCACCACGCCATCCGGGATCGCCGCATGGCCGGCGGCGCAGATGATCACGGTGCGCTCGTCGTAGAGCGGCTCGAAGGTCAGCGCCTGGCTCGCATCGCCGGCGTCGCTGGCGTCGGATGAGGCTGGCCCCAGGATGAGGATGGCGAAGTCGAGTTCGCCGTTGGCCGCGGCTGCCAGCAGGCCGCCGGAGCTGGCCTCGACCAGCCGCACCGCGAAGCTTGCGTGTTCGTCGGCCGCCACGCTCTCCAGCACGCCCGGCACCAGCGTGTGCATCACCCGCGGGATGCAGCCCAGCCGCACGTCGGCCGGCCGCTGCAGCGCCTCGCCCAGCCGCGCCAGGCCGCGCTGCAGCGCCCTCGCGCGCGCCAGCACCGTCTCGCCCTGCGCGGTGGGCCGGCTGCCCTGGCTGGAGCGCTCGAAGAGCTGCGCGCCGACCAGCGCCTCGGCCTCCGAGAGCAGCCGCGACAGGGCCGGCTGCGCGAGGCCCAGCTCGCGCGCAGCGCGGTGCACCGAGCGGCTGTCGCCGACGGCCACCAGCGCATCGATATGGCGGCGTTGCAACTGCTTTTTTGGCATGAGGATAGAGGTGAACCGTAATGCATCTTCCTGCATCACGGGATGTTTTAACTATATCGTTTACCGCATCGCCATCGCTGGCTATGCTCGCGCCCCGACGGCCCTTGAAGCCGTCGCTTGAAGGAGACCGACATGGCACGCCTCACCCTGACCCCCCTCTCTCCCGCGCTCGGCGCCGACGTGGCCGGCGTCGACCTGCACGGCGCGATCGACGACGCCACCGTCGCCGCGCTCAAGGACGCCTGGAGCCAGCACCTGGTGCTGCGCTTTCGCGGCCAGCACCTGAGCGATCCGCAGCTGCTCGCCTTCACCCGCCTGTTCGGCGAGCTCGACCCGCCCGGCCCCAACCCCTACGGCAAGCCCTTTCTGAGCGAGTTCCCGGAGATCAACGTGATCTCCAACGTCAAGGTCGGCGGCGAGCCCATCGGCAACCTGGGCGACGGCGAAGCCGTCTGGCACTGCGACATGACCTATGTCGAGTGCCCGCCGCGCGCCGCGATGCTGCATGCGCTGGAGATCCCGGCCAGCGGCGGCGACACCTTCTGGGCCAACATGTACACCGCCTACGAGACCCTGCCGGCCGCGCTGAAGGCGCGCATCGAGGGCCGCAGCGCCGTGCACGACGCCACCTACAACAGCGCCGGCATGATGCGCAAGGGCATGAAGGAAGTCACCGACCCGCGCGAGGCCCCCGGCGCCCGCCACCCGCTGGTCATCAGCCACCCCGACACCGGCCGCCCTGCCCTCTTCCTCGGCCGCCGCCGCAACAGCGCGGTGGTAGGCATGGCGCTGGGCGAGAGCGACGCGCTGCTCGACGAGCTCTGGGCCCATGCGACCCGGCCCGAGCTGGCGATGCGCCAGGTCTGGCAGCAGCACGACCTGATCCTGTGGGACAACCGCTGCACGCTGCACCGCCGCGACGCCTTCGACCCCGGCGCGCGGCGCGTGATGCACCGCACCCAGATCAAGGGCCCGGCCATCGTGGCCGCGACACAGGCATGAAGACCGAGATGCAAAGCCTTCGCCTCCCGATCCGCCAGGTCGAGGTCTTCGGTGTCGAGGTGCCGCTGGTCGGCCCCGGCTTTCGCAACGCCTACATCAACAAGACGGTGCAAAAGAGCGCCATCGTGCGCATCACCGCCGAGGACGGCTCGGTCGGCCTGGGCAACATCGACCCCTCGCCGGGCTATTCGGTCGAGACCATCGCGCAGTCGCTCGCCGCGATGCGCAACGAGCTCGCGCCGCTGCTGGTTGGCCTGGACGCCGGCAACCCGCACCGCCTGGTCGCCGCGATGGACGAGCGGCTCGCCGGCTACCTCGACGCCAAGGCCGCGATGGAGATGGCCTGCGTGGACTTGCTGAGCCGGCGCCTGGGCATCCCCGTGCACCAGTACCTGGGCGGCGCGGTGACCGAGACGCTGCGCTTCAACGCCTGGGTCGGCATCCTGCCGCCCGACGAAGCGGCGGCCGAAGCCCGCAAGTGGTTCGACAAGGGTTTCCGCTCAGCCAAGGTCAAGGTGGGCGGTGGCATCCAGGCCGACCGCGACCGGCTGCTGGCGGTGCGCGAAGCGGTAGGCCCGACGATGGCGCTGCGCGCCGATGCCAACGCCGGCTACAGCGTCGACGACGCGATCGCGCTGGGCCGGCTGCTGGAGCCGCTGGACATGCAGCTGCTGGAGCAGCCGGTGGCCGACGACGACCTGCCGGGCATGGCGCGGGTGCGGCAGGCGATAGGCATCCCGGTGATGGCCGACGAGTCCATCACCGACCACGCCAGCCTGATCGAGGTGATACGCGCCGACTGCGCCGACATCGTCAAGCTCAAGGTGATGAAGCAGGGCGGCTTCCTGAAGTGCCGCCGCATGCTGGAGACCGCCTCGGCCGCCGGCATGAAGGTGGTGATTGGCCACGGCTTCGGGCTGGGCGTGAACACCGTCGCCGAGATCATGCTGGCCTGCACCAGCGCCAGCGTGCTGGCCGGGCTGGAGTGCGTGGGGCCGTTGAAGACCGCCGACGACATCGTCACCGACAAGCTGGACATCGGCAGCGGCGAGCTCGCGCTGCCCGCCGGACCCGGCCTGGGCGTGACGCTGGACGACACCAAGATGGCCCGCTACAGCGTGGCCGCCGCCTGAGGAGAGAACCCATGCAATTCAAGAAGATCGCGCTCGCCCTGGCCGGCTTCGCCGGGCTCTGCGGCGCCCTGAGCGGCGGCCCCGCACACGCCGCCGACTACCCCACCAAGCCGGTCACCGTGCTCGCCCCCTTCGCGGCCGGCGGCACGGTCGATATCGTTGCCCGCATCATCGGCCAGAAGCTCTCGCAGGACCTTGGCCAGAGTTTCCTGGTCGACAACCGCGGCGGCGCCGGCGGCACCATCGCCACCGGCATGCTGGCCCACGCCACGCCCGACGGCTACACGCTGATGGTCCACCACGTCGGCCTGGCCTTCAACGCCTCGCTGTACGACAAGCTGCCGTTCGACACCGCCAAGGACGTGGTCCCGGTGGCCTACATCGGCGCCACGCCCAACGTGCTGGTCGTCACCAACAGCCTGCCGGTCAAGACGGTGGGCGAGTTCCTCGCGCTGGCCAGGAAGGACCCCGGCGCGATCAACTACGGCTCCGGCGGCATGGGCAGCGCCGGCCACCTGCCTATGGAGGTGTTGCAGGGCAGCACCGGCATCAAGCTCACCCATGTGCCCTACAAGGGCTCGGGCCCGGCCATCACCGACCTGATGTCGGGCCAGATCCAGGCCATGCTGCTGACCATCCCCGCGGTGATGCCCTTCATCCAGGCCGGCAAGCTGCGCGCCATCGCCACCTCGGGCAGCAAGCGCACGCCCGCGCTGCCCAACCTGCCCACGCTGGACGAGACCGGCGTCAAGGGCTTCGACTACGCGCCCTGGTATGGCTACTTCGCCCCCGCCGGCACGCCGCCCGCGGTGCTGCAGAAGCTGCATGCCGCGGTCAACAAGGTGCTGGCCGACCCCGAGGTGGCCAACAAGCTCGGCCAGCAGGGCCTGGAGGTCAAGGCGCTCAGCCGCGCGCAGTTCGGCGAGATGGTCACGGTGGACATCGCCCAGTGGGGCAAGACCATCCGCGCGCTGGGCATCAAGGGCGAGTGAAGCGTGCGCACCGCCGGGCGCGCCTTGCTGGCGCTGGGTGTGTGCGCCTGCGGCGGCGCGCTCTTCGCCGCGCTGGGCACGGTGCTGCCGTGGATGCTGGGGGCCATGCTCTTCATGGCCACGGCCTCGATTGCCGGCTGGCCGGTGCTGCGCCCGCCCGGCGGCCTGCCGCTGGGCCAGCTGGTGGTGGGCATGGCGCTGGGGCTGTACTTCACCGCGCCGGTGCTGCACGAGCTGCTGCACCACGCCGGCGCGATCGCCGCGGGCGCCCTCTTCGCGCTGGCGCTGGGCTGCGGCTCGGCGGCGCTGCTGGCACGCCTGTCCGGCTGCGACTACCTGACCGCGTTTTTCGCCAGCCTGCCGGGCGGCGCCGGCGAGATGTCGGTGATGGCCGACCGCATGGGCGGCCGGGCCGACTGGGTGGCCGCCGCGCACGCGCTGCGCATCATGATCGTGGTGCTCAGCGTGCCGCCGCTGATCACCTGGAGCGGTGCGCACGGCGCTGAAAACTGGCTGCCGGCGACCCGCGCGGTGCACTACCCCGGCCTGGCGCTGCTGGCGCTGGCGGCCTGCAGCGGCGCCTTGCTGTTGCGGGCTTTCAATACCCCCAACGGCTGGATCATCGGTCCGCTGCTGGTCACCATCGCGCTGACCGGCTCGGGCCTCGAGTGGTCGGCGCTGCCGCGCTGGATGGTGAACGGCGGCCAGGTGTTGATCGGCTGTGCGCTGGGCAGCCGTTTCAGTGCGGGGTTTTTCCGCACGGCGCCGAGGTTTCTGCTCTGCGTGGCATTCACCGTGGTCTTGAGTATCTGCGTGGCCGCCGCATTCGGCGCCGGCCTGGCCTGGGTGACCGGCTTGAATACCCCCACCACGCTGCTGGCGACCGCGCCCGGCGGTGTCGCCGAAATGAGTTTGACGGCCAGCGCGCTGCATTTGGGCGTGCCCCTCGTGACGTCGTTCCACGTCACCCGCATGGTGTTTCTGGTGCTGTCGGCGGCGCCGCTGTTCACGCTCGGCCGCCGCTGGGCCGGCCGGGCCGGGCGCAGCGTCTCTGTTCCTCAGTAAAGATCAAAAGCAGATAAAAAACAGAGATGGCGGGTGGCTGGCCCGCGGCGGCGCGGCCCTAGGCTTGGTCCCGCAATTTGCTGTTCGCCCGCTATCCACCCCTGCCGGCAGAGGCTCCCGCCGCTGCCCCACTTCTCCGGCCAAGGAGGCCGTTGCCATGTTCACCTCGATCACTCCCCTCTGGTCGCGCCCGCTCGCGCTGCTGGCGCTGGCGGCCGCGACCGCTTGCGCGGCGGCACCCGCCCTGGCGGCCGACAGCCCCCAGGTCGTCACCGAGACCCTGCATGCCTTTGGCGCCGATGAGGGCCAGCAGGGCCGCACGCCCTTGCTGCAGGCCAGCGACGGCAAGCTGTATGGCGTCACGCTGGGCGGCGGCGGCACGGCCCTGCGCGGCACGCTGTTTCGCATGAACCCGGGTGGCCTGTACGAGACCGTCTATGAATTCAGCGGCTCCGACACGGTTGGCGGCCAGCCGGGTTCCGGCCCCGTCCAGGGCAGCGACGGCGCGCTGTATGGCACGACGCAACTCGGCGGCGCGTCGAATTACGGCACGGTATATCGCATCGACCTGAACGGGGTTCACACCACGCTGCACTCGTTCGTGCCGACCAATCCTTCGGCCATCGTCAGCGATACCTGGCTGGCGCAGGGCCCCGATGGTTATCTCTACGGCACCAGCCGCGTCGATGGCGAGTTCGACGCCGGCTCCGTGTTTCGGCTGAAAACCGACGGCAGCGATTACAGGGTGCTGCATTCCTTCACTACCGGCGAAGGCGGCCGCGAGCCCTGGGGCGCGCCGCTGGTGGGCAAGGATGGCCTGCTCTACGGCAGCACGCGCTTCGGCGGCAACAACGATTGCGGCACGATCTTCCGCGTCCAGCGCAACGGCGCCTTCGAGGTGCTGAACTCGATGTGCAACGGCGGCGAGACCGACCCGGCCTACCCGGCCGCCGACCTGATCCAGGACGCCAGCGGCGCGCTGTACGGCACCACAGAGTTCGGCGGCGCCTACGGCTCGGGCACCGTGTTCCGCCGCAACGTGGACGGCACGATAGACACCCTGCGCTCCTTCAACAAGCGCGACGGCATCGGCTACGGCCTGACCGCCAGGCTGGTGCGCGACAAGCGCGGCGTGCTCTACGGCGTCACCCGCTTCGGCGGCGAGAACAAGCAAGGCACGGCCTTTGCTGTCAAGCCCAGCGGCCGCACGACGCTGCTGCACACCTTCGCCGCCAACCGCACCGACGGCCGCTACCCCTGGGGGCCGCTGATGCAGGCCGACGACGGCAAGCTCTACGGCATGACCTCGGGCGGCGGGCAGTACACCTTCTACGGCACGGTCTACCGCATCGCGCCGTCGAACTGACGCCTGCCCAGGCGCCCGGCCGGCCCCCAGTGGTCGGCCGGGTGCCAGGATGCCCGGGTTTCTACGCTGACAAGCGTGTGCAGTAGTGCATACACTTTTTGTATACCAGCCTGGAGATCCGCTCATGGAAGTCCGCAATCCGTCACCCGACCTCTACAACGAGGACCTCGCGCCCGCCAAGGAGCGCAACTGGGGGCCGTTCAGCATCTTCAATGTCTGGACCTCGGACGTGCACAGCCTGTGGGGCTACTACCTCGCGGCCAGCCTGTTCCTGCTCTGCGGCACCTTCACCAACTTCCTGCTCGCGATCGGCATCGGCTCGCTGGTCATCTTTTTCCTGATGAACCTGATCGGCTACGCGGGTGAAAAGACCGGCGTGCCCTATCCGGTGCTGGCCCGCGCATCGTTCGGCGTCTGGGGCGCCAATCTCGCCGCGATGGTGCGCGCCGTGGTGGCCTGCTTCTGGTACGGCGCCCAGACCGCCGCGGCCTCGGGCGCGATCGTTGCGCTGCTGGTCCGCAGCGACACGATGCTGCAGTTTCACCAGGGCACCCGCTTCCTCGGCCACTCGGGGCTGGAGGTGGCGTGCTACGTGCTGATCTGGGCGCTGCAGCTGCTGATCATCCAGCGTGGCATGGAGACGGTGCGCAAGTTCCAGGACTGGGCCGGCCCGGCCGTCTGGGTCGCGATGCTGGTGCTGGCGATCGGGCTGTGCGTGAAGGCGGGGGGCTTTTCCTTCGACCACGGCATCCCGATGGACGTGCTGCTCGAGAAGACCAAGGACGCAGGCGTGAGCGGCGAGCCGGGCTCGTTCTGGGCCCTGATGGCCGTCGGCGCCACCTGGGTGACCTACTTCGCGGCGCTCTATCTCAACTTCTGCGACTTCTCGCGCTACGCCAAGAACAAGGACGCCGTGCGCACCGGCAATCTCTGGGGCCTGCCGGTCAACCTGATCGCCTTCTCGCTGGTGGCCGGCATCACCACCATCGCCGCCTACAAGGTCTACGGCGAAGTGCTGCTGCACCCCGAGCAGATCTCCGCCAAGTTCGACAGCTGGCTGCTCGCGCTGATCGCGGCCCTGGCCTTCGCGGTGGCCACGCTGGGCATCAACGTGGTCGCCAACTTCGTCTCGGCGGCCTTCGACATCTCCAACGTCTTCCCCAAGCGCATCGACTTCAAGAAGGGCGGCTACATCGCCGCGGCGATCGCGCTGGTGCTCTACCCGTTCGCGCCCTGGGAAGGCAACGCGGCGCACTTCGTCAACGCCATCGGCGCCACGATGGGGCCGCTGCTGGGCATCATCCTGGTCGACTACTACCTGGTGGCCAAGGGCCGCATCGACGTCAACGCGCTCTACCAGGAGTTCGGCGAGTACCGCTACCAGGGCGGCTGGAACGTCAACGCGCTGGTCGCCGTCGCGGTCGGCTCGGTGTTCTCCACCTTCCTGCCCAACTTCACCAGCCTGTTGCCGGCCTGGTGGAACACCTATGGCTGGTTCTTCGGCGTGGCCATAGGCGGCGGCAGCTACCTGGTGTTGGCGACGCTGCGCCCGCGGGTGCTGCCCGCCGTGGCCCGCCCGTGACCGCTGCTGCCTGGCGTGACACCGATGTCGATCATGTTCTGCGTTATGGACAACATCTGCCATTTTTGTCCATAATGGCAGAATCATGCCCAGCAAGGCACCCGTCATCTTCCCCTCCGAGCGGCGGTTGCTCGCCGATCTCGGCGAGCGGCTTCGGCTCGCCCGCCTGCGGCGCAAGCTGACCACCACCACCGTCGCGCAGCGCGCCGGCATCTCCCGAACCACGCTCTACAAGGTCGAAGGCGGCGACGGCGCGGTCACGCTGGGCAGCTACCTCCGTGTCATGGCGGTGCTGGGCCTGGAGGGCGACTTCGCGCTGCTGGCGGCCGACGACGCCGTGGGCCGGCGCTTGCAGGATCTGGCGCTGACGCCGGGCGACAGGCCATGAGCGCGCCGGGCCGCTCCCAAGCGCTCATCCCGGAGCGCGCAGCGCGGAGGGTAGTCCAGTGAGCCCGCAGGGGCGCCATGGGCCACGAAGGGGCCTCTCCGAGTCCCTGGGCGAATCCCTGAGTGCGCAGCACGAAGGTGCACCCGTGAGCCCGTCGCGAACGCCTCCAGCCGCCGAGGCGCGCCGGTGAGCGCATCGCTGGAGGTCTGGCTGGACAGCGACATCGCGCCGATGTGCCGGGTCGGCACGCTGGCTCACGACCGGGGGCAGGTGCGCTTCCACTACGACAGCGGCTGGCTCAAGGGCGCCGCCGCGTTTGCGCTCGACCCTGACCTGTCTCTGGGCCGGCAGCCCTTTTTCCCCAAGGCGGAGCTCGGCAACTTCGGCGTGTTCCTGGACTCGTCGCCCGACCGCTGGGGACAGACGCTGATGAAGCGGCGCGAGGCGCTGCTCGCCAAGGACGAAGCCCGCCCGCCCCGCACGCTCTATGCATGGGACTTCCTGATCGGCGTTCAGGATGCCACGCGCCAGGGTGCGCTGCGCTTCCGCCTCGAAGGCGGCGAGCAATTCCTCGGCGCCGAGAAGATGGCGGCGCCGCCGGTGACGAGTTTGCGAGAGCTCGAAGCCGTGGCGCTCGAACTCACGGGCAAGAACATCCAGGACCTCGACGCATTGCGCCGCTGGCTGGCAGTGCTGGTGGCCCCGGGCGCCTCATTGGGCGGCGCCCGGCCCAAGGCCAACTTCACCGAGTTGGACGGCAGCTTGTGGATGGCCAAGTTCCCGGCGCGCGACGACGACCGCGACGTCGGCGCCTGGGAGCATGTGCTGCACTCGCTGGCCAGGCGGGCGCTGATCGACATGCCCGAGGCCCGCATCGCCAGGCTGAACAGCCCGTTCCACACCTTTTGCGTGCGCCGCTTCGACCGCCATGAGGGCCGGCGCCGCTTCTATGCGTCGGCGATGACCTTGCTCCGCAAGGAGCACAGCGAGGGCACGAGCTACCTCGAACTGGCGCAGTTCCTGCGCCAGGGCGGCGACCCGGGACAGGTGAAGGCCGACCTCGAGCAGCTCTTCCGGCGCGTGGCGTTCAACGTCGCGGTGGGCAACCGCGACGATCACCTGCGCAACCATGGCTTCGTGCTTCACGCGGGCGGCTGGCGCCGGCCTTCGACGTGAACCCGAACATCGACAAGGGCGATCACGTGCTCAACATCGACGACGCCGACAACCGGCCCGATCTCGCGGCCGTCGCGGCGACGGCGGACTTCTATGCACTCGATGCGAAACGTGCCGCCGAAGTGCTCGAAGAAGTCGCCGCCGCCATCGACCCGTGGCGCGAGGTCGCTCGGCGAGCAGCCATCGCCAACGCAGACATCGAGCTGACCAGCGCCGCCTTCGCCGCGCACACCGCCTGGCGGTCGGGCAGCGGGCCGGCTGCCGCGCCGGCGCCAGCCCCGCGAGGGCGGCGTCGCTCGCCGGGCCGCCCCCCGCCCGCGGCTACTTGACGCGCTGCTTGCCCAGCTTGCGTGCCAGCGTGCGGCGGTGCATGCCCAGGCGGCGGGCGGTCTCGGAGATGTTGAAGTCGGTGTCGGCCAGGGTTTCGTGGATGCGCTCCCACTCCAGCGTCTTGATCGAGGTGGCGCGGTTGGTCACGCCGACCTCGGCATCGCCCTCGGCGCGGCCGAAGGCGGCCTCGATGTCGTCGGTGTTGGAGGGCTTGGCGAGGTAGTGGCAGGCGCCGAGCTTGATGGCCTCGACGGCGGTGGCGATGCTGGCGAAGCCGGTCAGCACCACGATCAGCATGTCGGGGTCGTGGGCGTGCAGCCGCTGCACGCAGGCCAGGCCCGAGGCGTCGCCGTTCAGCTTCAGGTCGACCACCGCGTAGCCGGGCGAATGCGCCTGCAGCAGCGTTGCCACCTCGTCCAGGCTGGCCGAGTGCAGCACCGCGTAACCGCGCCGCTCGAACGAGCGGCCCAGCGTGCGGGCGAAGGCCGCGTCGTCCTCGACGATCAACAGCAGGCGTTCGTCATCCGGCATCGGCGGGCTCCTCTTCCTCCAGCACGATGGCGGCCAGCGGCAGCGTGATCTCGACCACGGCGCCGCCCTCGGGGCGGTTGCGCGCCGCGACGCTGCCGCCCAGCGTGCGGGCCACGTTGACGACCAGGAACAGCCCCAGCCCGCCGCCCGGCCGCCCCTTGCTCGACCGGTAGGGCTTGCCGAACTCGGCCAGCATCGCCGGGGCGAAGCCGGGGCCGGTGTCGCTGACCGTGAGCTTGAGGTCATCGGCCTCGCGGGCCGCTTCGAGCTGCAGCCAGCGCGGCGAGGCCTCCAGCGCGTTGTCCAGCACGTTGCAGATCATCTGCTTGACGGCCGAGTCGGAGACCATCCGCAGGTCGGTGCCGAAGCGGTTCTCGTAGCCCAGCGAGACGGCGGGCCGCGAGCGGCGCCATTCGTCCACCAGCTCGTCCAGGAAGGTGCTGACGGTGGTCTCCTCGGACGACTCGCCGCGCGCCTCGCCGGCCGACAGCAGGATGCCGCTGACGATGCGCTTGCAGCGCTGCACCTGCGCCTGCATCTCGGCGATCTCCTGCAGCAGCTCCGGGTTGCCGGTGAACGGGGGCATGTGGCGCCAGTCGCCCAGGATCACGGCCAGCGTGGACAGCGGCGTGCCCAGCTCGTGCGCGGCGCCCGAGGCCAGCAGGCCCATGCGCACGATGTGCTCCTCCTCCGCGGCGCGCTGGCGCAGGTCGGCCAGGCGCGTGTCGCGCGCCCGCAGGTTGCGGCCTATGCGCTTGATGAAGATGACCAGCAGCGCGGCGTTGAGGGCGAAGCAGATCAGCGTGCCCTGCACATAGGGGCTGGACAGGCCGCGGTCGTGGTCCAGCGGCAGCGCCAGCGGCCGCGAGAGCAGCGCCAGGCCGGCGATGCACAGCGCGGTGACGGCCACCAGGGTCCAGGTCGACCAGGCCTTCAGGAGCACGGCGCCGAGGATGACCTGGAACAGGTAGAGGAAGACGAAGGGGTTGGTAGTGCCGCCGCTCAGGTAGAGCTGCACGGTGAGGATGGCCACGTCCACCAGCAGCGCGACGAAGACCTCGGCGTTGCTGACCTCGCGGTGGGTGCGCCAGTGCAGCAGGCTGGCCACGTTGAAGGCCACCAGGCAGGCCAGCGCCAGCAGCATCTGGCGCAGCGGCAGGTGGATGCCGAAGCCGAAATGCACCACCGCGATGGTCGCCAGCTGCCCGACCACGGCGATCCAGCGCAGCTGGATCAGCTGCTGCATGTTCTTGCGGCCGGTGGCGTCGCCGAAGCTCATCGTGGCCGCGCGCGGCAGCGGCCGGGCGGGGGTCTCAGTCCTGCGCGTCACCTTGGTCTCCTGGCTCGACGCGGCCCGGGGCGGGCAACGGTCGCTGCGGCGGCGGCTGCCGCGGGCCGTGCCGGCCGCGCTCTTCGCGCGCCAGCCACAGCGCCGCCCCGGCCACCATCAGCGCGAGCGTATACCAGGTGACCGCATAGACGAGGTGGTTGTTCTGGAAGCGCACCACCGTCAGGCCGCCGATGGGGCGGCTGCCGTCGGTCGGGGCCCCCGGCGTGGCATCGGCATCGATGAAGTAAGGGGCCGTGCCCGCCAGCCCGCGCGACGCCGCGATGGCGGCCACGTCGCGCGAGTACCAGCGCTCGCCGGCCGGGTCGTTGCGGCGCAGAAAGCCGCCGCCCGGCTCGCTCAGGCGCAGCAGCCCGGTGACCGTGACCGGGCCGGCGGGCACCCCTGCGGCCGGCTCGCGCCACCCGGGCGGCACGAAACCCCGGTTGACCAGCACCACGCTGCCATCCGCCTGCCGCAGCGGGCTGAGCACCCAGAAGCCGCCGCCCAGCTCGGTGACGGCCTGCACCAGCACCGGCGGCCCCTCGACGAAGCGGCCGCTGACGCCGACATGGCGGTACTCGTGGTCCGCGGCGTTCACCGCCGGCCACAGCGCCGGGCCGGGTGCGGCCGCCACCGGGGCGCGCACCCGCTGCTCCACCCGCTCGATCAGCGCCAGCTTCCAGCTGCGGCGCTGCACCTGCCAGGTGCCGAGCGCGGCGAAGCCGGCGAACAGCAGCGCGGCACCGGCCGCCAGCACGATCCGGCGGGTGGTGGCGCTGCGTGTCGCCGCGCTCAAGGCATCGTGCGCATTTCGTGGGGGGACGACGGCATCATGTTGTGGTTGAGGTGGTACATCACCCACAGGGAACCGCTCAGCGTGATCACCACGATCACGACGGTGAAGATCAGCGCCAGCATCGACCAGCCGCCTTCCGACTTCGAGTTCATGTGCAGGAAGTAGATCATGTGCACCACGATCTGCACCGCCGCGAAGCCAAGGATCACGAAGGCCGTGGTGCTGGGCTTGGCGAAGACGTTGCCCATCACCAGCCAGAAGGGGATCGCCGTCAGGATGACCGACAGCACGAAGCCCGTCATGTAGCCCTTGAAGGTGCTGTGGCTGGCGCCGTCGTCGTGGTCGTGACCGTGGTGGTCGCCATGCCGATCGTCGTGGTGGTCATGGCCGCTCATGGCAGCACCCCCATCAGGTACACAAAAGTGAAGACGCCGATCCAGACCACGTCCAGGAAGTGCCAGAACATCGACAGGCACATCATGCGGCGGCGGTTCTCGGGGATGAAGCCGTGCTTGCCGAGCTGCACCATCAGCACGATCAGCCAGACGATGCCGAAGGTGACGTGCAGGCCGTGGGTGCCCACCAGCGTGAAGAACGACGACAGGAAGGCGCTGCGCTGCGGCCCCGCCCCTTCGTGTATCAGGTGGGCGAACTCGTAGAGCTCCAGGCTCAGGAAGCCCGCGCCCAGCAGGCCGGTGACCGCCAGCCAGGCCAGCACCGCACCCATGCGCTTGCGCTGCATCTCCAGCATCGCGAAGCCGTAGGTGATGGACGACAGCAGCAGCAGCGAGGTGTTGGCCGCCACCAGCGGCAGGTCGAACAGCTCGGCGCCCGACGGCCCCGCCGCATAGCTGCGGCCCAGCACGCCGTAGGTGGCGAACAGGCAGGCGAACACCAGGCAGTCGCTCATCAAATAGAGCCAGAAGCCCAGCAGCGTGCCGTTCTCGGGGTGGTGCTCGCGCGTCAAGTAGAAGCGCGGGCGGTGCGCGGCAGCCAGCGTGCCGGGCAAGGAGGGAGCGGTGAGGTCAGACATGGCCGGCCAGCAGGCGTGTGCGATCGCCCTCGACGCGGACGACTTCGTCCGCCGGGATGTGGAAATCGCGCTTGTAGTTGAAGGTGTGCACGACGATGGCGACCATCATCGCGGCGAAGCCCAGGCCGGCCAGCAGCCACATGTGCCAGATCATCCCGAAGCCGCAGGCCGCGCTGAGCGCGGCGATCACGAAGCCCGCACCGGTGTTCTTGGGCATGTGGATGGGGATGAAGCCGCTCTCGGGCCGCACGTACTGGTGGGACTTCATGTCGTGCCAGGCGTCGTTGTCGTGCACCACCGGCGTGAAGGCGAAGTTGTACGAAGGCGGCGGCGACGAGGTCGACCACTCCAGCGTGCGGCCGTTCCACGGGTCGCCGGTGGTGTCGCGCAGCGAGTCGCGGCGGATGTAGCTCACCACCAGCTGGATGATGAAGCAGGCGATGCCCAGCGCGATCAGCAGGGCGCCGAAGGCGGCCACCTGGAACCAGAACTGCAGCGACGGGTCCTCGAAGTGGCTCATGCGGCGCGTCACGCCCATCAGCCCGAGCACGTAGAGCGGCATGAAGGCGAAGTAGAAGCCGACGACCCAGAACCAGAACGAGCACTTGCCCCAGAACGGGTCGAGCTTGTAGCCGAAGGCCTTGGGGAACCAGTAGGTGATGCCGGCCAGCAGGCCGAACAGCACGCCGCCGATGATCACGTTGTGGAAGTGGGCGATCAGGAACAGGCTGTTGTGCAGCACGAAGTCGGCCGAGGGCACGGCCAGCAGCACACCCGTCATGCCGCCGATCACGAAGGTGATCATGAAGCCTATGGTCCACATCATCGGCACCTCGAAGCGGATGCGGCCCTTGTACATCGTGAACAGCCAGTTGAAGATCTTCGCCCCGGTGGGGATGGAGATGATCATGGTCGTGATGCCGAAGAACGAGTTGACGCTGGCCCCCGAGCCCATCGTGAAGAAGTGGTGCAGCCACACCAGGTAGGACAGGATGGTGATCACCAGCGTCGCGTAGACCATCGAGGCGTAGCCGAAGAGCCGCTTGCCGCAGAAGGTGGCGACCACCTCGGAGAAGATGCCGAAGGCCGGCAGCACCAGGATGTAGACCTCGGGGTGGCCCCAGATCCAGATCAGGTTCACGTACATCATGGCGTTGCCGCCAAGGTCGTTGGTGAAGAAGTTGGTGCCGACGTAGCGGTCCAGCGAGAGCAGCGCCAGCACGGCCGTCAGCACCGGGAAGGCGGCGACGATCAGGATGTTGGTGCACAGGGCCGTCCAGGTGAAGACGGGCATCTTCATCAGCGTCATGCCGGGCGCGCGCATCTTGACGATGGTGGCGATCAGGTTGACCCCCGAGAGCAAGGTGCCCACCCCCGCGATCTGCAGCGACCAGATGTAGTAGTCCACCCCCACGTCGGGGCTGAAGGCGATGCCCGACAGCGGCGGGTAGGCCAGCCAGCCGGTGCGTGCGAACTCGCCGACGAACAGCGAGGCCATCGTCAGCCCGGCGCCGAAGGCCGTCATCCAGAAGCTGAAGTTGTTCAGGAAGGGAAACGAGACGTCGCGCGCGCCGATCTGCAGCGGCACGACGAAGTTCATCAGCCCGGTGACCAGCGGCATCGCGACGAAAAAGATCATGATCACGCCGTGCGCCGTGAAGATCTGGTCGTAGTGGTGCGGCGGCAGGAAGCCGGCCTGGTCGCCGAAGGCGATGGCCTGCTGGGCGCGCATCATGATCGCGTCGGAGAAGCCGCGCAGCAGCATCACCAGCCCGAGGATGATGTACATGATGCCGATCTTCTTGTGGTCGATGCTGGTGATCCAGTCGCGCCACAGCGTGCCCCAGACGCGGTAGTAGCTCATCGCGGCGAGCAGCGCCAGGCCGCCGAGGGCGACCGCGATGAAGGTGCCCAGCAGGATGGGCTCGTGGAAGGGGATGGCCTCCCAGCTGAGGCGGCCGAAGATCAGCCTTTGCGTGTCAGGATTCATGGCTTGGCTTCAACGGCTCTGGAGACTTGGGCGGTGCCGGTGGGGTCGTCGGCGGTGCAGACCAGCGCCGTCACGTAGGAGCGGGTCGGCGAGTTT
Organism: Ideonella sp.; assembly: GCA_035460745.1. Taxonomy (GTDB): domain Bacteria; phylum Pseudomonadota; class Gammaproteobacteria; order Burkholderiales; family Burkholderiaceae_C; genus Ideonella. The sequence continues at coordinate 33,683 of DATHWJ010000189.1, read as the reverse complement.
TCGTCGTCGGCACGGGTGCGCTTGCGGGCGACGTTGGTCGTGGCTTCGGCCACGGCGAGGCCGCCGGCGGCGTCGATCGCCATCATCTGTTTCATGCACATCTTGCTGCTGTCGACGCAGCGGTTGAGGATGGCGTCGTACAGGCCGGTGGCGACGCTGGCGTAGTGGTGCACCGGCTCGCGCTCGCTGGGCTTCTCGAGCTGAAGGAAGCCGTCGCGGCTGAGCGTCTTGCCCTCGGCCTTGGCCTTTTGCACCCACTGCTCGAAGTCGGCCGCGCTCAGGCCGTGGAAGCGGAAGCGCATGCCCGAGAAGCCGGCGCCGCTGTAGTTGGCCGAGAAGCCCTCGTAGTTGCCGGGTGCGTTGATCACCGCGTGCATCTTGGTCTCCATGCCCGGCATCGCGTAGATCTGGCCGGCCAGCGCGGGGATGTAGAAGGAGTTCATCACCGAGGTCGAGGTGATCTTGAAGCTGATAGGCCGGTCCACCGGCGCGGCCAGTTCGTTGACCGTCGCAATGCCCTGCTCGGGGTAGAGGAAGAGCCATTTCCAATCCAGCGCCACCACCTCGACGACCAGCGGCTGGGTGCCGGCGGGCACGGTGCGTGTTGCGTCTATGCGACGCAGCGGGCGGTAGGGGTCCAGCGTGTGGGTGCTGATCCAGGTCACGGCGCCGAGCGCGATGATGATCAGCAGCGGCGCGGCCCAGATCACCAGCTCCAGCTGGGTCGAGTGGTCCCAGTCGGGCGCGTACTCGGCCTGGGTGTTCGAGGCGCGGTAGCGCCAGGCGAAGTAGATCGTCAGCGCGATCACCGGCACGATGATCAGCAGCATCAGCACCGTGGAGACGATGATGAGCTGGCCCTGCTGGGCCGCCACGTCGCCGGAAGGGTTCAGCAGCACCGTGTTGCAACCCGCCAGCAGGGCGGCCGGGAGCAGAAGCAGTCTGCGAAGGTTCTTGAGGGGTGGCATGCCGTGGGGAAGTGAAGCGTCTACAGCGCAAAGAGCCCACAATCTACGTGCAATGGCGCGCGCCGGGCATTGGACGTTTTGTCCTATGGCGGCAATCGCCGCGTGGTGAGACCCTTCGTGGTGTCCGCATGACCGTCGTCTCATACAAGATCGTTCCCACGCCATGATCACGTCCACCCTCGATCACCAGCCCCCCGCGCCGCCCAAGAACACGCTGGGGCGCGATGCCGGCGAGCACGGCGTCGATCACTCCAAGATCGCCCCGGGCGAGATCGCGGTCGGCGTGGTGATAGGCCGGGCCTCGGAGTACTTCGACTTCTTCGTCTACGGCATCGCCTCGGTGCTGGTGTTCCCGGCCATCTTTTTTCCGTTCGAGCAGGGGCTGGAGGGCACGCTGTATGCCTTCGTGATCTTTTCGTTCGCCTTCATCGCGCGGCCGATAGGCACCGTGCTCTTCATGCGCATCCAGCACAAGTTCGGCCGCGAGGCCAAGCTGACCATCGCGCTGTTCCTGCTGGGCATCTCGACCGCCGGCATCGCCTTCGTGCCGGGCTACCACAGCCTGGGCTTCACCTCCATCGTGCTGCTGTCGGTCTTCCGCGTCGGCCAGGGCCTGGCGCTCGGCGGCTCCTGGGACGGCCTGCCCTCGCTGCTGGCGCTCAGCGCGCCGCCGAACCGCCGCGGCTGGTATGCCGCGATGGGCCAGCTCGGCGCGCCGCTGGGCTTCGTGGTGGCCTGCGGCCTGTTCTGGTTCCTCTATGCCAGCCTGCCGCAGGACGACTTCCTGAGCTGGGGCTGGCGCTACCCGTTCTACTGCGCCTTCGCGATCAACGTGGTGGCGCTGTTCGCCCGGCTGCGGCTGGTGGCCACCAACGAATACTCGCGCCTGCTCGACTCCCACGAGCTGGAGCCCAGCAGCGAGGTCGAGATCGTGCGCCACCAGGGTGCGACGCTGGCCATCGGCGCCTTCGCGGCGCTGGCCAGCTATGCGCTGTTCCACATCATCACGGTCTTCCCGCTGTCGTGGATCAAGCTGTACTCCACCCAGTCGATCAGCGACTTCCTGGCCGTGCAGATCGTCGGCGCGGGCCTGGCGGCGCTGGGCATCCTGGCCTCGGGCTACATCGCCGACCGCGTCGGCCGGCGCCGCACGCTGGGCACGCTGGCGGCGATGATCGCCGTCTTCAGCGGCTTCGCGCCCACGCTGCTGGGCGGCGGGCCGCTGGGCGAAGACGTCTTCATCCTGGTCGGCTTTGCGCTGCTGGGCCTGTCCTACGGCCAGGCGGCCGGCGCGGTGACCTCCAACTTCGAGCCCAAGTACCGCTACACCGGCGCCGCGCTCACCTCCGACCTGGCCTGGCTGATCGGCGCCGCCTTTGCACCGCTGGTGGCGCTGGGCCTGTCGGCCCACTTCGGGCTGGCCTACGTGAGCGTCTACCTGCTCTCCGCGGCCGGCTGCACGCTGGCGGCGCTGAGCGTCAACCGGGCGCTGGAGATCCGTGACTAGATGAAGCCCCCACGGTCGCTGGCGCTCCCTGCCCCCCGAGGGGGCTCGCGCAGCGGACCGGCGGAGCCGGATCCGCGCACGCCGCTTGGCTGGGAGGCGTCGCGCGTCGGGGAGACGGCGGCGCGGCACCACCACAGCGTCTACGTCGTCGAGCTGGACGACCCGGTCTGGAACGAACCGGCCTTTCGCAAGGCCAACCCCGGCTACCAGCTCGGCAAACCTTTCGTCTACGTCGGCATGACCGGCCTGGACCCGGACCTGCGCTTCGACAAGCACAAGGCCGGCATCCAGGCCAACCGCTTCGTGTTCCGCTACGGGCTGCGGCTGCTGCCCGCGCTCTACGAGGTCTTCAACCCCATGCCCTACGAGGCCGCGCGCGACATGGAGGTCGAGCTGGCGATAGGCCTGCGGGAGAGCGGCTACGGGGTCTGGCAGGCCTGAATGGGGCACCCGGCGCGGCTTCAGGCCGCCGGCGGGGGCGCCGGCGGCGTGGCTTCGGCCAGCGCGTGGGTCCAGCCGTGCACCGTCTCGGCCAGGTCGCCCAGGCCGATCTGCTTGGGGGCGGAGAACAGCAGGATGCCGACGTCCGAGCTGTCGGTGGCCAGGCCGGCGAGCTCGTTCTGGGTGTGGCTGAGGGTTTTCTGCTGCTCGCGCTTGTTGAGCTTGTCGGCCTTGGTCAGCAGCACCAGCAGCTTGACCGCACCGTTGCCGATGCGCGGCGCGACGAACGACAGCAGGCGCTGGTCCAGCGGCGTCAGGCCGAGGCGGCTGTCGACCAGCAGCACCACGCCGGCCAGGTTGCGGCGCACCTCCAGGTAGTCGGCCATCACCTGCTGCCAGCGAAGCTTGGCGGTGCGCGCCACGGTGGCGTAGCCGTAGCCGGGCAGGTCGGCCAGGTAGGTGTCGGGCTCGTCCTTGGGGCCGAGCGCGAAGAGGTTGATGTGCTGGGTGCGGCCGGGCGTCTTGGAGGCGAAGGCGAGCTGGCGGCGCTGGCACAGCGCGTTGATCGCGGTGGACTTGCCGGCATTGCTGCGGCCCACGAAGGCGATCTCGGCGAGGTCACCCTGGGGCAGCTGGTCAAGCTGGGCCGCGGTGGTCAGGAAGCGGGCGCTGTGGGCCCAGGCGAGGGCGTGGCGGGCGGCTTCGGGCAGCGCGGCGATGCCGTTGAGGGAGGAGTCGGTCATGGAGCATTGTAAAATCCGGCGGTTTGCTTGTCGGGGCTTCTTTGCTGCAAGGCCCTCAGGCAACAAAAAAGAAGCCCCACGAGCGCGAGACAAGCGGCCCCACGCCGCCATGGCGCGGCTCCCGAGATCGCTGTCCAGAACATCCCTTCCCGAGGCCTTTACGAGATGAAGACCCCTGTCGCCGCCGCCACAAACGTCTTGCTCGCCGCTGTCTTCGCGGCCTTGTCCCTGCTGGCGCCCGCCCAGGCCGAAGAAGCCAAGGCCGCCGCCAAGCCCGACCTGGCCAAGGGCCAGACGCTCTCGACCAACGTCTGCGCGGCCTGCCACACCGCCGATGGCAGCCGAGGCAGCCCCGCCAACCCCATCATCGCGGGCCAGCACCCCGAGTACCTGGCCAAGCAGCTGCACGAGTTCAAGTCGGGCAAACGCAACAACCCCATCATGAAGGGCTTCGCCTCGACGCTGAGCGACGAGGACATCGTCAACGTGACGGCCTTCTACGGCAGCAAGACCGCCAAGCCCGGCTTCGCGAAGAACAAGGCCACCGTGGCGCTGGGCGAGAAGATCTACCGCGGCGGCATCGCCGACAAGCAGGTGCCCGCCTGCGCCGCCTGCCACAGCCCGACCGGCGCCGGCATCCCGGCCCAGTACCCGCGCATCGGCGGCCAGCACGCCGACTACATCGCCGCCCAGATGAACGGCTTCCGCGCCGGCCAGCGCGGCAACAGCCCGCAGATGGTGGCGATCGCCGCCAAGCTGAACGACCTGGAGATCAAGGCCGTCTCGGACTACATCGCCGGCCTGCGCTGACACCGCCAGGCAACGCGTACCCCACCGCCAGGGCTGGTCATCGACCAGCCCTTTTTCTTGGGCGCCGAGCCGCGCCGGATAATTCCGCCATGACCGCCCCCGCCAGCGCCGCCCTGCCCCAGACCTCGCACAAGCTGCGCGACGCGGTCGAGCTCTTTGCGTCGATGCGTTTTGCGATCTCGCTGCTGACCCTGATCTGCATCGCCTCGGTGATAGGCACGGTGGTCAAGCAGAACGAGCCGTTCAACAACTACGTCAACAAGTTCGGGCCCTTCTGGGCCGACGTGTTCGCGCGCTTCGACCTCTTCACCGTCTACAGCGCGCCATGGTTCTTGCTGATCCTGGCCTTCCTGGTGCTCTCCACCAGCCTGTGCATCGCGCGCAATGCGCCGAAGATCGTGGTCGACCTGCGCAGCTTCAAGGAGAACGTGCGCGAGCAGGCGCTCAAGGCCTTCCACCACAAGGCCGACGGCGAGCTGCCGATGGGCCGCGAGGCGGCGCTGCAGCGCGTCTCCGGCCTGCTCGCCGAGCTCGGCTGGAGCGCGCGCGCCCAGGTGCGCGAAGGCGGCACCATGGTGGCCGCCCGCAAGGGCCGCATCAACAAGCTCGGCTACCTGAGCGCCCATTCGGCCATCGTGCTGATCTGCCTGGGCGGCCTGTTCGACGGCGACCTGATCGTGCGGGCCCAGATGTGGCTCAACGACAAGAGCATCTTCGACGGCGCCGGCATGCTGCGCGACGTGGCGCCCGAGCACCGCCTCTCGGCCAGCAACCCGACCTTCCGCGGCAACGTGCTGGTGCCCGAAGGCTCGCGCGGCGGCACCGCCGTGCTCTCCATGCCCAACGGCGTGGTGCTGCAGGAGCTGCCCTTCGACATCGAGCTGAAGAAGTTCATCGTCGAATACTACGAAACCGGCATGCCCAAGCTGTTCGCCAGCGAAATCGTGATCCACGATCCCGACGGCACCGCGACGCCGGCCGTCGTCAAGGTCAACGAGCCGGTCTTCCACGGCGGCATCGCGATCTACCAGAGCAGCTTCGAGGACGGCGGCTCCAAGGTGATGCTGAAGGCGCTGCCGATGACGGCGGGCGGCAAGCCCTTCGACATCGAGGGCCGGGTCGGCGACAGCAAGCTGCTCAGCAGCGGCGAAGGCACCGCGAAGAACAGCCTGACGCTGGAGCTGACGGCGCTCAAGGTGATCAACGTCGAAAACCTCGGCGGCGACGCCGGCAGCGGCAGTGTCGACGTGCGCAAGGTCGACCTCGCCGGCACCTTGGACAAGCACCTGGGCGCCGGCGTCAACCCTGACAAGGCCAAGACCCTGCGCAACGTGGGCCCGGCGGTGACCTACAAGCTGCGCGACAGCAGCGGCCAGTACCGCGAGTTCCACAACTACATGCTGCCGGTCGAGCTCGACGGGCAGCGCGTCTACCTGGTCGGCGTGCGCGACAACGGCAACGAGCCCTTCCGCTACCTGCGCATCCCGGTCGACGAAGAAGGCGGCATGAACGGCTGGCTGCGGCTGCGCGAGGCGCTGGCCGACCCCGCGCTGCGCGACCAGGCGACCCAGCGCTACGCGGCGCTGGCCACGCCTGCCAGCCAGCCCGAGATGGCCGAGCAACTGCGCCTGACCGGCCAGCGTGCGCTCTCGCTGTTTGCCGGAGCAGAAGCCCCCGCGGCCGACGGCGCGACGCCCACTGCCGGTGCCGACGCCGGCAAGGGCGGCCTGGTGGCCTTCAGCCAGTTCATCGAGAAGACCGTGCCCGAGGCCGACCGGCCGCGCATCTCCGAGGTGCTGCTGCGCATCCTCAACGGCTCGCTCTACGAGCTGGCCCAGCTCAGCCGCGAACGCGCCGGCCTGAAGCCGCTGGAAGCCGGCGATGCCACCCAGGCCTTCATGACACAGGCCGTGCTCTCGCTGTCCGACAGCTTCTTCTACCCCGCGCCGGTGATGCTGCAGCTCAGCAACTTCGAGCAGGTGCAGGCCAGCGTCTTCCAGGTCGCGCGGGCGCCCGGCAAGAAGCTGGTCTACCTGGGCGCGGTGCTGCTGATCGTCGGCGTCTTTGCCATGCTTTACATCCGCGAGCGGCGCCTGTGGGTCTGGCTGGCCGACGCGCGGGACGACGACGGGCAGGCCACCGGCGCGACGCGCACAATGCTGGCCTTGTCGACGCCGCGCCGCACGCTGGACGCCGACGCCGAGTTCGAAGCCATACGCCAAGGCCTGTATGCGGGCAGCGGCGGCACAGGCGCTACCGGAGACAAGACATGAACACGACCACCACCACGCTGCCGCTGGGCAAGCCCAACCCGTTCGGCCGCATCGGCGCCTTCGACTGGCTGTTCGCGGCGCTGATCGTCGGCGGCGCCGGGTTCGCGTTTTCGCGCTACGGCGCGGCGATGGACGTCTACGAGCGCGCCATCCTGCTCGGCGCGGTGCCGGCGCTGATCGCGCTGGGCTGGTTCTGGGGCCCGCTGCGGCTGCTCGCGGTGGCGGTCGGCGCGGCCAGCCTGCTGGCCATCGCCCTGTACGGCCGCACGACCGACAGCTTCGGCGCCGACCTGGCGGCCGGGCAGAACGTCTTCCTGCTCAAGTACTTTCTCGCCAGCCAGAGCGCGATCCTGTGGATGAGCGTGCTGTTCTTCATGAGCACCACCTTCTACTGGATAGGCTTCTTCTCCGGCCGCGGCGGCGAGGACAACGTCGCGCTGCGGCTGGGCTCGCGGCTGGCCTGGGTGGCCGTCTTCATGGCCCTCACCGGCACCATGGTGCGCTGGTTCGAGAGCCACCAGATCGCGCCCGACATCGGCCACATCCCGGTCAGCAACCTGTACGAAGTGTTCGTGCTCTTCTGCTGGCTGACCACCGCCTTCTACCTCTATTTCGAGGCCCACTACAAGACGCGCGCGCTGGGCGCCTTCGTGATGCTGATCGTCAGTGCGGCGGTCGGCTTCCTGCTCTGGTACACCGTGGCCCGCGAGGCGCAGGAGATCCAGCCGCTGGTGCCGGCCCTGCAGAGCTGGTGGATGAAGCTGCACGTGCCGGCCAATTTCATCGGCTACGGCACCTTCGCGCTGGCAGCCATGGTGGCCTTCGCCTACCTGATCAAGCAGCACGCCGGCCAGACCCAGTGGTGGAAGCTGGCGCCGCTGTGGCTGCTGGGCATGGTGCTGTGCTTCGAGCCGCTGGTGTTCCGCCAGTCGGCCAGCAACTCGGTGATCTACTGGACCCTGTATTTCGGCGTCAGCGCGCTGGCCGTCAGCGGCATCATCGCGGCGCGCCGGCGCATCGCCGATCGGCTGCCGGCCTTCGAGGTGCTGGACGACGTGATGTACAAATCCATCGCGGTCGGCTTCGCCTTCTTCACCATCGCCACCGTGCTGGGCGCCTTCTGGGCCGCCGAGGCCTGGGGCGGCTACTGGAGCTGGGACCCCAAGGAGACCTGGGCGCTGATCGTCTGGCTCAACTACGCCGCCTGGCTGCACATGCGGATGATGAAGGGCCTGCGCGGCGCGGCTTCGGCCTGGTGGGCCTTGAGCGGGCTGGTCGTCACGACCTTCGCCTTCCTGGGCGTCAACATGTTCCTGTCGGGGCTGCACTCCTACGGCGAACTCTGAGCGCTGAACAACGCCCGACTGCCCCACAAAAAGCGCCGCCGATCGGCGCTTTTTGCCTCGTGGCCCTGCCCGCGCAGTGGCCCATGCCCCAAGGCAGCCGCGACGCCACCGGCCCCGCCTCGATGGCCTTGCCGAATCCGTTTTGCGCGATCTCGCGTAAGGTTTGGGGAACAGGACCGACCCATCAGGGTCTGTCACCTCACATATCAGCGAAGGCGCCACCATGTTTTTCCTCAAGGACCGCGGATTCCGGCACCGCCACGCGTCGGAAATCACCCCGCAAGCCGTCTACCAGGGCCGCCGCGAGTGGCTGCAGGGCGTCGCCCTGGGGGCGGCCGGCGTGGCGGCCGCAGGCTGGGCCCAGCGCGAAGCCTTGGCCCAGGCCGCTGCCACCGGCCCCGGCAAGCTCGCCAAGCTGCCCGGCGCGCGCAGCGCCGTGCCGGGTGCGATCACGATGGACAAGCCGACCGCCTACGGCGACGTCACCAGCTACAACAACTACTACGAGTTCGGCACCGACAAGGCCGACCCGGCCCAGACCGCCCACACGCTGAAGCCGCGCCCCTGGTCGGTTGCGATCGAAGGCGAGGTGAAAAAGCCCCTGACGCTGACGCTCGACGACCTGATGAAGCTCAGCCCGATGGAGGAGCGCATCTACCGGCTGCGCTGCGTCGAGGGCTGGTCGATGGTGATCCCCTGGGTGGGCTTCTCGCTCTCCGAGCTGATCAAGAAGGTGGAGCCGACCGGCAACGCCAAGTACGTGGAGTTCGTGACATTGGCCGACAAGGCCCAGATGCCCGGCTTGCGCTCCGGCGTGCTGAACTGGCCGTACGTGGAAGGCCTGCGCATGGACGAAGCCATGCACCCGCTGGCCCTGCTCGCCTTCGGCCTCTACGGCGAGGTGCTGCCCAACCAGAACGGCGCGCCGGTGCGGCTGATGCTGCCCTGGAAGTACGGCTTCAAGAGCGCCAAGTCGCTGGTCAAGATCCGCTTCGTCGAGAAGCAGCCCACCAGCAGCTGGATGCGCGCGGCGAGCGACGAATACGGCTTCTACGCCAACGTCAACCCCAAGGTCGACCACCCGCGCTGGAGCCAGGCCACCGAGCGGCGCATCGGCGAAGACGGCCTGTTCGCCAAGAAGCGGCCGACGCTGATGTTCAACGGCTACGAGTCGCAGGTCGGCTCGCTCTATGCCGGCATGGACCTGAAGAAGTTCTACTGACCCCCGCCCTGCCGCCATGAACCGCCTCCTCCTGCACCCGGCCGCCAAGCCGGCCCTGTGGCTGCTGCTGTGCCTGCCGTTCGCCTACTACGCCTACGGCGCGGTCGCCAACACGCTGGGCGCCAACCCCGCCGAAGCGCTGATACGCGGCTTCGGCGACTGGACGCTGCGCTGCCTGTGCCTGACGCTGGCGGTGACCCCCCTGCGCCAATGGACCAACTGGAGCGGCCTGGCGCGCTTTCGCCGCACGCTGGGCGTGACCACCTTCGTCTACGGCACGCTGCACTGGCTGTCCTACGCCTGGCTGGACCAGGGCTTCGTGCTGGCCGACCTGCTGAAGGACATCGCCAAGCGGCCCTTCATCCTGGTCGGCACGCTGGCCTGGCTGGCGATGCTGCCGCTGGCGGCGACCTCGTTCAACGCCGCCATCAAGAAGCTGGGCGCCAAGCGCTGGCAGACGCTGCACAAGAGCGTCTACGCGATCGTGCTGCTGGGCTTGCTGCACTTCTTCTGGATGCGCGCGGGCAAGAACGACTTCGGCGAGTGGTCGGTCTACGCCGTGATCGTCGCGGTGCTGCTGGTCTGGCGGCTGCTGCGCTACTGGCGCAGCCGAACGGCGTCCACGCGCCTGCGCACGGCCTGAGCGCGGCCGCTGCGCTTTACCAGGCGGCAACAACGCTTCATCAAGGCCACAACGGCAGCCACGATCTTCCGTGTCGGCCGGCGCCCATTGCGCCGGCCCGCGGGCCACCCGGCCCGCGCCCAACATCGCACGAGGAGAAACCTTACATGCCAGCCCGCCCTGTCGCCACCCCGCCCCCGCAACGCCTGCTGAGCAGCCGCCGCACAGCCCTCGGCGCGCTGGGTGCACTCTCCGCAACGCCCCTGCTGGGGCTGCCCGACGCCGCCCTCGCGGCCGATGCGTGGGACGAGGATTTCAGCGCCAGCCAGATCGCCACCGCCCGCAGCTGCGCGCTGATCCCGCAGGAGACCGAGGGCCCCTATCCGCTCAGCAGCGTGCTCGACGACCCGAGCAAGGTGCGCCGCGACATCACCGAGGGCCGCACCGGCGTGGCCATGGGGCTGGCGCTGAAACTGGTCGACGTCAACAACGGCTGCGCGCCTATCGCCAACGCCGCGGTCTACATCTGGCATTGCGACAAGGACGGTGTCTACTCCGGCTACAGCCAGCCCGGCAACGACACGCGGGGCGAGACCTTTCTGCGCGGCGTGCAGGTCAGCAACGCCAAGGGCATCGTGCGTTTCACCAGCATCTACCCCGGCTGGTACAGCGGCCGCATCACGCACGTGCATTTCCAGGTCTACCTGAACGACAACACCGGCGCCGCCGCCACCGCCACCTCGCAGATCGCCTTCCCGCAGGACGTCACGCAGGCGGTCTACGCCTCGCCGCTCTACGCCGCCCACGGCCAGAACACCTCCGTGCGCAGCTTCGCGGCGGACAACGTCTTCAGCGACGGCACCACCTACCAGATGGCCACCCTCAAGGGCTCGGTGGCCAAGGGCTACGCGGCCAAGCTGCTGGTCGGCGTCAGCGCCTGACGACCCCCAGGCGGACCGCGCCGGGCAAGCACCCGGCACGGCATGTGCATGCGGGTGGCGGGAGCGCTTTTCATTGCTCCGCCGCCCGCCCGCCATGCCCGACACCCGCCCCTCGCCCCCCATCACCTCGCGCCGTTTCGCGCCGGTCGAACACAGCCTGCTGGACGACGCCCACGCGCTGATCGCCGGCGCGCTGTTCGTCGCGCTCGGGCTGACGATGTACGGCCACGCGGGCCTGCTGACCGGCGGCGTCGCGGGCCTGGCCTTCCTGCTCAGCTACAGCACCGGCTTCAACCTGGGCGGGCTGTTCTTCGTGCTCAACCTGCCCTTCTACTGGCTCGCCTGGCGCCGGCTGGGCTGGGAGTTCACACTCAAGACCTTCGCGGCGGTGGCGATGGTGTCCACCTTCACGGCGCTGGCCCCGCGCGTGGTGTCGTTCGACAAGCTCGACCCCTGGGTCGCCGCGCTGCTGGGCGGCATCCTGATCGGCTTCGGGCTGCTCGCGCTGCTGCGCCACCGCGCCAGCGTCGGCGGCGTCAACATCGTCGCGCAGTACCTGCAGGAGAAGCGCGGCTGGAGCGCCGGCAAGGTGCAGATGGCGGTGGACTGCTGCGTGGTGCTGGCTGCCTTCTGGGTCGTCGAGCCTCAGCGGGTGCTGCAGTCCATGCTGGGCGCGGTGGCGATGAGCGCCATCCTGGTGCTCAACCACCGGCCGGGGCGCTACCTGGGCGTCTGAGCACCGGCAGCGCCTCGGTGTTTTCCAGGGCGCCGCGGCGGGCGCCCGGCCCGCGGGGCCGTGCGAACATGGCGGCCGCCCGACGCACCATCCCGACTGGAGACAAAGCCGTATGCCTTCCGATCTGAACCGCCGTGCACTGCTGGCCGGCACGGCGGGGGCCGCCGCAGCGCTGGCCGCACCCTGGGCCCGCGCCCAGGGCACCTGGCCGGCCAAACCGGTCACCATCATCGTGCCCTTCCCGGCCGGCGGCGGCACCGACGCCTTCGCCCGGCCGCTCACCGCGACCATGAGCCGCGACCTCGGCCGCCAGGTCATCGTCGACAACCGCGGCGGCGCCGGCGGCACGGTGGGCGCCACGATCGCCGCCAAGGCCGCGCCCGACGGCTACACCTTCTTCATGGGCGCCGTGCACCACGCCATCGCGCCCAGCATGTACCCCAGGCTCGAGTACAACATCGAGACCGACTTCGTGCCGGTGGGCCTGATCTCCAGCGTGCCGCAGGCGGTCGTCGTGAACCCGCAGCGGGTCGCGGCCACCGACCTCAAGAGCCTGCTGGAGCTGCTGCGCAAGAACCCCGGCAAGTTCAACTATGCGTCGGCCGGCAACGGCACCTCGCACCACCTGGCCGGCGAGCTCTTCAAGCTGCAGACCAAGACCTTCATCACCCACATCCCCTACCGCGGCGCGGGCCCGGCGCTGCAAGACCTGATCGCCGGCCAGGTCGACCTGATGTTCGACGGGCTGGGCTCGTCGGCGGCGCACATCAAGGGCGGCCGCATCAAGGCGCTGGCGGTGGCGGCGGCGCAGCGTGCGCCCGGGTTCCCGGACATCCCCAGCGCCGTCGAAGCGGGTGTGCCGGGCTACCAGGTCGCGACCTGGTATGGCCTGTGGGCGCCCAAGGGCACGCCCAAGGAGCTCGTCGAGCGCATGCAGGCCGAGCTGAAGAAGGCGCTGAACTCCGACGAGCTAAAGGCCACCTGGACCGGCCTGGGCACCAGCACGCCCAACGTCTGGGGCGACGACTTCGGCCGCTTCGTCTCGGCCGAGGTCAAGCGCTGGGCCGAGGTCGTCAAGGCCTCCGGCGCGAAGCTGGATTGAGACCGTCGCGATGCCTGGACAGATCCGGCTCGAGGCCGCCGATGCACAGGGCATCGCGCGGCTGGTCTTCAGCCACCCGGGCAAGCTGAATGCCTTGTCGGTGCAGATGTGGCGCGAGCTGCGCGAGGTCTTCGATGCGCTGAACGCCAGCGCGGCGCCGCCGCGGGTGCTGGTGCTGCAGGGTGAAGGCGGCAGCTTCGTGGCCGGGGCCGACATCGAGGAGTTCCCCGACTTCCGCTTCGACCCGGAGCGCCTGGCCCACTACCACGAGCAGATCGTGGCCCCCGCGCTGGAGGCGATGCTGGCCTGCGAGCTGCCGCTGATCGCGATGATAGAAGGCGCCTGCGTGGGTGGCGGGCTGGAGATCGCGGCTTGCTGCGACCTGCGGCTGTGCAGCGCGCAGAGCCGCTTCGGCGTGCCCATCGCCAAGCTGGGCTTCCCGATGGCGCCGGCCGAGATACAGATCGTCGCGCGGGTGGTCGGCGAGACCACGCTGCGCGAGCTGCTGCTCGAAGCGCGCGTGCTGGACGCCGAAGAAGCCCGTGCGCGCGGCCTGGTGACGCGCGTGCTGCCCGAGGACCAGCTGGCGTTGCACGTGCGCGAGACGGCCGAGCGCATCGCCACGCTCTCGCCGCAGGCGCTGCGGCTCAACAAGCGCGCGCTGCGCCGCTTCGCCGCCGGCCCGGCCAGCGAGGCCCACGAGCGCACCGACCACTACGGCTACGCCGCCTCGGCCGAGCACCGCGAGGGCCTGGCCGCTTTCATCGAACGCCGCCCGGCGCGCTTCGGCGCCGAGCCCGGCTCCGACCCCGACCCCTCATGAACCACAACCTCTTCAGCGCCCTGCGTGGCGCCTTCCCCGCGGACCTCGACAGCATCGCGATCGAGACCGCCGACGGCCCCGGCGCCCCCTTGCTCTATAGCTGGCGCGACCTGGACCACGCCACGGCGCGCCTCGCCAACCTGCTCGCCTCGCTGGACCTGCCCACCGGCAGCCGCGTCGCGGTGCAGACCGAAAAGAGCGTCGAAGCGCTGCTGCTCTACCTCGCGGTGCTGCGCGCCGGCTTCGTCTACCTGCCGCTGAACACCTCCTACCAGGCGGCGGAGATCGAGTACTTCATCGCCAATGCCGAGCCGGCGGTGATGGTTTGCGCGGGCAGGAACTTCACCTGGACCAGCCGGATCGCCTTCAAGGCCGGCTGCAGCCATGTCTTCACGCTCAACGACGACCGCAGCGGCACGCTGCTGGAGCGCGCCGCCTTCCACGGCGAGAGCCACGAGCCGGCCGCACGGGCCGCCGGCGACCTCGCCGCCATCCTCTACACCAGCGGCACCACCGGCCGCAGCAAGGGGGCGATGCTGAGCCACGGCAACCTGCTGTCCAACGCGCTGACGCTGAAGGACGCCTGGGGCTGGCGCTCGCCCGCGCAGGGCGGCGACGTGCTGATCCACGCGCTGCCCATCTTCCACGTGCACGGCCTGTTCGTCGCCTCGCACGGCGCGCTGCTGAACGGCAGCAAGATGATCTGGTTCTCCAGATTCGACCCCAAGGCGGTGCTGGCGCGCCTGCCCGAGGCCACGGTCTTCATGGGCGTGCCCACGCTGTACGTGCGGCTGCTCGCCGAGCCCGGCCTGACGCCGGCCGCCTGCGCCCGCATGAGGCTGTTCATCAGCGGCTCGGCGCCCTTGCTGATCGAGACCTTCAACAGCTTCCGCGAGCGCAGCGGCCACACCATCCTCGAGCGCTACGGCATGAGCGAGACGGTGATGCTGAGCTCCAACCCCTACCGCGCCGAGGACGGCGAGCGGCGCGGCGGCACCGTCGGCTTCCCGCTGCCGGGGGTGGGCCTGCGGGTGCGCGACGAACACGGCCGCGAGCTGCCCGCCGGCGAGATCGGCGGCATCGAGGTGCGCGGGCCCAATGTCTTCGCCGGCTACTGGCGCATGCCCGAGAAGACGGCCGAGGAGTTCACCGCCGACGGCTGGTTCAAGACCGGCGACGTCGGCAGGATCGATGCGCTGGGCTACGTGAGCATCGTCGGGCGCAGCAAGGACCTGATCATCAGCGGCGGCTACAACGTCTACCCGGCCGAGATCGAGAGCTACCTCAACGAGATGCCCGGCGTGGCCGAGAGCGCGGTGATAGGCGCGCCGCACCCGGATTTCGGCGAGGGCGTGATCGCCGTCGTCGTGCCCCAGGCCGGGGCCTCACTCGACGGGCCAGCGATGCTGGCAGCGCTGAAGCGCCAGATCGCCGCCTTCAAGGTGCCCAAGCAGGTCTTCGTCGTCGCAGACCTGCCGCGCAATGCGATGGGCAAGGTGCAGAAGAACCTGCTGCGCGAACAGCACCGGCGCGTCTTCGAAGCCTGATCGAACTTGATCATTGAAGCCGCTTTGGAGGCCTCCCATGCCTAGCCGCGGGCGGGGGCGGCACTGACAATCGCGCGGCCGATCACCCTCGGCACCGCAGGTCCCGCCGAACACAAGAAACGGGGCCTTTCAAGAATCGTTGAGGAGTTCAACTTGAAGCTTGCCGCCCTTGCCGCGCTCAGCGCCGCCCTGCTCGCCGCCTACCCGGCCCACGCCCATGACGCCGCCAACAGCGCGGCCGCCCGCGCCGAGACCGACCACCTGATGGGCCAGGAGATGGCCGCGGACAACGTCTACCGCGTCTACTTCCCCAACGCCGAGATCGGTGCCAAGGCCGCCATCAGCCTGCACGACAACCTGCTCGAGACCAACTGGAAGGACGGCTACCTGGTGGTGCAGCTCGACGCCGGCGAGCTCAAGCGCCTCGAGCCCTTCAAGTTCCGCATCGAGAAGGACACCGCCTTCATCGCCAAGCGCAACGCGATGCTGGAGCGCCTGCGCGCCGCCGGCAACCCGAACATCCTCGGCCAGTCTGCCGCTGCACTGTCGGCGCAGGGCGCGCTGGGCAGCGAGTCCATCCCCAGCTTCCCCTGCTACGAGACGGTCGAGGAGACCTACACCGCCGCGCAGGGCCTCACCACCACCTACCCCACCCTGGCCGCCTGGAGCTTCATCGGCGAGAGCTGGCAGAAGACGCAAGGGCTGGGAGGCTACGACATCGGCGTGCTCAAGCTCACCAACAAGTCCACCACCGGCCCCAACGGCGAAGCCAAGCCCAAGCTGTTCCTGAACTCCGCCATCCACGCCCGCGAGTACGCCACCGCGCCGCTGGCGCTGGCCTTCGCCCGCCAGTTGCTGACCGGCTACGGCACCGACGCCGACGCCACCTGGATCCTCGACCACCACGAAGTGCACCTGCTGCTCCAGACCAACCCGGACGGCCGCAAGAAGGCCGAGACCGGCCTGTCGTGGCGCAAGAACACCAACACCAACTACTGCGGCGCCACCAGCAACAACCGCGGCGCCGACCTGAACCGCAATTTCAGCAACAGCTGGAATTCGACCAACGGCCAGGGTTCGAGCGGCAACCAGTGCAGCGAAACCTACCGCGGTCCTTCGGCCGCCTCCGAGCCCGAGACCCAGACCATCGAGGCCTACGTGCGCACGCTCTGGCCGGACCGCCGCGGCCCGGCCAAGACCGACGCCGCCCCGGCCGACACCAGCGGCATCCACATCGACATGCACAGCTACAGCGAGCTGGTGCTCTGGCCCTGGGGCGACACCAAGGCGGTCGCGCCCAACGGCATCGCGCTGCAGACGCTGGGCCGCAAGTTCGCCTATTTCAACGGCTACCTGCCGGAGGCCTCGATCGGCCTGTATGCCACCGACGGCACTTCCGACGCCATCAGCTATGGGGAGCTGGGCGTGGCGGCCTTCACGATCGAGATGGGCACCACGTTCTTCCAGTCCTGCAGCAGCTTCGAGAGCAACATCAAGCCCAAGAACCTGCCGGTGCTGACCTATGCGGCCAAGGTCGTGCGCACGCCCTACCTGACCCCCGCCGGGCCGGACGTGACGGGCATCAAGCTGAGCGGCAAGGCCGCGACCACCGGCGTCGTGGCCGGCACCAAGGTCAAGGTCAGCGCCGCCGTCACCGACACCCGGTTCAGCACCCGCAAGGGCACCGAGCCGGTGCAGAACGTCGACGGCGCCGAGATCTTCGTCGACACGCCGCCGTGGATGCCGGGGGCCGTGGCGCTGCCGGCCAAGGCGATCGACGGCCTCTTCGACAGCAGCACCGAAAACGTCACCCGCCAGATCAATACCGCCGGCCTGAGCCAGGGCAAGCACATGGTCTTCGTGCGCGGTCGCGATGCCGACGGCAACCTGGGCGCCGTCAGCGCGTCCTTCCTCGTCATCCGCTGAGCGGCAGCAGGGCCGGCGCCTTTTCGAGGCAACGAAGGGGCACTCACCAGGCGCGGGCCTCGGGGACAATGCCGTCCATGGCGGCATGCGGCTTTGAACGTTCGATGGTGGCGGCACCGCGCCGCCCGCCATCGAACGCCCGCCGACAGGCCGCGAAGTTCGCCGGCCTCACCGCGGCCGGCCTGCTGGCCGCGGCGGCCTGCAGGGCCGAGACGGCCGAAGCGCTGCACCACGCCCTCGCGCAATGCGCGGCCCCGCCGGCTGAAGGCTGCCTCGCGGCCCTCGAAGCGCGGGCCCTCAAGGAGGCCGCCGGCCAGGCCGAGCGCGCCGGCCCCTGGCTGAGCCTGCAGACCACCGGTGGCCCGGTGCGCTTCGACGACCGCCGCGCCGTGGTCGCCACGAACGCCACCACCCCGGCGGCCGGCGGCGCCGGCCCGCGCAACTACTACCTGGGCGCGGTCGAAGGCAGCGACGCCCGGCTCGTGCTGGCGCTGGCGCCGGGTGCCCCGCTGAGTGCGGCCCGTTACTGGCTGGTGGGTGCGGCAGGGCCTCCGGTGCTGGGGCTGGACGCGCTGCCCTGGCCGGCGCCCGCCGGCCGCTTGCTGGTGGCGGCCAAGCCGGCCAGCCAGGCCGGCGTCTCGACGCTGGCGCTCTACCTGCGCGTGGGCGCCCGCTGGACGCAGCAGTACCGCTACGAAGCGCCGGTCGGCGTGAGCTACAGCTTCAGGAGCTGGCGGGCCGACGGCGCTGCCGTGCGCCTGGAGTGGGCCATCAGCGGGCCGACCAAGGCCTGCGCGGACAGCGGCGAACACGGCAGCATCCAGCTCAGGGACGGCCCCTACGGCTGGGATCTGGTGCCGCCGCTGCCGCCCACCTGCCGCTGAGCGGCGGCCGGGCGGCCAAGCGGCCCCAGGTCATTCTTCTTCTTCCTCGTCGTCCGACGAAGTGTCTTCGCCCTGCGGCATCGGCCGAGTGGGGCGCGGCACCTGCTGGGCGCCGTTGTGGCCGGCGATGCCGTTCTGCAGGCCGGGCTGCATCACGCCGCCCGGGCGCATCGGCGCCGTGCCGGGCTGCTGCAGCCCTTGCATCGGCCGCACGGCACCCGGCGCCCCGCCAACCGGCCCGGTGGCGGCGGCTTCGGGCTCGGGCAGCTTGAGCTCGGTGGTGGCCGGGCCGCCGCGCGGGCCGAGCTTGACCGAGCGCTTGTCGACCGACAGCAGCACCGTGTCGCCATCGACCACCGCCCCCGTGCGCCAGGCCTTGGCCGGCTCGCCGCCGACGGCGATCAGCGCCACGCCCTGGGCCGACAGGCTCGCGCCACGCGGCGCGACCACACCCAGCAGGTGGAAGCGGTCGCTGCCTTCCTCGGGCTCTTCTTCTTCATCGACGACGGCGACGACCGAAGCGCCGAGCAGCCGCTTCAGCTCGCCGCCCATCGCCAGGCCACGCGAGGGCATCTGCACCTGCGCGGGCAAGCCGGGCTTCTGGACGAAGACCCTCAATCCCCAGAACAGCGCGGTGGCAAGCACCACCGCCCAGACGGCGAACGTTAATAATCTGGAAGCCATCCGACGATTATCATGCAAGCCACTTCCTGTCCTGCCGCCTCATAAGGGCTTCTTTACACCCATGACTGCGTCGACCCGACCGCTCCCCGCCACCCGCCGTCCGCCTACCGCCGGCCGCCTTGCCGCACGTGGCTTCACGCTGATCGAGTTGATGGTGGTGCTGGTCATCATCGGCGTGCTGGCCGCGCTGATCGTGCCCAACGTGCTGAACCGTGCCGACGACGCCCGCGTCACCGCTGCCCGCACCGACGTCGGCAACATCATGCAGGCCCTCAAGCTCTACAAGCTCGACAACCAGCGCTTCCCGACCGGCGAACAAGGCCTGGAGGCCCTGCGCAGCCGGCCCACCGTCGGCCCCGTCCCGGGCAACTGGAAGCTCTACGTCGAGAAGCTGCCCAACGACCCCTGGGGCCGGCCGTACCAGTACGCCAACCCCGGCGTCAAGGGCGAGATCGATGTCTTCAGCCTGGGCGCCGACGGCCAGCCCGGCGGCGAAGGCAACGACGCCGACATCGGCTCCTGGCAGTAAGCGCCGAGCGCCGCCCAGCAGCCCCCGCCATGCCCACCCGCCGCGCGCGCGGCTTCACGCTGCTGGAACTGATGCTGGTGGTCGCCCTGCTGGCCATCGTCGTCGGCATGACCACACTGGCGCTGCGCGACGCCAATGCCAACCGCCTCGAAGAAGAAGGCGCCCGCCTGGCGGCGCTGTTCGAGGGCGCCCGGGCCCGCGCGCGAGCCATGGGCATCGCCGTCCACTGGCTGCCCTCCAAGGAGGCCGGCGGCGGCTTCCAGTTCACCGGCCTGCCGCCCGAGGCCGGCCTGCCGGCCCAGTGGCTGGACGAGCGCACCGTGGCCGCGGTGATAGGCGCGCCGGCGCTGCGGCTGGGCCCCGAGCCGGTGATAGGCGCCCAGCGCGTGGTGCTGCGCATCGAGGACCGCCAGCTGGTGCTGGCTACCGACGGCATGGGGCCTTTCGTGGTGGTCGATCCACCGCCGGAGGGTGGGCCCGTGCCATGAGCTCAATCGCCCAACCGAATGCGGCATCAGGATTCAGCCTTGTAGAGGTGCTGGTGGCGGTCGCCATCGTCGCCATCGCGCTGGCGGCCGGCAGCCGGGCGGCCGGGGCGCTGCTGAACAACGCGCAGCGCCTGTCCGACGTGACGGCCGCGCAGTGGTGCGCCGACAACCGGCTGGCCAACCTGAAGCTGGCCAAGACCTTCCCCGATGTCGGGAGCGCCAGCTTCGAGTGCATAGAGCTGGGCCAGAGCTACCGCGGCACGCTGCGGGTGCAGGCCACGCTGAACCCCAATTTCCGCCGCGTCGACGCCGCGGTGGCCACGGCCGACGACACGCCGCTGGTGACGCTGTCCACCGTGCTGCCGCGCTACTGACAGCCCGCCCGCCATGCCACGCCTGCCTTGCCCTCCCCGCCCCGCCCGCGGCTTCACGCTGGTCGAGGTGCTGGTCGCGCTGTTCATCATGGCCATCCTGGCCGGCATGGCCTGGCAGGGCATAGACGGCCTGGTGCGCACGCGCGACGGCGCCGCCGGCAACACCGAGGCCAGCCTGCGCCTGTCCAACGTGATGGCGCAGTGGGAGCAGGACCTCAACCAGATCCAGCAGAGCTCGGCGGCGCCCGGCCTGCGCTACGACGGCTCGGCGCTGCGCATGACGCGCCGCACGCCCGACGGCATCCAGATCGTCGTCTGGACCCTGCAGGGCAGCGACTGGTACCGCTGGGCCTCGCCGCCGGTGACGCGCATCCAGGACCTGCAGGAATGGTGGCTGCGCAGCCAGCAGTGGACGGCGATGAGCGCCGATGCGCTGAAGATGCTCGAGGGCGTCTCGGGCCTGCAGGTCTACTACTACTGGAACGCCTGGAGCAATGCGCAGTCCACCGGCGACAAGGTGGTCGTGCCGTCTTCCAACACGCCGCCGCCTCCAAACCCGGAGGACGGCAGCGGCGGCAGCGGCAGCGGCAATGAACCACCGCAGAACACGGCGGTCGCCAACGAAGACCAGCTCCCCGGCGGCGTGCGCCTGGTGCTGACGCTGCCGAACGGCGTGCTGACGCGCGACCTCGCGATCCACCCGTCGATCTGATGCGGCGCGCAGTACCCCTCTCCTTTACACGCCGCACCCAGCGCGGCGCCGCGCTGCTGCTGGCGATGCTGATCGTCACGCTGGTGGCCACGCTGGCGGCCGGCATGGTGTGGCAGCAGTGGCGCGCGATCGAGGTGGAGAGCGCCGAGCGCACCCGCAACCAGGCCAGCTGGCTGCTGGCCGGTGCGCTCGACTGGGCCCGCATCATCCTGCGCGAGGACAACAAGACCGTCGATGCGCTGACCGAGCCCTGGGCCACCGGGCTGGCCGACATCCGCCTGTCGACCTTTCTTGCGGCCGACAAGGACAACAACAGCAGCGCCGATCCCGGCATCGACGCCTTTCTCTCCGGCACCATCACCGACGCGCAGTCGCGCTACAACCTGCACAACCTGATCGAGGACGACGAAGAGACTGCGACGCTCGAGCTGCAAAACCTGCAGCGCCTGTGCGAGGTGCTGGGCCTGCCGGCCGAGACGGCCACCCGCATCGCGGCCGGCATGCGCGGCGCCGAGGCCGCCGAGGCCGATCTCGACGAAGACGCCACCCCCGCGGCCGGCGCCCCGCTGCCGCCGCAGCGCCCCAGCCAGCTCACCTGGCTCGGGCTGGACGCCGAAACCGTGCGCCGGCTGTCGCCCTTCGTCGTGATGCTGCCGGACGTCGCCAAGGTCAACATCAACACCGCGCCGCCCGAGGTGCTGATGGCCGTGCTGCCCGGGCTGGACCGCGCCAGCGCCGAGCGCCTGGTCCAGGCCCGCCAGCGCACTGCCTTCGACACGCTGGACAAGGCCCAGGCCCTGCTTCCCGAGAGCATCAAGCTGAAGGATTCCAAGTACCTGCAGCTCAATACCACCTACTTCGAGATCACCGGCCAGCTGCGCTACGAGAACCTGACCCTGCGCGAGCTCTCGCTGGTGCGCCGCAACGGCACGGACGTCACGGTGCTGCGGCGCGAGCGTTTACCCCATGAATGATGATCTTCACGTGGCGGCCCGTCATTGTGCGCAGGCCACAATAGCGGGCTGCAAGCAGTTCACCCGGCGCGCGGCCCTGGCCGCTACCGGCCGCAGCGGTTAGGCTTCCACCCCCATGTCCACACTGATCGTCCAGTTGCCCGCCCAGCCGCGGTTGTCCGCCCAGCGCGCCGAGGGGCCGGCGGCCGGCCTGCCGCGCACGCCCAGCGAGCTCGAGTACGTCTTCAGCGCCGACGGCCAGCAGATCACCCAGCATGGCCGCTGCGCCCCGCGCGCCCTGCCCAAGGCCCAGAGCGTGGTCGCCGTGCTGCCGGCGGAGGACGTCGCCTGGCACCTCATCACCGCGCCCAAGGCCCCCGCGGCACGGCTGCGCCCGGCCCTGGTCGGCATCCTCGAAGAATCGCTGCTGCAAGACGAGAGCGAGCTGCACCTCGCCGTCGCCCCCGGCCTGAAGCCGGGCGAGCCGCTCTGGGTCGCCGCGGTCGCCAAGCCCTGGCTGGCAGCCCAGATCGAAGTCATCGAAGCCACCGGGCTGACGGTCGACCGCCTGGTGCCCGCCTGGGGCCCCGACGACAGCCCCGCCGGCCACGTCTACACCGCCGAGGCCGGTGTCACGGGCGGGACCGACGACGGCCTGTGGCTGGCCTGGCGCGACGCCAAGGGCCCCCTCTGCCTGCCGCTGGCCAGCGACGCCACGCGCGCGCTGCTGGCCGGCCTGCCGCCCGACCAGCCGGTGCACTGGACCGCCAGCCCCGAAGGCGCCGCTGAGGCCGCGCGCCTGGCCGGCACCACGGTGGCGGCGCAGTCGCAGGGCGACTTCCTGCTCGCGGCCAGCAAGAGCGGCTGGAACCTGCGCCAGTTCGACCTGGCCGCCCAGCGCCGCGGCAGCCGCGTGGCCCGCGAGTGGCTGCAGCGCTTCTGGCAGGACCGCGCCTGGCGGCCGGTGCGCTACGGCCTGGCGCTGCTGGTGGTGGTGCAGCTGCTGGGCATCAACCTGTGGGCCTGGCAGCAGCGCCAGGCGCTGGCGCGCCAGAAGATCGCGATGACCAGCCTGCTGCAGACCACCTTCCCGCAGGTGCGCGCCGTCATCGACGCGCCGGCCCAGATGCAAAAGGAGGTCGACCTGCTGCGCACCGCCGCCGGCAAGCCGGCCGACACCGACCTGGAGCCCATGCTCTACGCCGCCGAGGCCGCCTGGCCCGGCTCGCGCGCGCCGGCCGACGCGCTGAAGTACGAGCCCGGCAAGCTGACGATCAACAGCGTCGGCTGGAGCCCGCAAGAGGTGGACGAGTTCCGTGGCCGGCTGCGCCCGCTGGGGCTGGACGCCGAAGCCGTGCCGGGCCGCCTGACCCTCAGCCGCGCCCGCGTCGCCGAAGGCACGCCACCACTCAACAACGCCACCGGCGGCTTGCCGCCCGGCACTGCCAACCCGGCCGCCTACGGCAGCCCGCCCGGCGCCCCGCGCCCCTTGGCGCCGCAAACCATGCAAGGCCAGCCGGCGGCGGGCCAGATGCCGGCCGGCGCCGGCCCGGTGCAGCCGGGACAGCGCGCCATCGCGCCCGGCGGCACACCCGGCCTGCGCCCCGGTATGCCGCCAGCGGGCGCCCAGCCCCAACCCGTCCGGCCGCTGCCCGGCAACCCACCCCTCAGCGGCCGGCCCATGCAAGGCAACAACGCCGACGGCCAGAGCGAGATATGAACAACGAACTCCGCCAGCGCTGGGCTGCGATGAATGCGCGGGAGCGCCGCATGGTGCTCGTGGCCGGTGCCGTCGTGGCCCTGGCCCTGCTCTGGTTCATCGCGCTGCGGCCGGCCTGGACGACCTGGCAGCAGGTGCCCGCCCAGGCCCGTACGCTCGAGGCCCAGTGGCTGGAGATGCAGCGCCTGGCCAGCGAAACCCGCGAGCTCAAGGCCCAGCCACCCGTCAACGCCGCCCAGTCCGCCCAGGCCCTCAAGGCCGCCTCCGACCGGCTCGGCACGCAAGCCAAGCTGAGCCTGGTCGGCGACCGCGCCACGCTGACGCTCAACGGCGCCACCCCCGAACAACTGCGCACCTGGCTCGGCGAGGTGCGCAGCGGCGCCCGCGCCCGGCCGGTGGAGCTGCAGGTCACGCGCGCCGGCAGCGGGCTGAACGGGCAGGTGGTGGTGAGCCTGCCGGGCGCACCATGATCGGACACGCCGCGTGGCACTGAAAACCCCGCTCTCGCTGCGCGCCACGCGCACGCCCAAGCCCAAGGCGCCGCCGCTGCGCCCGGCCTGGCGCGCGCCGGCCACCGACGCCAGCGCGATGCGCCCGACCGGGCGCTGGGCGCTGGCCGGCGGCGGCTTGGGCGTCGTGCTGGCGCTGCTGTTCTTTGCGCCGGCGGCCTGGCTGACCGGCGCGATCGAACGCGCCACCGGCGGCCGGCTGCTGCTGGCCGAGCCCGAGGGCACGCTGTGGAGCGGCAGCGCGCTGCCGGTGCTCACCGGCGGCGCCGGCAGCCGCGACGCCGCGGTGCTGCCGTCGCGCCTGGGCTGGTCGCTCGCCCCTTTCTTGGGTGGGCTGCGGCTCAAGCTGGCGCAGGATTGCTGCGTTGCACCAGGCCTGGCCATCGAGCTGCGGCCCGGCTGGGGCCGGCTCGCGGTGACGGTGGTGCCGGCGGCCGGCGAGACGGTCGGCCAATGGCCCGCGGCCTGGCTGGAGGGCCTGGGCGCGCCGTGGAACACGCTCAAGCCGGGCGGCCAGCTGCGCGTCGCGACGCGCAGCCTGACGCTGCGCTCCGGCAAGGACAATGGCGGCTGGCAGCTCGAGGGCCAGGCCGAGCTGGACCTGCTGCAGGCCTCGTCCCGCCTGTCCACGCTGGACCCGCTGGGCAGCTACCGCATCCGCGTCGCCGGCCAGCCGGGCAGCCCGACCACACTCAAGCTGAACACGCTGGACGGCGCCCTGCAGCTCAACGGCAGCGGCGAGCTGGGCGGGCGCGGCGGGCTGCGCTTTCGCGGCGATGCACGCGCGGCACCGGGCTTCGAGCCGGCCTTGAACAATTTGCTGAACATCATCGGGCGGCGCAACGGCGCACTGTCCGTCATTTCGATCGGGTGACCATGACCTTGCACGACACCTCCGCCGCCGCGCGCCACAAGCGCCCCCACCGCCGGCCCTCGCTGACCCCGCTGGTGCTGGCCCTGCTGCTGGCCGCCCAGCCGCCGGTCCATGCCCAGGCCACCGACGGCGACACGCCCATGCCGGCCGCCCGCGGCCGGGCCCCGGTGACGCTGAACTTCGTCAACGCCGAGATCGAAGCCGTCTCGCGCGCCATCGGCACCATGCTGGACCGCCAGATCGTGGTCGATCCGCGCGTCAAGGGCCAGATCACCGTCACCAGCGAAAAGGCGATGCCGCCGCAGGAGGCCTGGCGCAGCTACCTGGCCGCGCTGCGCGGCATGGGTTTCACGGTGGTGGAGAACGCCGGGCTGCTGAAGGTGGTGCCCGAGGCCGAGGCCAAGCTGCAGGCCGGCACCGTCTCGATCGGTGCGCCGACCGCGCGCGGCGACCAGATCCTGACGCAGATCTTCCGCCTCAACCACGAGAACCCGAACAACCTGGTGGCCGTGCTGCGGCCGCTGATCAGCGCCAACAACACGATCAACGCCAACGCCGCCAACGGCACGCTGATCATCACCGACTACGCCGACAACCTGCAGCGCCTGGCCAAGATCATCGCCGCGCTGGACCAGCCGGCGGCCTCGGAGGTCGAGGTCATCGCGATCAAGAACGCGCTCGCCGCCGACCTGGCGCCGCTGGTGCAGCGCCTGGCCGAAGGCGGCAGCGGCGTCGTGGTGCCCGGCGCGCCGGCCTCCCAGGGCTCGGCCACCTCCATCGTGGTGGAGCCGCGCAGCAACTCGCTGGTGGTGCGCACCGCCAACCCGGCCCGATTGAACGCGGTCAAGTCGCTGATCGCCAAGCTCGACCAGCCCACCCAGGGCGGCGGCCCGGCCGGCAACATCTGGGTGGTCTACCTGAAGAACGCCGACGCGGTGAAGATGGCCGAGGTGCTGCGCGCCGCGATGGCCAGCGGCGCCGCGGCCAGCTCGGGCAGCGGCGCGGGCGCCGGTGCCGGCTTCAGCGGCTCGGGCTCGCGCCCCTCGACCGGCATCGCCGGCACCGGCGTCGGCCTGAACACCTCCGGCAGCAGTTCCGCCAGCTCCAGCGGCGCCAGCAGCCAGTCCACCACGCCGGTGAGCGCCTCGGCCAGCCCCTCCACCGGCGGCCAGATCCAGGCCGATCCCTCGACCAACTCGCTGATCATCTCGGCGCCGGAGGCGGTCTACCGCCAGATGCGCCAGGTCATCGACCAGCTCGATTCGCGCCGCGCGCAGATCTACATCGAGAGCATGATCGTCGAGGTCACCGGCGACAACTCGGCCGACTTCGGCTTCCAGTGGCAAGGCCTGATCGGCCAGAGCGGCGACAAGTACGGGCTGGTCGGCGGCACCAACTTCGGCTCCACCGGCAACCTGCTGACCATCACCGGCGCCGGCGCCAGCGCCGACCTGACCGGCCTGGGTACCGCGCTCGGCCAGGGCCTGAACATCGGCCTGATCAAGAACTTCGGCAACGCCTACGGCCTGGCCGCGATCGCCCGCCTGCTGCAGAGCCAGACCAACACCAACATCGTCTCGACCCCCAACCTGATCACGCTGGACAACGAAGAAGCCAAGATCGTGGTCGGCCAGAACGTGCCCTTCATCACCGGCCAGTTCACCGGCACCGGCACCGGCACGACCAGCCCCTTCCAGACCATAGAACGCAAGGACGTGGGCATCACGCTGCGCATCAAGCCGCAGGTCGGCGAAGGCGGCACGGTGCGCATGGTGATCTTCCAGGAGTCGTCCTCGGTGGCCGACCGGCTGGCCGCCGGCACCGCGTCGTCCGGCCCGACCACCAACAAGCGCTCCATCGAGTCCACCGTCACGGTCGACGACGGCGCCATCCTGGTGCTGGGCGGCCTGATCGAGGACCGCTACACCGAGAACAAGTCCAAGGTGCCGCTGCTGGGCGACATCCCCTACGTGGGCGCGCTGTTCCGCAGCGAGACCCGCACCAAGCAGCGCACCAACCTGATGGTCTTCCTGCGGCCGGTGGTGATGCGCGACGCCGCCACCGCCACCAAGCTGACGCTGGACCGCTACGACCTGATACGCGCCAGCCAGAAGGACGCGCAGCCGCAGCAGAACATCGTGCTGCCGGTCGACGGCTCGCCGGTGCTGCCCGAGTACAAACCTTACGAGGCGCCCTCGACCACCACGGTGCCGGTGCTCGCGCCGCCCGACATCCCCGAGAAGAAGTAAGCAGGTCAAGCCATGGGCCAGCGCCACCCCCTCCCCTACGCCTTCGCCAAGGCCAACACCCTGCTGCTGGAGGACGACGGCCAGCAGCTCACGCTGCGCCTGGCCGACACCACGCCGCGCAGCGCGCTGACCGAGGTGCTGCGGCGCTACGCCGTCGATCGCTTCGAGCCCGAGTCGGGCCCGACGCTGGCGGCGCGCCTGGCCGCGGCCTATGCCGGCGGCGAGGCCAGCGCCGCGGCGGTGGTCGGCGAGGTGGAGAGCGCGGTCGACCTCTCGCGCATGATGCAGGAGCTGCCGGCGGTTGAAGACCTGCTGGAGGCCGCCAACGACGCGCCCATCATCCGCATGCTCAACGCGCTGCTGACCCAGGCCGCCAAGGACGGCGCCAGCGACATCCACATCGAGCCCTACGAGCGCAGCTCCTCGGTGCGCTTCCGCGTCGACGGCACGCTGCGCGAGGTGGTGCAGCCGAACAAGGCGCTGCACGCCGCGCTGATCTCGCGCCTGAAGATCATGGCCGAGCTCGACATCGCCGAGAAGCGCCTGCCGCAGGACGGCCGCATCTCGCTGCGCATCGGCGGCCGCGCGATCGACGTGCGGGTCTCGACCCTGCCCTCCTCGCACGGCGAGCGCGCGGTGCTGCGGCTGCTGGACAAGAGCGAGTCCAAGTTCACCCTCGAAGGCCTGGGCATGAGTGGCGACGTGCTGTCCAGCTTCCACCGCCAGGTGCAGCAGCCGCACGGCATCGTGCTGGTCACCGGCCCGACCGGCTCCGGCAAGACCACCACGCTGTACGCCTCGCTGGGCCGGCTGGACACCAGCACCACCAACATCCTGACGGTCGAAGACCCGGTCGAGTACGAGCTGGCCGGCATCGGCCAGACCCAGGTCAACCCCAAGATCGACCTGACCTTCGCGAAGGCCTTGCGCGCCATCCTGCGGCAGGACCCGGACGTGATCATGATCGGCGAAATCCGCGACTTCGAGACCGCGCAGATCGCGATCCAGGCCTCGCTGACCGGCCACCTGGTGCTCGCCACCCTGCACACCAACGATGCGCCGTCGGCCGTCACCCGGCTGATCGACATGGGCGTCGAGCCCTTCCTGCTGAGCTCGTCGCTGCTGGGCGTGCTGGCGCAGCGGCTGGTGCGCAAGCTCTGCCCGCACTGCAAGCGGCAGGACACCGACGGCCCCGACGGCCGCGTGATCTGGCACCCCGTGGGCTGCCCCGAATGCAGCCACACCGGCTACAAGGGCCGCACCGGCGTCTACGAGCTGATGGTGGTGGACGAGCCGGTGCAGGCGCTGATCCACAACCGCGCCGCCGAGAGCGAGATCATCGCGACCGCCGCGAAGCACGGCTTGCGCTCGATGCGCGAGGACGGCGAACGCCTGGTGCGTGAAGGCATCACGTCGCTCGAAGAGGTCCTGCGCGTCACACGCGAGTAGGCTCCAGACATGCCCGCCTTCAAGTACGAAGCCCTGGACCCCGCCGGCAAGACCAGCACCGGGCTGATCGAGGCCGACAACGCCAAGGCCGCGCGCGCGCAGGTGCGGGCGCAGGCGCTGGTGCCGCTCTCGGTCACCCAGGTGGCGATGTCCGATGCCGGCACCGGCCAGATCCGTTTCACGCGGCGCGCCTTCAGCGCCAGCGGCCTGACGGTCTGGACGCGCCAGCTGGCCGGCCTGGTCGGCTCCGGCCTGCCGCTGGAGCGCGCGCTGACGGCGCTGTCCGACGAGTCCGAGGAGCCGCGCCAGCGCGAGCTGATCGCCCACCTGAAGAGCGAGGTCAACGCCGGCAGCCCGTTCGCGCGCGCGCTGGCCTCCAGCCCGCGCGAGTTCGACGACGTCTACCGCGCCGTGGTGGCGGCCGGCGAGCAGAGCGGTGCGCTCGGCGGCGTGCTGGAGCGGCTGGCCGACGACCTGGAAGAGCGCCAGGCGCTGAAGGCCAAGCTGATAGGCGCGATGCTCTACCCGGCCATCGTCTCGCTGATCGCGGTGGTGATCGTGACCTTTCTCGTCACCTACGTGGTGCCGCAGGTGGCCTCGGTCTTCACCAGCAGCAAGCGCGCGCTGCCCGGCATCACCGTCGCGATGCTGGCCTTCAGCGGCTTCGTGCGCAGCTACGGCATCTACGTGCTGGGGCTGCTGATCGCCGGCGGCGCGATGCTCTCCTTCTCGCTGCGCAACGAGGCCTTCCGCGAGCGCTTCGATGCCGGTGTGCTGAAGCTGCCGCTGATCGGCCGCCTGGCCCGCGGCTACAACGCCGCCCGCTTCGCCGGCACGCTGGCGATGCTGGCCGGTGCCGGCGTGCCCATCCTCAAGGCCTTGCAGGCGGCGGCCGAGACCCTGAACAACCGCTCGATGCGGGCCGACGCGATGGACGCGCTGGTGCAGGTCCGCGAAGGCGCGCCGCTGGCCTCGGCGCTGGCCGCCAAGAAGCGCTTCCCCGGCCTGCTGGCGATGTTCTCGCGCCTGGGCGAGCAGACCGGGCAGCTGCCCAAGATGCTGGACCGCGCGGCCCGTCAGCTGGGCGGCGAGGTGCAGCGCCGCGCGATGGCGGTGGCCACCATCCTGGAGCCGCTGCTGATCGTCGCGATGGGCGTGGTGGTGATGATGATCGTGTTGGCGGTGCTGTTGCCCATCATCCAGCTCAATACCTGGGTGAAGTGATGCTGCGCCGCGTGCCGCGCGAGGACCGGGCGGCTTCCACGCTGCGGCCGTCCACGCCAGGTGCGGCCGACGAACAGGCGCTCCCTGCCCGGCCGCCGGCCGCCCTGCGGCACCTGCGCAGGCTGGTGCTGCGGCTGGGGGCCGTGAAGTCCACCTTGCTGGTGGCGCTGGTCACCAGCAGCTCGTCCCTGTGCATCACGCTGCTGGCCAACGCGCTCCTCCCGCAGCCGCCCGGCACGATCGGGTTCTCGCTCGCGTTGAGCGTCGGCATCCCGCTGACCGTCGCACCGCCCATCGCCTGGTTCATCGTGCTGGTGGTGCTCGAGGCCGAGGCGGCGCGGCGGACCGCCGAGCGCCTGGCGATGACCGACCCGCTCACCGGCGCCTACAACCGGCGGCACTTCTTCCATGTCGGCGAGCAGGCGCTGGCGCGTGCCCTCGGCGAGCAGCACGCGCTGTCGGTGCTGCTGCTCGACATCGACCACTTCAAGTCGGTCAACGACCAGCACGGCCACGCCTTCGGCGACCAGGTGCTGAACGAAGTGGCCGCTGCCTGCCAGGCCAGCCTGCGCAAGGGCGACATGCTGGCCCGCTTCGGCGGCGAGGAGTTCGTCGTGCTGCTGCCTGCGACCGGCCCGGCCGAGGCGGCCCGGCTCGCCGAACGGCTGCGCGGCACCATCGCGCAGCTGGCGATCCCGGCCGCCGGCTCTGCCCCGATCCGCCCCACGGTCAGCATCGGCGTGGCCACCACGCCGCTGGCCACCACCTCGCTGGACAAGCTGCTCGTCAAGGCCGACCAGGCGATGTACCTGGCCAAGCACGGCGGCCGCAACCGGGTGGTGAGCCACGCAGGGTTGGCGTGAAACGGATCTGCGTATAGATCTTATTTGATATATCATCGCCTGCATGACCGGCAGAGACGTCATCGCGAGGCTGAAGGCCGCCGGCTGGCAGCTCGATCGCATACACGGCAGTCACCATGTCATGGTCAAAGCGGGCCAGGCCGTACCGGTCCCCGTCCATGGCTCACGAGACCTCGGCGCAGGTCTCCTGGCCGCGATCCAGCGCCAGACCGGCGTCAAGCTCAAATGAGGTACCCGATGGAGATTCGATATCCCGCCACGGTGGAGGAGCAGGCCGACGGCAGCTTCTTCGTGCAGTTCATCGACCTGACAGACACCTTCACCGAAGGGCAGTCGAAAGAAGAAGCTCTGTTCAACGCGGCCGAGGTGCTGTCGGCCATGCTGGCCTGGCGGCTGGACGAAAACAAGGACGTGCCAGCCCCCAGCTTGCGCGTGAAGGGGGCTCACTACATAGCGCCGGATGCCAAGACGCAGGCCGCCATGCTGCTGCGCCTGGCACGCGGCGAGCGCAGCCTCTCGGAGCTGGCGCGTGCGCTGGAAACCTCGTGGCCCGCCGTCAAGCGCCTCGAAGATCCGACCCATTGGCCTTCGCTGAAGACGCTGGACCGAGCCGCTGCGGCGTTGGGCAAGCGGCTGGTCCTGGTGCTGGAATAACCGCTGTCCCGCGCCGCGAGACTGAGACCCGCCTCAGGCCGCAGCGAAACTCCGCGGCCCGTCCGCATGCAGCCGGAAGATGCCGACTGCGTCGGCCAGCTGGTGCACCTGCGCCTTCAGGCTCTCGGCGGCGGCGGACGACTGCTCGACCAGCGCGGCGTTCTGCTGCGTCATCTGGTCGAGCTCGCCCACCGCGCCGTTGACCTGGCCGATGCCGTCGCTCTGCTCGGCGGCGGCGGCGGTGATCTCGCCGATGATGTCGGCCACGCGCTGCACCGAGGCGACGATCTCGCTCATCGTGCTGCCGGCGTCGCTGACCAGGCGCGAGCCCGACTCCACCCGCTCGACGCTGGCGCCTATCAGGGTCTTGATCTCCTTGGCCGCCTCGGCGCTGCGTTGCGCCAGGCTGCGCACTTCGCTGGCCACCACCGCGAAGCCGCGGCCTTGTTCGCCGGCGCGGGCGGCTTCCACCGCCGCGTTGAGGGCGAGGATGTTGGTCTGGAAGGCGATGCCGTCGATCGTGCCGATGATGTCGGCGATCCTGCGCGAGCTGGTGTTGATGTCGGACATGGTGGCGACGACCTGCGTCACGACCTCGCCGCCGCGCTGCGCGACGCTGGCGGCCGAGCTGGCGAGCTGGTTGGCCGTGGTGGCCGAGTCGGCGCTCTGGCGCACGGTGCCGGTGAGCTGCGCCATCGAGCTGGCCGCCTGCTGCAGGTTGCTGGCGGTCTGCTCGGTGCGGCTGGAGAGGTCGGCATTGCCGGTCGCGATCTCGCGCGAGGCCACGCTGATGCTGTCGGTCGAGGCGCGCACCTTGCCGACCGTGCCGGCCAGCGCGTCGTTCATCTGGCGCAGCGCCGTCATCAGCTCGCCGAACTCGTCGCGGCGCGCAGTGTCGATGGCGCGTGTCAGGTCGCCCTCGGCGATCGCGTTGGCGGTGGCGATGGAGGCCTGCAGCGGGCGGCGGATGCTGCGCACCAGCAGCGCGGCGGCGGCCATCGCGAGGCCCATCACCATCAGCGCCGCGATGCCGGCGAAGCTCATCACGCCGCGGCGCGCGTCGGCGGCGGCTGCCACGGCCTGCTCGCCCTTGCGCTGCTGCAGCGCGACGAACTCGTCGATGCTGGCCAGGTAGACGGCGGTCTTGGGCGCATAGTCGGTCTTGACCAGCGCGGCCGCGCCCTCGGCGTCGCCCGCGGCGCCAGCGGCGCGCGTCTTGGCGCTGGCGGCCACCAGGGCTTTGCCGTTGGCCCGGATGGCCTCGCCCAGCGCCTGGTCCTCGGGCGTCTGCGCGAGCGCCATGATCTCTTCGCGCAGCTTGGCGATGCGCGGCGCGTCCTTCGCCAGGTTGTCCTTGAAGAACAGGCCGACGGCCGGATCGGTGCTGATCGACGCAGCCATGCCGCGGGTGACGGCCGTTTCGGTCAGGCCCTTCCACAGCGTCGCCATCTGGACCAGCTTGTGGGTCGCCGCCTGCTCGGCCAGGGCCGTCTGCTCTATCGACGAAACGCGCTGCAGCGCGGCGCCGGCCACTCCCAGGACGGCAAGCTGCAGCAGCAGGATGCTGCCCCAGAGTTTGTGCGAGAGGCGAAGGTTGTCGAGTTTCAAGGTGGGTGTCTCCGGATACGGCGATGGGGGCGGCTCGGTGCCGGCGCACGCCGGCGGCCATCGTGTCGGTTCCTGTTTCGGTGCGGCGGGCGCTCACTTGAGTTGCCAGAAATGGCAGCACCAAGGGTCGGCCGGCGCTTCTATCAGTTCGGGCTGCCCAGGGTGGTGCCGGCGGCGCCGTGGGGTTAAGGTCGGCGCCACTCTCCCCCCAACCCGCCTCAAGGAGCGCCTCCATGGCCCACTATGTCGATGGCTTCGTCGTGCCCGTGCCCACCGCCAACCTGGCCGCCTACGCCCGCCTGTCGCGCAAGTGCGGCAAGATCTGGATGGAATACGGCGCGCTGCAATACTGGGAGTGCGCCGCGGACGACGTGAAGCCGGGCAAGTCCACGTCCTTCCCGCAATCGGTCAAGCTGAAGGAGGGCGAGACCGTCGTCTTCTCGTTCATCCTCTACAAGTCGCGCAAGGAACGCGACCGCATCAACGAGCAGGTCATGAAGGATCCGCGGCTGGCCTCGATGATGGACCCCAAGGCCATGCCCTTCGATGCCAAGCGCATGTTCTTTGGCGGCTTCAAGAGCATCGTCGAACTGCCCTGACCACACCAGGCCTCAGCGCCGCACGGTCGCCCCGCGCACCTCGAAGGCGATCTGCTGCAGCACCCGTCCGTCGTCGCCGCGCAGCTCCAGCCTGTGCCGGCCCGGCCAGGGAGCCCAGCTCAGCGTGTTGCGCTGCGCGCTGGTGCGGCCGATGGCGCGGCCGTCGATGAACCATTGGCCGGCCTCGCCTTGCAGCACGATGCGCTGCGCCGGGCCGGGGATGTCGGGGTCCAGCGCGTAGATGCTGCCGTCCAGCGGGCTGCGGATGCCGAAGGCCGCCGCGGCGGTGGCGGCGCCGGCGGC
>DATHWJ010000188.1:0-3066 GCA_035460745.1 Ideonella sp. | reverse complement strand
CAGCAGCTGCGGGCCGCGCGAGGGCTCGGCGGGCGGCAGCGGCGGCGCTTCTTCGAGCACCACGTGGGCGTTGGTGCCGCCGACGCCGAAGGAGCTGACCCCGGCGCGGCGCGGTTGCTCGCCGCGCGGCCACGCGGCGAGTTGCCGGTTGACCACGAAGGGCGTGGCGGCGAAGTCGATCCTGTCTTGCTCGCCGGTGTAGTGCAGCGAGGCCGGCAAGTGCGCTTCGGCCAGCGACAAGGCGGTCTTGATCACGCCGGCGGCACCGGCGGCCACCACCATGTGGCCGAGGTTGCTCTTGACCGAGCCGATGGCGCAGTAGCCGCTGTCGGCCGTGTGGCTGCGGTAGGCCTGGGTCAGCGCGGCGATCTCGACCGGGTCGCCCATGGGGGTCGCGGTGCCGTGCGCTTCGACGTAGGAGATGGAGCGCGCATCGACCCCGGCGTCGCGCAGCGCGGCCTCGATCACCGCGGCCTGGCCCTCGACGCTGGGCGCGGTGAAGCTGGCCTTGTCGCCGCCGTCGTTGTTGATGGCGCCGCCGCGTATCACCGCGTAGACCGGGTCGCCGTCGGCCAGCGCGTCGCTCAGCCGCTTCAGCAGCACCACGCCGGCGCCGTCGCTGAAGACGGTGCCCTGGCCGCCGCCGGCCAAGCTGCGGGTGTGGCCGTCGGGCGAGAGCATCGCGCCCTCCTGATACAGATACCCGCTGCGGGGCGGGCAGGTGACCGAGGCCCCGCCCGCCAGCGCCATGTCGCACTGGCCCAGGCGCAGGCTGGCCATGGCCTGCACGA
This sequence comes from Ideonella sp., assembly GCA_035460745.1. Taxonomy (GTDB): domain Bacteria; phylum Pseudomonadota; class Gammaproteobacteria; order Burkholderiales; family Burkholderiaceae_C; genus Ideonella. Next base: position 2,275 of record DATHWJ010000188.1, on the reverse strand, counting down.
TGGCCACCAGCGAGGTCGAGCAGGCGGTGTTCAGGCTGACGGCCGGTCCGGTGAGGTTGAGCCGGTGCGCCACGCGGGTGGCGATGTAGTCCTTCTCGTTGGCCAGCATCACGGCAAACTCGCCGACCGGCGCGATCAGCTCGGGCCGGCCCGCCAGGTGCTGCTGGTAGTAGCTGGCGTTGTACATGCCGGCGAAGACGCCGACCGGGCCCGGGCAGGCGTCGGGCGCGTAGCCGCCGCGCTCCAGGCACTCCCAGCAGATCTCGAGGAAGAGGCGCTGCTGCGGGTCCATCAACGCCGCCTCCTTGGGCGAGATGCCGAAGAAGGCCGCGTCGAAGAGCCCGACGCCGTCGATCACGCCGCGGGCGCGCACGTAGGCGGGGTCGCTGGTCAGCGAGGCGGGCAGGCTGGCGTCGAGCTCGCCCGGCTCGAAGAAGGTGATGCTCTCGCGCCCCTCGCACAGGTTGGCCCAGAGCTGCTCGACGTCTTGCGCGCCAGGGAAGCGCCCGGCCATCGCGATCAGCGCGATGGGCTCGTGCAGGCCGGAGGCCGAGGCGCGTGGCGCGGCGCTGCGGCGCGCGGCGGCGGGTGCGCCGGCATCGAGCGCCCCGGCCAGCCCGCGCGGCGTGGGCTGGCGGAAGAAGTCGGTGGTGGACAGGCGCAGCGGCGCCGCCTCGCCAGCCTGCGCCAGGCGCGCCAGCACCCGCAGCACGCCCAGCGAGTTGCCGCCCAGCTCGAAGAAGTTGTCCAGCCGGCCGACGCGGTCCAGCCCCAGCACCTCGGCAAAGGCCTCGCAAAGGCGGGCCTCGGCGGGCGAGACGGGCTCCTGGTAAGGCGGCCCGATCTCCGGCCGCTCGACGCTGGGCGCGGGCAGGGCGCGGCGGTCCAGCTTGCCGTTGGGCGTGATGGGCAGGGCGGGCAGCCAGACGAAGCGGGCCGGCAGCATGAAGTCGGGCAGCGTCGCGGCGAGGTGGCTGCGCAGCGCCTGGGCGGGCACCGGCGCGCCGGCGGCCACCGCATAGGCCACCAGCCGGGTCTCGCCGGGGCCGTCCTGGCGCGCCGCGACGGCGCAGGCCTGCACGGCGGGGTGGGTGGCCAGCGCGGCCTCGATGTCGCCCAGCTCGATACGGAAGCCGCGCACCTTGACCTGCGCGTCGTTGCGGCCGATGAACTCCAGTGTGCCGTCGGGCAGCCAGCGCACCAGATCACCGGTGCGGTAGAGCCGGCCGCCGGGCTGGGCCCAGGGGTCGGGCAGGAACTTCTGCGCCGTCAACTCCGGCCGCTTCAGGTAGCCCAGCGCGACGCCCGGGCCGCCGACCAAGAGCTCGCCGACCAGGCCGGCCGGCAGCCGCTGCAGCGTCGGGCCCAGCACCTGCGCGGTGGTGTCGGTGATGGGCCGGCCGATGGGGATGGAGCGCAGCTCGGCCGGCAGGCTGGCGGGGATGCGATGGGTGGCCGTGAAGGTGGTGCACTCGGTCGGGCCGTAGCCGTTGATCAGCTGCACGCCGGGCAGCGCGGCGAGCGCGCGCCGCACATGGGGCACCGACAAGGCCTCGCCGCCGGTGAGCAACTGCTGCAGGCCTTGCAGGTGCAGCGGGTCGTCGTCGACCACCGCGTTGAACAGCGCCGCGGTGAGCCAGGCGGTGGTCACGCCTTCTTCGCGGATGACACGGGCCAGGCCGGGGCCGCTAGGCAGCTCGTCGGGGTAGAGCACGCAGCGCCCGCCGTTCAGCAGCGCGCCCCAGATCTCGAAGGTGGAGGCATCGAAGCCCAGCGGCGCGGCGTGCAGCACGGCCTGGGCGGGCGAGAGGTCGACATAGCGCGCGTCCAGCACCAGGCGCAGGATGGCGCGGTGGGGGATGACGATGCCCTTGGGTGTACCGGTCGAGCCCGAGGTGTACATCACGTAGGCGGGGGCGTCGGGGTTGGCCGCCGCGGGCACTGGCTCGGCGGGGCTTGTTGCCGCTGCGGCCAGCCCGGCGCGCGGCCAGTCGTCGAGCGTGACCAGGCGCTGCGAGGGCCCGAAGGCCGCTTGCTGCGCTGCGCTGGTGAGCACCCATGGCGCACCGGCGTCTTCCAGCATGAACTGCAGGCGCTCGCGAGGGTAGGCCGGGTCCAGCGGCAGGTAGGCCGCGCCAATCTGCAGCAGCGCCAGCAGCGCGATGACGGCGCGTGGCGCGCGCTCCAGCGCGACCGCGACCGTGTCGCCGGAGGCGATGCCGGCGGCGCGCAGCTCGCCCGCCATCGCCGCGGCCTGGTACGCCAGCTCGCGGTA
>DATHWJ010000187.1:0-2933 GCA_035460745.1 Ideonella sp. | reverse complement strand
ACGAGCCACTCAGCTACCGCTACCGTTTCGGCAGCGCCGAGTTCGACGAGGTGCGTGCCGAGCTGCGCCTGCAGGGCCTGCCGGTGGAGGTGCAGCAAAAGCCGCTGCAATTGCTGGCGCTGCTGCTCGCGCGGCCCGGCGAGGTGGTGCGCAAGGAAGAGATCTACAGGCAGTTGTGGGGCGATCGTGTCAGCTCGGACAACGTGATGGCCAACGCGGTGCTGAAGCTGCGCACCGCGCTGGGCCCGGAGAACGGCGAGCGCATCGTCACCGTGGCGCGCCAGGGCTACCGCTTCGACGGCCCGGTGGAGCGGCTGGCCAGCGGCCGGCGCCTGGTGAGCCGGCTGCAGCTCGCGGCCGGTGCGCCGGTGCCCGGGCGCGAGAACTTCGTGCTGGCGCAGCAGCTCGGCCCCTCGCACCTGAACGAGACCTGGCGCGCCCGCCAGCCCCGCAGCGGCGAGACGCGGGTCTACAAGTTCGCGCTGGACGGCGAGCGGCTGGCGACGCTGAAGCGCGAGGCCACCGTCTACCGCCTGCTGCGCGAGAGCCTGGGCGAGCGGCCCGACCTGGCGCGGGTGCTGGACTGGAACTTCGAGGCGCCGCCGTTTTTCCTCGAGTGCGAAGACGGCGGCGAGAGCCTGGCCGGCTGGGCAGACAGCGGCGGCCTGGCGGCGCTGGACGGCGCCGCCCGGCTCGCGCTGGCCTTGCAGGTGATGGACGCGGTGGCGGCGGCCCATGGCGTGGGCGTGCTGCACAAGGACTTGAAGCCGGGCAACGTGCTGATCGCGCCGGCCGAAGGCGGCTGGCAGACCCGGCTGACCGACTTCGGCAGCGCCGGCCTGCTGGAGCCCGAGCGGCTGCAGGCGCTGCAGATCACCGCGCTGGGCATGACCGTCTCGGCCGAGGCCGGCAGCAGCTCGCTGAGCGGCACGCCCTACTACCTGGCACCGGAGCTGCACACCGGCGCGTCCTTCAGCGTGCGCAGCGACCTTTTTTCGCTAGGCGTGCTGCTCTACCAGCTGCTGTGCGGCGACCTGCACCGCATCATGGCGCCCGGCTGGGAGCGCGACCTGGCCGATCCGCTGCTGGCGGCCGACATCGCCCGCGCGACCGACGTCGACCCGGCCCGCCGCTTCGCCTCGGTGGCCGAATTCGCCCTGCAGCTGCGCAGGCTGCCGCAGCGCCGGCTCGACGCGGCCGCCCAGCAGGCGGCGCAGGTCGAGGCCGAGCAGGCTCGCCAGCAACTGGCGCGGGCCCGCACGCGCCGGCCCTGGGTGCTGGCCTCGGTGGCGCTGCTGGTGGCCGGCCTGCTGGCGGCGCTGTGGCTCTACCAGGGCCAGCGCCGCGCCCGGCTGGACCTGGCGCGGCAGCTCACGCTGGTGCAGGCGCTGAACGGCGTGCTGACGGACGACCTGATCGCCGCGGCCAATCCCAGCCTGGCCGGGCGCAGCACGGTCACCGTGGTGGAGGCGCTCTCGGCGGCCGCCTCCGGGGTGGCACAGCGCTTCGCGCAGGCCGAGCCCGACGTGCGTGCCGGCCTGCACCTGGCGCTGCAGCAGGCTTTTTCCAGCCTCTCGCGCTTCCCCGAATCGCTCGCGCAAGGCGAGCAGGCCTTGAGCGCGCTGGCGCAGGCCGGCCAGGCCGAGGGCGAGCGCGCGGCCGAAAGCCGCTTGACGATGGCGGTGGACCTGGTGGCGCTGGGCCGGCGCGACGAAGCGCGCGCCATGCTCAAGCGCCTGGCCGACGAGGGCGGCGACCACAAGCTCTCGCCGCTGGCGCAGGCGCGCTGGCTCTGGGCGCGGGCCTGGGTGAGCACCGGCGAGCTGGCGCTGAAGGAGTCGCTGGCGCTGCTGGGCCAGGCGCGGCAGCAGATGCAGGCCGTGCCATCGCCGCTGGCGCCGGCCGCCGAGCTGCTGCGCGACCGGGTCGATTTCGACATCGGCCAGACCCTGATGATGCTGGGCGACTACGGCGGCGGCGAGACCCGCCTGCGCACGCTGCTGGCGCAGCAGGTGGCGCGCCATGGCGCCGGCCACCCGCGCCCGCTCTACACCCAGGTGGCGCTGGCCGCCTGCCTGGGCTACCAGCTCAAGAGCGACGAGGCCAAGGCGCTGCTGGCCGACGCGATACAGGGCCTGACGCGCACGCTGGGCGCCGACGACCGCAAGACGCTGACCGCGCGCAGCCAGCTCGCGGCAGTGCACTTCCGGCTCGGCGAGTTCCGCCTCGCGGCGTCGCAGTGGGCGCCGGTGCGGGCCGGCTACACCACGCTGACGGGCCCGACCAGCAGCGACGTGGTGACGGTCGAATCCAACATCGGCATGGCCCACCTGTATGCCGGCGACGCCGCGCTGGCCGAGCCGCCGCTGCGCAGTGCGCTGGCCCACGCCCGCGCCACCGCCGGCGACGAAGCGCCGCGCGTGCAGCAGATCCGCTTCGCGCTGGCCGACTGCCTGCTGGACCAGGGCCGCCTGGCCGAGGTGCCAGCGCTGCTGCAGGGCCTGCAGCCCGAGGCGCTGAACCTGGCCCAGCAGGCGGTGGACTGGCCGGCGCGGCTGGCCTGGCTGGATGCGCGGCTGCTGGCCGCGCAAGGCCGGCACGACGCCGCGCGCCAGGCGCTGGCCCTGGCCGCGGCCGGGCTGGACCACGAGGACAGCAGCTTCCGCTACAACAGCGCGGCGGTGCAGACGCTGCGGGCGCGGCTGCAGTGAGCGGTGGCGGGGCAGGGCGCGGCGCGCACGCCGGCCCCGCATTGGTTTATCGTGCCGGCTGCGCCGCACCACGCGGTGCGGCGTCGCGCGCTGCTTGCGCCCCCTTTCCCCTCTCGTCTGCCATGCCCCCAAGGGCCGCTCCCATGTCCAACCGAGTCCTGTTCGGCTTCCATGCCGTCACCGTGCGCCTCAAGACCGCACCCGCCTCCATCGTCGAGATCC
>DATHWJ010000186.1:0-11912 GCA_035460745.1 Ideonella sp. | reverse complement strand
GAGGCCTTCCACGTCGCCTGGGGCAAGGCGATGATGTGGATCTCCCTGCTCAGCGACACCTTCATCTTCGGCTCCTTCCTGACCGGCTACATGACGGTGCGGGCCTCCACCACCGTGCCCTGGCCCAATGCCAGCGAGGTCTTCGCGCTGCAGGTCGGCGGCACCGACGTGCCGCTGCTGCTGATCGCCATCATGACTTTCGTGCTGATCAGCTCCAGCGGCACGATGGCGATGGCGGTCAACTGCGCCCACCGCGGCGACCGCATCAACGCCGCCGCGCTGATGTTCGTCACGGCGGGCTTCGGCGAGATCTTCGTCTGCATGCAGGCCTTCGAGTGGAGCAAGCTGATCCTCGAAGAAGGCATGCGCCCCTGGGGCAACCCCGCCGGCGCGGCGCAGTTCGGCGCCACCTTCTTCATGATCACCGGCTTCCACGGCCTGCACGTGACGGCCGGCGTGATCTACCTGATCGTGGTCGCCGTGCGCCTGCTGCGCGGCCGCTACCCGCCGGACAGCGGCTACCCCATCGTCGAGATCGCCGGGCTCTACTGGCACTTCGTCGATCTCGTCTGGGTCTTCATCTTCGCGCTGTTCTACCTGTGGTGACCCTCTCGCAGCGCCCACCCGGAGCCTCGCCATGCACAAGACCGACACCGGCCAGCAGCCGCCGATCCGCCTGTACCTGCAGATCTGGGCGCTGCTCTTCGTGCTCAGCACGCTGTCGTACATGGTCGATTACTTCCACCTGCAGGGCGGGCTGCGCTGGGGGCTGATCATCGCCTTCATGCTGCTGAAGGCGGGGCTGATCGTGGCGGTCTTCATGCACATGGCCTGGGAGCGGCTGGCACTGGTCAGCGCCATCCTGCTGCCGCCGCTGTGCCTGCTGGTGCTGGTCGGGCTGATGGCGTCCGAGGCCGGCCACACCCACCTGATGCGGCTGCTCTGGCTGCGCTGAGCGCCCGCATGGACACCCCGCTGCCCACGCCGGCCGACCCGGCGCTCGCGATCACGGCCCCGAGCGCCCGACCCCGCAGCCGCTGGCGCAGCTACGCCGAGCTGACCAAGCCGCGCGTCGTCGCGCTGATGGTCTTCACCGTGCAGGTGGGCATGCTGCTCGCGCGGCCCGCGCCGGTGCCGTGGCCCGTGCTGGTCTTCGGCACGCTGGGCATCGCGCTGCTGGCCGCCAGCGCGGCTGCGGCCAACCACTGGGTCGACCGCCGCATCGACGCGCTGATGGCACGCACCCGCGGCCGGCCGCTGCCACGCGGCTCGCTGGGCGCTGCGCAGGCCCTGGTCTTCGCCGCCTTGCTGGCCTCCGCCGGGCTGGCGCTGCTGCTGCGCTTCACCAACCCGCTCTGCGCCGCGCTGACGGTGGCCTCGCTGCTGGGCTACGCGCTGGTCTACAGCCTCTACCTCAAGCCGCGCACGCCGCACAACATCGTGATCGGCGGTGCCGCCGGCGCCGCGCCGCCGCTGCTGGGCTGGGTCGCCGTCACGGGCCAGGTGGAGTCCGGCGCGCTGCTGCTGTTCCTCATCATCCTGCTGTGGACCCCGCCGCACTTCTGGGCCCTGGCCATCCACCGCCGCGAGGACTACGCCCGCGCTGGCGTGCCCATGCTGCCGGTGACCCACGGCGTGCCCTTCACCACCGGCCGCATCCTGGCCTACTCCGTCGCGCTCTGGCCGGTGAGCTTGCTGCCCGGCGCCATCGGCCTGGCCGGCTGGCCCTACCTGCTGGGCGCCGGCCTGCTGGGCGGGCGCTTCGTGCAGCGGGCCTGGCAGCTGCGCCAAGACCCGCGGCTGGCGATGCCGACCTTCCGCTACTCGGTGGTCTACCTGGCTGCGCTGTTTGCGCTGCTGCTGCTGGACCACTGGCTGCCGGCCTGGCCCGCTTAGGGCCCGTCAGCCCGGCCCCGACCGGCCGGCGGGCCGCCCGCCGAATCGATGCTAGCGTTGCGCCCATGACGGTGGACCTGAAAACCAGCCTGGGCGCCCTGCTGCTCGCCCCCTGGCGCACGCTGGCGCTGCTGAGCTCCGCCAAGTCCTTCGTGGACAACCCCATCCTCGGCTCACGCTGGCTCAATGCGCGCGGCCTGCACGTGGGCCGCCTGCGGCTGGCCCATGCGATGACGCACGCGCGCCGCGAGCGCCTGGCCCATCGGGTGTCGCCCGAAGACCGTGCGGCCTTCGAGCGCGACGGCTTCGTGCTGCGGCGCGAGCTGCTGCCGCCGGCCCAGTTCGCCGCGCTGCGCGAGCAACTGCTGGCCCAGGCCGCCCCGGCGCGCGAGATGCTGCAGGGCGACACGGTGACGCGCCGCATCGCGGTGGACGCCGCATTACGGCGCCAGGTGCCTGCGCTGCAGCCTTTCATCGCCCACCCCGCTTGGCAAGGGCTGACGCGCTACGTGGCCGGCTACCGCCGCGAGCCCTGGGTCTACGTGCAAAGCATCCTGAGCCAGACCCGCGAGGCGCCGCCCGACCCGCAGACCCACCTGCACGCCGACACCTTCCACCCGACCATGAAGGCCTGGTACTTCCTGACCGACGTGGCCGAGGACGAAGGCCCCTTCTGCTACGTGCCGGGCTCGCACCGGCTGACGCCGCAGCGCCTGGCCTGGGAGCAGGCGATGAGCCTGAGGGCCAGCGAGCAGGCCGACCGCTACAGCGCACGCGGCTCCTTCCGCATCGCCGAGGCCGAGCTCGCCGCGCTGGGCCTGCCGCCGCCCCGCCGCTTCGCAGTGCCGGCCAACACCCTCATCGTGGCCGACACCTTCGGCTTCCACGCCCGCGGCCCCAGCGCGCGCCCCTCGACCCGCATCGAGCTCTGGGGCTACGACCGCCGCAACCCCTTCTGGCCCGGCTCCACCGACGGCGGCCTGGCCCTGCTGGGGCTGACGGGGCGGCGGCCAGCGCTGTACTGGCGGCTGCTGGACACGCTGGAGCGCTGGGGCGGGCGGCGCAACCCGTGGCGCGATGCCGGGCGGTTGACGGCGGGCGCGCCGCCGGCCAGCCCGGGCGGCCCGGCCTGAGAGCGCCTTCGCTCGATTTTCCCGGGCCTGCGGGTTCCAGCAGGCAGGCCGCATGGCCCTCCCCCATTCGGGGTGGCTCTTCGCGCGCCGGGCCATGGCTCCAACGGCCGATGCCGCGGCCGGCCGATGCCGGAACACTGGCGGTACAGCTCGCGCAGTGTCGCAGCGGGCGTCGCCAAACCCTCGAGGAGTTCCCATGAAAGCCTATCTGCTGACCAGCCTTTTTGCCATCGCCGCCGCCACACTGAGCTCCGGCTGCGCCTCCGTCACCGACGGCACGACCCAGACCGTCGTGTTCCAGCTCACCCCCAAGGAGACGCGCTGCACCGTCTCGCGCGAGGGCTCGCAGCTCGGCACCGTCAGCGGCAAGCAAAACACCATCACGCTCAACAAGGGTGCCAAGGACGTGCTGGTCGCCTGCTCGGCCCCCGGCTACGAAGACACCACCCAGCGCCTGATCAGCAAGACCCAGACCTCGGGCGTGGTGGGCGGCTTCTTCCTCGACCTGGGCATCACCGACATGATCACCGGCGCGATGTGGAAGTACCCCAACGAGATCTCCATCGTGCTGGAAAAGAGCGAGACCGCGGAGAGCGTGAGCAAGGCCGCCAAGTCGCGCGGCTGAGTGGCTGCAGGTCTCAACGGCCGCAGTGTCCACCCACCTGGGCCGGCACCGGCTCGCCGCCGCTCGTTGAGGGCGGCGCCCCGGCCGCTGAGTGGTTACCATCGGACTTCATCCCTCCCACCCCAGGCGCCCGCCACCATGACCGACAGCGACGAGGCGATCGCCCGCGACATCGCGGCCATTGCGCGCATCAGCGCCGTGCCCTCGCTGCTCCGCGTGATCTGCGAGCAGACCGGCCTGGGCTTCGCGGCGGTGGCGCGCGTCACCGAAGGCACGTGGACGGCCTGCGCGGTGCAGGACGACATCCAGTTCGGCCTGCGGGCCGGCGACCGGCTCGACGTGAACTCGACGCTGTGCATCGAGTCGCGCGCCGCACGCCAGCCCATCGTGATCGACCATGCCAGCCAGGACGCGGTCTATTGCCAGCACCCCACGCCCCGGCTCTACAAGATCGAGAGCTACATCTCGGTGCCCATCGTGCGGCGCAACGGCGATTACTTCGGCAACCTCTGCGCCATCGACCCCAAGCCGGCCAAGGTCTCGGAGGCGCGCACGGTGACCATGTTCACGCTGTTCGCCGAGCTGATCTCGCTGCAGCTGGAGAGCGAGGAGCGGCACGAGGCCGCCGAGTCGGCACTGCGCGACGAGCGCGCCACAGCAGAGTTGCGCGAGCAGTTCATCGCCGTGCTCGGCCACGACCTGCGCAACCCGCTGGCCTATGTCGGCGCGGCAGCCGGCCTGCTGGCCCGCCGCCACACCGACCCCGAGCTGCTGACGATGGCACAGCGCCTGCGAGCCACCACCAGCCGCATGTCGCGCCTGATCGACGACGTGCTCGACTTCGCCCGCAGCCGCCTGGGCGCCGGCATCGGCCTCTCGCTGGCGCCGGCCGCCGACCTCGCGACGGCGCTGAGCGACGTCGTCGGCGAGCTGCGCGGGGCCCACCCCGAGCGGGCGATCACCGAGCACATCGCCATCGCCGGCCCGGTGCGCTGCGACCGCGGCCGCGTCCAGCAACTGCTGTCCAACCTGCTTGCCAACGCGCTGACCCACGGCGCGCCGGACCAGCCGGTGCGGGTCGAGGCGGCGATCGCCGGCGCCATGCTGACGATCACCGTCAACAACCACGGCGAGCCCATCGCCGCGGCCAACCTGGGCAGGGTCTTCGAGCCCTATTGGCGCCCCGCCAGCAGCCAGCCCGGCGGCGGCCTGGGCCTGGGGCTGTACATCTGCGCGCAGATCGTCAAGGCCCACGGCGGCACGCTGCAGGTCTGCTCGTCGGCCGAGGCCGGCACCTGCTTCACCGCCTGCCTGCCGGTGGACGCCGCGGCCTGAAAGACAGAGCGGCCGAGCCCCGCGGCCGGCTCACACCCCTTCGATCGCCACCAGGGTGCCCTTGGATGCACGCTGGCGCAAGGCGATCAGCGACTGGTATTCGGCCGAGTGGTAGAAGGCCTGCAGCGCGGCCATGTCGGGAAACTCGAGGATGACCTGCCGCTGCGGCACCGTCTCGCCTTCGAGCAGCGTGGTGGCGCCGCCGCGCACCAGGAAGCGGCCGCCATGGGCGGCCACCACGGCGGGCACCTGGCGGCGGTAGGCCTCGTAGGCAACGGGATCGGTGATTTCGACGCTGGCGTGGATGTAGGCGGCCATGGCAATGTTCTGGGACGTTGTGGGGCAGGCCACTCTACCCGGGACCGGCGTGCGCCGCTCAGCGCTCGCCTGCGGGCGGCAAGCCGAAGGCCATCACCGGCCCGGCCGAGGTCAGCAGCTTGCCGTCCACCACGATCACCTCGCTGTTGCGCGAGGGCCGCAGGCGGGCGATGGGCAGCGCCGCGCCGGTGTCGGTGCCATAGGCCTTCAGCGTGGCGGCAGGCAGGTAGAGCACGCCGTTGGCCACGACAGGGCTGCGCGCGCCCTGGCCGGCATTCACCGTCCACAGCAGCTTGCCGGTCTCGAGGTCGAGCGCGCTGAGCTGGCTGCGCGTCACGCCGTTGGCGGCGAACACGCGCTGCCCGTCCGTGGCCAGCGGCCGGCTGCCGCTCGCCATGTCGCCGCGCGGGGTCGCGGTGTACCACCTCAGCGCGCCGGTGGCGGCGTTGATGGCGCGCAAGCCGCCGGCGTAGTCGAACAGCAGCACCGAGCCCTCCACCACCAGCGGGCGCTGGGTCTGGGTCTGGAAGAAGATCTGCAGGTCGTAGCGCCAGAGCGGGTGGCCGTCGCCGGTGTCGTAGGCCGAGGTGCCGTGGTAGTCGGAGACGAACAGGCGGCTGCCGGCCACCGCCAGGCCGTGGTGTGCCTGGGTGCTGCCGGTCCAGCGCGTCCAGCGCAGCGCACCGGTCGCGGCGTCGAGCGCATGGAGGTGGCCGTTGCCGCTGACCAGGTAGAGCACGCCGCCTTGCAGGTGCGGTGCGCGGAAACCATCGACATGGCTGCCCGCCGGGGTGCGGTACTCCCAGCGCTTGGCGCCACTGCTGCGGTCGTAGGCGGCCACGCGCACGCGGCTGCCCGTTTCGCCCAGGCCATTGCCGGCCACGATCACGAGCTCGCGCGTGACGACCGGTGTCCAGAAGAAGTCCGGCACGTCGGCCTGCCACTCGAGCGTGCCGCTGCCCAGGTCCAGGCTCAGCAGTTGCATGCGCACCGTCGTCACCGGATCGTCGACACGGCGGCCGATGAAAGCGTGGCCGTTGGCGGCGGCGATGTCGGTGGCCTGGTTCCAGACATCGAGGTTGCCGGACCAGAGCGGGCGCAGCTGCGTCAAGTTGCCCGCCTGCAGCACCGTCTCGCCGGGGTTCGACGAGGTCGCGCCGGCATCGCGGCCCTCCTGCGTCCACTGGCCTGCCGCGGCGAGGGCGGGCTGCAGCGGCGCCGCCGACAGCAGCACCAGGGCCGCAACAGCGCCGACGGCACGCAGCCCTGCCCAGCGGCCACGGCTCGAATACCAGCAGCCCGGCCTTCCACTCGAATTTGTCATTGGTGTTTCGCGCGGATGATGTGTAAGTGCCGGCGAGTCTATCGAATGCGCCACCTGCACATCGAACCCCGCGTTTCAGCGAGGCCCCGGCGGGCTTATGCCGGCGCGAGCGCGGGTGCCATCAGCATCTCGACGACCTGCCGCGGGCTCAGCGGGCGGGCCAGCAGGTAGCCCTGGCCTATCGTGGCGCCGAGCTGCCTGAGGTGCTGCAGTTGCTCGTGGGTTTCTATGCCTTCGGCCACCACGTCCTTGTTCAGCGAGCGGCCGAGCGAGACCACGGTGCGCACGATCTCGACGTTCTCCGGCCGGCTCTGCATGCCGATCACGAAGGAGCGGTCTATCTTCAGGCAGTCGAAGGGCAAGGTGCTGAGGTAGGCCAGCGACGAATAGCCGGTGCCGAAGTCGTCGATGCCGAACTTGACGCCCAGCGCGCGCAGCTCGGCCAGCGCGCCGAGCGCGACCTCGCGGTGCTCCATCAGCGTGCTCTCGGTGATCTCCAGCACCAGCAGACGCGCCGGCAGGCCGTGCTGCTCCAGCACGCTGCGCACGTGGCCGACGAAGTCGGGCCGGGCCAGGTCCTTGCCGGAGACGTTGACGTGCATCACCGCGTCGTCCAGCAGCGCCGAGTCGCCGCGCCACTGCACATGCTGGCGCACCGCCTCGCCAATGGCCCAGCGCGTCAGCGCCTCTATGCAGCCGGTCTCTTCGGCCAGCGTGATGAAGACGCCCGGGCTGATCGCGCCGCGCACCGGGTGCACCCAGCGGGCCAGCGCCTCGAAGCCACACAGGCGGTAGGGCTCCAGCTGGTAGAGCGGCTGGTAGGCGAGCGAGAGCTGGCCTTCGCCGATGGCGCGGCGCAGGTCGGCCTCGAGCTGCAGCTTGTGGCCGAGCTGCTCGGTCAGGCTGGCGTCGAACAGCGCGAGCCGGCCCTTGCCGTCGGCCTTGGCCTTGTACATCGCCAGGTCGGCGTTGCGCAGCAGCTCGTCGCCGTCCAGGGCCTCGCTGGCCGTGCCGGCGTCGCAAAAGCTCAGCCCTATGCTGGCGGCCGGCCGCACCTCGGTGCCATTGATACGGATGGGTTGCTCCAGCACGCGCAGCAGGCGCTCGCCGAGCTTGAGGTAGTCGCCGTGCCCGGCGCTGCCTTCGAGCAGCACGGCGAACTCGTCGCCGCCCAGCCGGGCCACCAGGTCGCCCGGCCGCACGTGGGCGCTGATGCGGGCGGCGGCCTCCTTCAGCAGCTGGTCGCCGGCCGGGTGGCCGAGGCTGTCGTTGACGATCTTGAAGCGGTCGAGGTCCAGGCACATCACCGCGAAGCCGGCCCGCGGGTCTTGCCGGTGGCGCTCGACGGCGACATGGAGGCGCTCGTGGAAGCAGTTGCGGTTGGCCAGGTCGGTCAGGCTGTCGTGGTAGGCGATGTGGCGCAGGTCGCCCTCGGCACGGCGGCGCGAGGTGATGTCGTGCAACTGGTAGATCAGGCCGGCCTGCGCGGTCGATGGATCGCCGAAGAGGCCGCAGTGCAGCGAGACCCAGGTCTCGCTTTCGCCAAGGCCCGGGCCCGGGCCTGGGCCAAAGCCGAGGCAGCGGATCTCGATGGAGAACGCCTCCTCCTGGCGCTGCGCGATGCCCGCCGCGTGGCGCTGCAGCAGCGCGGCGTCGCCCGGGTGCAGCAGGCTGCCGAAGGTCCGCCCCAGCAGCCGCTCCGGCGAACAGCCCAGCAGCGTGCACAAGGCCTTGTTGACCTGCAGCATCTCGCCCTCGGGCGTCACGATGGCCATGCCGATGGCGGCGTGGGTGAAGGCGGCGTGGAAGCGCTGCTGGTTTTGCACCGCCTCATGCTCGGCCGCCTCGACCCGCGCCTCCTGTGCGTTCTGCTCGGCGATCTGCTGCCGGAAGTGGGCCCTCAGCATTGCCAGCGCCACGCCCACCACCGCCACGCCCACGGCCACCACCGAGTGGCCGAACTGCTGCGCGTTGAGCGCCAGCACGCCCGCCAGCATCGAGGCGACCATGTAGACCGCACCGACGCTGGCGCCGTTGGCAAACCAGTCGCGCAGGCTCAGCGACTGGCCATGCTTGAGGCAGATCACCTGCATCAGCGGCATCGTGCTGGCCGGGAAGTAGAACAGCGCCGCAGCAGCCAACCCCGCCAGTTGCGCCGTCGCATGCGGCACGCCGGCGCCACGCAACGCAGGCACCGCCAGCTCGAACAACACGCCGCTCGCATACATCGCCGCGGCGCCGGTGGCCGTGGTGGCGATGCGGCTGCTCAGCCGCGCCGAGCTGCGCGAGCAGGCGATGCCGCCTTCGATGGCGGCGGCGAGCGCGGCCGGCGCCGCGCCATGCAGCGCCAGCAGCAAGAAGACAAACACGTCGCCGACCGCGATCGAGTGCTTGCTGCGCGGCAGCTCGACCGGGAAGGCCGCCGCCAGCGCCACGATCAGCGTCCAGGCCAGCACCTGCAGCACGTCGGCCGCAGGCATCCAGGCGACCTGCACGCCCGCTGCCACCATCGCGCCCAGGCCGCCCAGCGCGAGCAGCAGCCAGAAGCGGGTCGCGGCGGGGTTGTAGTCGAACAGGTGGGCGTCGCGAAACGCGCGCCACAGCCGGCCTCCCGGCACGGCGCTGGGGCGCGCGGCCGGGGCGGCCGCCTGCGGCCGGTCGGCATCGACCATGGGCATGGCGGGCTCCGCGCGAGGGTGGGCCGGGATCAGCGTTCGCCCTGGACCGCGCCGGGGTCGGTGTCGCCGGTCAGCGATTCACGCAGCACAAAACCCTCGCGCAGCACGAAACCTTCCCGCAGGACAAAGCCCTCGCGCAACACGAAGCCCTCCCTGAGCACAAAGCCTTCACGCAGCACGAAGCCCTCGCGCAGCACGAAGCCGCGCGACATCGCCAGGCCGTCAGCCAGCGCGTAGCCGCTGCCCAGCGTGGCCTGGTTGGCCAGCGTGGTGGTGGACAGTAGCAGGCCGGCGCCGTCGTCGCCATCGGGGTCGTCGAGCAGCAGCACACCGGCCGTGACCAGCGGCTGGTCGCCGGCGACGCGGGCCTCGGTGAAGGACTTGGGCACCGTGTTGGCCGGGAGCGGCCAGTAGTTGACCGTGGTGCGCAGCACCAGCGAGCGGGCCCAGGTCAGCCTCGGGTCGTAGATGGGTTGGTACTTGCTGAACAACGCGTCGCCGGACAGCACGTGGTTGCCGCCCGCGAGCACCAGCTTGCCCCACTTGAAGCTCTGGCCCGCCACCACCGATTGCGGCGCCGGCAGGCTGCGGCCGGCGGCCAGCAGCGAGTCGCCGGCCTTCAGGCGGCCGGCGGCGATGGCCGGGCCGATGTCGGTGCGCAGCGCCCGGGCCAGGCGCACCGCGCCTTCGATGTTGATCAGGCCGGCGCCCTGCTCCAGCAGGTTGGCGCCGGGCAGCGGCTGGGCGGTGTACTGCAGGATGGCCTTGACCAGCGGCGGTGTCAGGCCGGGGTTGGCCTGCAGCAGCAGCGCGGCGGCACCGGAGACGACCGGTGCGGCGACCGAGGTGCCGCTGAGCTGCATCAGCGTCTGGTTGGGCGCCTGCGTGGCGCCCGGCACGGCGGCCAGCACCGGGTAGTTGCGGGCCAGCGCGTTCCAGCTGCGCTGGGTACCGAGCAGGCCGGCGCCGAGCACACCGACCAGCGCATTGCCGGGCGCCACGAGGTCGGGCTTGACGAGGTTGTCGGTCCACGCCGTACCGTCGATGGTGGTGCGGCCGCGGGTCGGGCCGCGCGAGCTGAAGCGGGTCACGCTGTCGTCGTTGCGGCCGACGCTGTCGTGCAGGTTGACCGCGCCGACGGTGATGACCGAGGGGTCGTGGCCGGGCGAGCCGACGGCGCCGTAGACGGTGCGGCCATCGTCGGTCTGGCCGGCGTTGCCGGCCGCCACCACCACCACGATGCCGGCGTTGCTGGCAGCGCGCGCGGCGCGGGCCAGCGGGTCGGTGACGAAGGAGCCGCTGGAGTCGGCCGCCAGGCTCAGGTTCATCACGCGGATGTTCAGCAGCTTGGCATGCTGTATCACCCAGTCGATGCCGGCCAGCACATCGGCGGTGGTGCCGGCGCCGTCATCGCCGAGCACGCGCACGTCGTAGATGGGCGCATTGGTGGCGATGCCCGAGGCGTCGGGCGACTGGTAGCCGCCCTGCCCTGCGGCGATCGAGGCCACGTGCGAGCCGTGGCCGTAGGCGTCGGCCTGGCCCAGCGCCGGCAACTGCAGGCTGGCCAGTGCGTTGGTAAAGCGGGTGCCGTCCAGCGCCACCAGCGACGCGACACTTTCGTTCACGCCCTGGCGCCAGCCGCCGCTGGCAAAGCCGGCGCGCAGCTTGGTGAAGTCGATCGCCTGGCGCACGCGGGTCGGGCCCGGCAGGCCCAGCACGCTGGGCGACGCGAAGCTGCGGTGCTGCCAGGCGATGCCGGAGTCGAGCACCGCGATGCCGACACCGCTGCCATCCAGGCCGGTGCCGGACGTGACGGCCGCCTCGGCCGCGCCGCTGCTGCGCTCCAGCAGGCTGGCGGTGCGCACCACCGCGCCGTTCGGCGAGATGCTCAGCACGCTGTCGCTCTGTGCCAGGTTCAGCAGCTTGGGCAGCGGCACCATCACCGCCATCGCGTTCAGCGAGGGGTAGACATAGTGCACTGCCCCGCCGAGCGACAAGATCGTCTGGACCAGCCCCGCGAGCAGCGCCGGGTCTTCGCTGCGGGTCGTCACGATCACCTGCACCAGCAGGCCGCCGGTCACCTGCTTGACCCAGGGCAGCAGCGGCACGGTGGCCGTGGTGGTGTTGACGATCTGCCCGAGCTTGCCGCCGAGCTTGGCCACGGCGCGGTTGTCGGGAGTCGACTGGGCCGCCGCGGGCAGCGCCACCAGCACGGAGGCAGCGGCCAGCGTGGCGAGGGTGGTGCGCATGCGCCGTATCACTCTGCGGGAAATCTTGTTCATGTTGTTGGCGTCTCGGTTGAGGTTGTCGCAGCGAAACCGCCTCGCAGAGTCAAGGCTGTCCACTCAGCTCGATCGGACGCAGCGCTGCTCGACTTGAGCGCCGACGCACATGCAAGCAACCGTAACGGTGACAAAAGTCACACCGCGGGCCGCGGAAAGTTGCCGTGCGATTGTTCCGATTGCTGCAACGCGCCATTGGCGCTGCGCTGCTTTATCCGCAAGCTCCCGGTCTCTACAGTTCATCCCATCGACGAGCCACTTTGAAACAGCGAGCTCTGCGACACCGGCGGCGGTGGAACCCACAAGACACCCCAACCGCTG
>DATHWJ010000185.1:0-2566 GCA_035460745.1 Ideonella sp. | reverse complement strand
CCGCTGGCAACCGCTCGCCCTGCGCGGGGAAGGCCAGGAAGCGCAGCAGCACCATCACCAGCCCCGCGTACTCGTCCGGCGCCAGGCTCAGCTCGGCGCGGCCGTGCAGCGCGATGCTGTAGAGCAGCTGCGTTTCATCCGGCGCCAGCGACGGTGCCAGCTGCCTCGCCGCGGCGGTGTCGGGGTCGGTCTCGTCCAGCGCGCCCGGCACGGCCTGGTCGACCGCCATCTGCTGCAGCAGCCGGGCCATCTCTTCCAGCGTGCCGGCGGCCGACAGGCCCTGGCTGCGCAAGGCCTCGGTCTCGACCAGCACCGCGCGGCCGTCGCGCTGCGACAGCGCATGCACCAGCCGCTGCGCATGGCGCCGGTCGACCGAGCCCAGCATGGTGCGCACGGCGGCTTCTTCGAGCTGGCCGCCGCCGTAGGCGATGGCCTGGTCGGTGAGCGAGAGGCCGTCGCGCATCGAGCCGCGCGCCGCCCGCGCGAGCAGGCGCAAGGCGCCCGGCTCGACCGGCACGCTCTCGGCCTCCAGCACGCGGGAGAGGTGCTCGGCCACCGTCTGCGGCGCCATCGGCCGCAGGTTGAACTGCAGGCAGCGGCTCAGCACCGTGGGCAGCATCTTCTCGGGGTCGGTCGTCGCCAGCACGAACTTCAGGTAGTCCGGCGGCTCCTCCAGCGTCTTCAGCAGCGCATTGAAGGCGTCCTTGGTGAGCTGGTGCGCCTCGTCGATCATGAAGACCTTGAAGCGGCCGACGCTGGGCTTGTAGGCGGCCCGCTCGATCAGCTCGCGGATCTCGTCGATGCTGCGGTTGGAGGCGGCGTCGAGCTCGGTGTAGTCGATGTAGCGGTCGGCGTCGATCTCGCGGCAGGCGCTGCACTCGCCGCAGGGGCGCGCGGTGATGCCGCCCGTGCCGTCAGCGCCGGTGCAGTTGAGGCTCTTGGCGAGGATGCGCGAGACGGTCGTCTTGCCGATGCCGCGCGTGCCAGTGAAGAGGTAGGCGTGATGCAGCCGCTGCTGTTCGAGGGCATGGGTGAGCGCCTTGACCACGTGGTCCTGCCCCACCATCTCCTCGAAGCTGCGCGGCCGGTACTTGCGCGCCAGGACGACATAACTCATCCGGACATTCTACGGGCCGGCCACCGCCGCTCGCCGCCCCACCGGGCGTCCGGGCGGAGGGCGGGCCGCCCGGGCGCCCGGCCCCCGTGTCGGATAATCCGGCCCATGAAACCCACCGCTCCCGTCACCGACAGCGCCACCCTCAGCTACGAGCAGGCCGGCGTCAACTACGACCTCATCGATCCGCTCAAGGTGGCCGCCCAGCGCGCCGCCGCCGCCACCGCAGGCCACCTCGCGGCGCACGGTTTCACCGAGGTCAAGGCCTCGCGCGGCGAGTCGGCCTACGTGGTCGACGTGGGCCCGTTCTACCTCGCCAGCATCGTCGAGTGCCTGGGCTCCAAGGCCCTGGTGGCCGACGAGATGCACCAGCTCACCGGCAAGAGCTACTACGCCGGCATCGCGCAGGACACCATCGCGATGGCGGTCAACGACCTGATCACCGTCGGCGCCACCCCGCTGGTGGTGCAGGCCTACTGGGCCGCCGGCGGCAGCGACTGGTTCGGCGACGCGCCGCGCGCGCAAGCCCTGGTCGAGGGCTGGAAAAAGGCCTGCGACACCTGCGGCGTGGCCTGGGGCGGCGGCGAGACGCCAGCGCTGGCCGGCATCGTCGAGAGCGGCCGCATCGACCTGGCCGCATCCTGCACCGGCCTGATCAACCCCAAGGAGCGGCTCTCGGTGGGCGACCGGCTGGCCGCCGGCGACAGCATCGTGCTGCTGGCCTCCAGCGGCATCCACGCCAACGGCCTGAGCCTGGCCCGCAAGCTGGTCGAGCGGCTGCCGCAGGGCTACCTGACGCCGGTGCTGCCTGGCCTCAGCTACGGCGACGCGCTGCTCGCGCCCACGGTGCTGTACTCGCCCGTCACCGAGGCGCTCTACAAGGCCGGCATCACGCCGCACTACTGCGCCAACATCACCGGCCACGGCTGGCGCAAACTGCTGCGCCACCCCAGCACCCTCACCTACCGCATTCACACGGTGCCCGAGGTGCCGCCGGTGCTGTCCTTCATCCAGCAGCACGCCCACCACGACGACCGCGAGGCCTATTCCACCCTCAACATGGGCGCGGGCTTTGCGCTCTTCGTCTCGGCCGACGAGGCGGCGCGCACGGTGGAGATCGCCAAGGCCAACGGCGTCGAAGCCCTCATCGCCGGCGTGGTCGAGGCCGGCCCCAAGCAGATCCTGATCGAGCCGCTGAACATCCGCTTCGGCGACGACGATTTGCAGCTGCGCTGAAGACCCCCACCGCCCGTCGCCTACAATCCGCGGTGACGGGCCTCCTCGCATGGAAGCACGGCCAACCGGGTCAGGTGGGGAACCAAGCAGCCCTAACTGTTGTGACCAGTGCCGAGGGTAAGGCTCGTCACCCTCTCTTGTTCAGCTGATCTGCCGAAACGCCATCACTGCCTGGTTGCGCAGCGTGCGCAGCAGGTTCAGCTCCTTCTCCCCCAG
>DATHWJ010000184.1:0-4824 GCA_035460745.1 Ideonella sp. | reverse complement strand
GAGCGCAGCGAGCATCAACAACTGACTCGGCGCCATCGATCGAAGCGAGCTTGCGAGCGAAGAGGAGTCGGCGACGCGGCCGGCCCCCTTGCAATCCGAAGGCAGTCGGAGCGCCAGCGAAGACCGCCGCCACCAGGGTGCTGGCAGGGCACCCGGCAGCGGCTTGGTCGCTCTCAGCAAGTCAAGGACAAACCTGGCACCAAACAGCCCCCTCAAAGACCCATTCATCCGGCCATTCCGAGACCACCGCCAGTGATGTACTGACGAGGTCCATCACAGCCACGCGAGCAGCCGGCTCGCAGCTTGTTTTCGGGACCCGTCATGAACGTTCTGCACCGCCTCTCTGTCTTGTCGCTGGTCTGCCTGCTGAGCGGGCCGGCACTCGCCGCCTGCATCGACGAAGAACGCCCCGACCCCAATCCCAACGGCGCTGCGGGCGCCAGCGTGCCGGTCGATGCGCCGGCGCGCGACCAGTTGCTCAACCTGATGTCCAGTGCCCGCCAGCGCAGCAATGCCGTGGGCGCCGCGCGCCTGCTGGCCGAAGCCTCCGCCAGCGACGTCGAAGAGACCAAGGCCAGCGGCAAGCCGCAGGCCTCGCTGGTGACACAGGTGGGCTACAGCGGCAGCCGCTCCGACGGCACCGGCGACAGCTTCGGCAGCAGCACCAGCGGCGCGCAGATACGCGCCAGTGTCAACGTGGCCGCGCCGCTGTTCGACTTCGGCCGGCTCGACAAGCTCGCGCTGTGGCGCGCCTCGCTGGCCGAGGCCGCGCGGCTGGGCCAGATCAGCACCGAGGAGCAGGTCGCCCTGCAGGTGGTCTCGCTCTCGGTGGAGCGCAGCCGCTACCGCCTGCAGGCCCAGGTCTACAAGCAGTATGCGAACAAGATGAGCTGCCTGGTCGATGCGCTGGGCCAGATCGTCAAGGCCGACAAGGGCCGCGCCAGCGAGCTGGTGCAGGCCCGCAAGACCCAGTCGCAGGCCGAGCTCGCGCTCGACCAGAGCATGACCGTGCTGCGCCAGATCGAAGTGCGGCTGCGCCGCTTCGTCGGCGACCCGCTGCCGGCCGGCGGCGGCATGGCCTCGGTGCTGGGCAACCTGCCCAAGCTCGACGAGGTGCAAGGCGAGATCGAGCGCTCGACCGACGTCGCCGCGCTGACCGCGCAGGCCGACGCGGCCGCCAACTATGCCGACGCCATCGTGGCCGGCCAGAAGCCGCAGATCAGCTGGAACGGCAGCGGCACCAAGGCCGTGGGCGCCGGCAACCCGGCCTCGTGGTCGGTGGGCCTGGCGATCAGCGTACCGCTGCTCAACCCCGGCGCCGACGCGCAGGCCTCCAGCGCCCGCAAGCGCGCCGAGGCCGCGCGGCTGCAGCGCGCCGAGGGCCTGGACGCCCGCAAGTCGCGCGCGGCCGAGATCTACGAACAAGGCAGCTCGGCGATGGAGCGGGCGCGCCGCATGGTGGAGGTGCTGCGCGACAGCGACAGCGTGCGCAACTTCACGCTGCAGCAGTGGCAGCAGCTCGGCAAGCGCTCGCTGTTCGACGTGATGAGCGCCGAGGGCGAGCACTACAACCTGCGCGTCAACTACGTCAACGCGCTGCACGACGCCCAGCAGTCCAACGCGATGCTGCGCTCGCTGGGGCGCGGGCTGGACGTGTCGCTGCGCTGAGCAGCGCCGCGGGCTCGCATGGCCATCCACCTTCACCAGATCGCCTACAGCGAAGCCACGCTGGCGCAGGTCGAGCCCGGCTACCGGCTGCTCGACAACCTCG
This sequence comes from Ideonella sp., assembly GCA_035460745.1. Classification (GTDB taxonomy): domain Bacteria; phylum Pseudomonadota; class Gammaproteobacteria; order Burkholderiales; family Burkholderiaceae_C; genus Ideonella. The sequence continues at coordinate 3,053 of DATHWJ010000184.1, read as the reverse complement.
CGAACCCGCGCCCCGACTGGTTCGAGTACTGGCCGATCCGGCGCTACCTGCTGGAGCAGCCGCTGGACGACGAGGCCTTCTACGGCTTTTTCTCGCCCAAGTTCGGGGCCAAGACCCGCCTGAGCCACGCCGAGGTGCAGCGCTTCGTCGAGGCCGCGGCGGCGCAGGCCGACGTGGTGCTATTCTCGCCGCAGCCCGACATGGGTGCGTTTTTTCTCAACGTGTTCGAGCAGGGCGAGACCTTCGACACCGGGCTGATCGCCGCCTACGGCGCGCTGCTGGAGCAGATCGGCCGCCCAGCCCCGCTGCGGCAGCTGGTGATGGACTCGCGCCAGATCGTCTTCTCCAACTACTTCGTCGCCCGCCCCGCCTTCTGGCGCGAGTGGCTGGCGCTCAACGAAGCGCTGTTCGAGGTCTGCGAGGGGCCGCCGTGCGCGCTGCGCGACGCGCTCTGCGCGCCCACCAGCTACCAGGGTGCGCAGCGCAAGGTCTTCTTGATGGAGCGGGCCGCCTCGCTGCTGCTGACGGTGCAGCCGCACTGGCGCAGCGTGGCCCACAACCCCTACGGCTTCGGCTGGTCCATGACCCGCTTTCGCGAGCACCCGACCGAGGCCTTCATCAGCGACGCGCTGAAGGTGGCCTACCGCGAGCAGCCCTACCCGCAGTACCTGCAGGCCTTTGCCCAGGTGCGCGACCGGTTCCGGGGCTCGGCCGCGCCGTGAGGCGCTGAGCCGGCCCGACCGGCGCAGCCCGCCTGCCGGTTGACCCGGCGCCTAAAATAAGCGCTTTGGCCGACCGCGCCACCGCGCTGCACCCCCGAGGGCGCGCCGGCTGCGCACGGCATCACACCCGGCCGGCAGCACCACCATGACCCGCAAGCTCTTCGTCACCACCGCCCTGCCCTACGCCAATGCGCCCTTCCACATCGGGCACATGATGGAGTACATCCAGGCCGACACCTGGGTGCGTTTCCAGCGCATGCGCGGCGTCGAGGTGCACTTCGTCTGCGCCGACGACACCCACGGGGCGCCGATCATGATCGCGGCGGAGAAGGCCGGCCAGACGCCGCAGGCCTACGTCGCCGAGGTGGCCGCCGGCCGCGCGCGCTACCTCGACGGCTTCCACATCGCCTTCGACAACTGGCACTCGACCGACGCGCCCGAGAACCACGCGCTGGCCAAGGCCGTGTACCTGGCGCTGCGCAAGAACGAGCTGATCGACGTCAAGGTCATCGAGCAGTTCTTCGACCCCGAGAAGGGCATGTTCCTGCCCGACCGCTTCATCAAGGGCGAGTGCCCCAAGTGCGGCTCGGCCGACCAGTACGGCGACAACTGCGAGGTCTGCGGCGCGGTCTACGCCCCCACCGACCTGAAGAACCCCTACTCGGCGCTCTCCGGCGCGACGCCGGTGCTGCGCAGCAGCGAGCACTACTTCTTCAAGCTCTCCGACCCGCGCTGCGTGGCCTTCCTGCAGGAGTGGATGAACGAGCCCGGCCGGCTGCAGCCCGAGGTGCTGAACAAGGTCAAGGAGTGGTTCGCCACCGACGAGGACGGCAAGATCGCGCTGGGCGACTGGGACATCAGCCGCGACGCACCCTACTTCGGCATCGAGATCCCCGACGCGCCGGGCAAGTACTTCTACGTCTGGCTGGACGCGCCCATCGGCTACCTCGCCTCGCTGGCCAACTACTGCGGCAAGCGCGGCATCGACATGAACGCGCTGCTCGCCGATCCGGCGCTGGAGCAGGTGCACTTCATCGGCAAGGACATCACCACCTTCCACACGCTGTTCTGGCCGGCCATGCTGCACTTCTCGGGCCGCAAGGTGCCCGACCACGTCTTCGTGCACGGCTTCATCACCGTCAGCGGCGAGAAGATGAGCAAGAGCCGCGGCACCGGGATCTCGCCGCTGAAGTACCTCGAGCTCGGGATGCATCCCGAGTGGCTGCGCTACTACATCGCCGCCAAGCTCAACGCCCGGGTCGAGGACATCGACTTCAATCCCGACGACTTCATCGCCCGCGTCAACTCCGACCTGGTGGGCAAGTACGTCAGCATCGCCAGCCGCGCCGCCGGCTTCCTGGCCAAGCGCTTCGGCGGCACGCTGTCGGGCGACCTGGGCGTCGAGGGCTCCAGCCTGCTGGAGACGCTGCGCGCCCACCGCGCCACCATCGAGTCGCTCTACGAGGAGCGCGAGTTCGGCAAGGCGCTGCGCGAGATCATGGCCCTGGCCGACAAGGTCAACGAGTACGTCGACCAGCACAAGCCCTGGGAGCTCGCCAAGAACCCCGACAACGCCGCCGCGCTGCACGACGTGTGCAGCACCTGCATCGAGGCCTTCCGCCTGCTGACCATCTACCTCAAGCCGGTGCTGCCGGCGATGGCGGCCCGGGTCGAGGGCTTCCTGCGGGTCGAGCCGCTGAAGCTGGCCGATGCCGGCCGGGCGCTGGGCGTGCACACCATCGGCGCCTACGAGCACCTGATGCAGCGGGTCGACGCCAAGCTGCTCGATGCCCTGTTCGAGATGCCGGTGCCAGCGGCCGAGGCCGCAGCGCTGCCGGGCGGCGAACCGGTCGCGCCCGAGATCAAGATCGACACCTTCGCCGCGGTCGACCTGCGCATCGCGAAGATCGTCAACGCCGAGCATGTGGAAGGTTCGGACAAGCTGCTGCGGCTCACGCTCGACGTGGGTGAAGGTCGCACCCGCAATGTCTTCTCGGGCATCAAGAGCGCGTACAGGCCCGAAGACCTGATCGGCAAGCTGACCGTGATGGTCGCCAACCTGGCGCCGCGCAAGATGAAGTTCGGCCTGTCCGAGGGCATGGTGCTGGCCGCCAGCCACGCGGACGAGAAGTCCAACCCGGGCATCTTCGTGCTCGAACCCTTCCCCGGCGCCCAGCCGGGCATGCGGGTGCGCTGACCACCCTGCCCGGCTCCTGAAAGGCCCGCGCGTGCGCCCGCACCGCGGGCCTTGTCGTTTCTCAGTCCCTCTCGGCCTCGCCTTGCGCCGGCTGCGCTCCGCTCGGCTCGAAGCCGACGCCGTGCTGCGCGAGG
>DATHWJ010000183.1:0-5823 GCA_035460745.1 Ideonella sp. | reverse complement strand
ATGGACCTGCTGGCCGGCGGCACCATCAGCGGCAGCGTCGTCGATGCCAGCGGCAAGGCCCACGCCTTCAGCGCGCCCTTCAAGACCGGCAGCGTCGGCAAGGGCTTCACCGGCCTCGACGGCTACGGCCTGATCGACGCGATCCGGGCCTTGCAACTCATCCCGTGAGCCCGCTGCGGCTCGTTAGACACCTCCCATTCATGAGATCCCGAGGACTCCCCTACATGAACACGAACATCCACACGATCCCCTCCACCCGTTTCGTCAACCGCCCGCTGCGTGCCGTCGCCAAGGCCACTGCGCTCGCCGCGATGGCGCTCTGCCTGGGCAGCATGGCCTCCGGCATCGCCTCTGCGGCCACCGAGCCCGTCGTGGTGCACTCCTTCACCGGCGGCAGCGGTGGCGCGCTGCCCTACAGCCCGGTGCTGCAGGCCAGCGACGGCTTCCTCTACGGTGCCACCTACTACGGCAGCGCCAGCGGCTCCGACCTCTACTCGGGCTTCGGCACCCTCTACCGCATGAAGCCCGACGGCAGCGCCTACCGCACGCTCTACGTCTTCACCGGCCAGGCCGACGGCGGCACGCCGATCGCCCCGCTGTTGCAGGGCAAGGACGGCGCGCTCTACGGCGTGGCCTTCAGCGGCGACAGCGCCGGCCCGGCGCCCAACGGCACCATCTACAAGCTCTCCAAGGCCGGCAAGTTCAGCGTGCTGCACACCTTCACCGGCCTGGACGGCGCCTATGTCGATGGGGGCCTGGTGCAGGACAGCGACGGCACGCTGTACGGCGTGGGGCAGGGCGGCGGCAGCCTGGGCTACGGCACGATCTACAGCCTCTCGCCCGACGGCAGCAACTTCAAGCTGCTGCACGAGTTCGACGGCGGCCTGGGCGGCTCGACGCCCAAGGGGCGCCTGACCCTGGGCAGCGACGGCCGGCTCTACGGCGTCGGCAACGACGGCGGCCCCAGCCTGGACGGCGTGGTCTTCAGCATCGCCAAGGACGGCACGGGCTACAAGACCGTCCACCAGTTCGCCAGCGTGATTGGCGAAGGCCGCCGCCCCCATGGCGGGCCGACGCAAGGCGCCGACGGCTACTTCTACGGCACCACCAACGCCGGCGGCGCCGCCGATTGCCTGTGCGGCACGGTCTACAAGGTCAACGCCGCGGGCGACTTCCAGACGCTGCACAGCTTCGCCGGCGAGTACGACGGCTCGGCCCCGACCGCGCCGCCCACCTTCGGCCCCAACGGCCACCTCTACGGCACGGCCTTCGGCGGCGGCGCCAACGTCTACTTCGGCACTGCCTGGGAGATGGACACCACCGGCAAGCTGGTCGGCGTGGTGCCCTTCACCAGCACCGCCAGTGCGCTGGAGACCGGCCTGACGCTGGCCAGGGACGGCCTGTTCTACGGCACCTCGCTGAACGGCGGCAGCGCCAACGTGGGCACCGTCTACACGCTGGATCCTTCCGCCTTCCCGGCCCCGGTGCTGCCCGTGCCCACGGTGGGCATAGGCGCCACGCCGGGCCGCATCAAGCTGGGCAAGAAGGCGCTGCTGTCCTGGGGCGCCAGCGAACCCAGCACCTGCGTGGCGAGCGACGCCTGGAGCGGCCAGCGCAACACCTCGGGCAGCCGCTATGTCTCGCCCAAGGCAGTGGGTGACTACACCTACACGCTGACCTGCACCAACACCAGCGGCTCCACCAGCGCCAGCACGACGCTGAAGGTCGTGGCACCGTAAAGAAGAAGAGCACCTGCCAGGGAGGCCTGCCTTGCAGGCTGCGGCCGGGCCGCGCGGATGGCCGCAGGCCCGGCCGCTTTTTTACATGCTCGCCTCAGCGCTTCAGAGCCTGCTGCAGGGCCTTGGCGGCATCGGCGACAGACTGTTCGCCGTGCCAGAAGGCCGCGACCACGTCCTGCACCGCGCCGACCTGGTCCGGGCTCATCAGCATGTCGGGGTTGGCCACCACGCGCCGGGCGTCCTTGATGGCCCGCAGGCCGGCCTGCGCGCAGGCGTCCAGGCTGCTGCCGTCCAGGTCGCTGCGCACCGGGATGGAACCCTTCTTGCGGTTGAACGCGAGCTGCACGGCCGGCGCGGTGACGGTGGCCGCCAGCTTGCGCTGCGCCTCCAGCACGGCCTTGTCCGACGACTTGGGCAGCACGAAGACATCGCCGGCTATCGTGTACGGCGCATCGGGCCCGAAGCCGATCGCGCAGCCGTAGTCCTTGCCCGCCACCAGCCGGGCCCGCTCGAACTCGCCCTTGGCCCAGTCGCCCATGATCTGGAAGCCGGCCTTGCCCGAGATCAGCATCGCGGTGGCGTCGTTCCAGTTGCGCCCCGGCGAGCCGGCGTCCACATAGGCACGCAGGCGCTTGAAGGTGGCGAGCGCCTTGCGGAAGGGCGCCGAATCGACGCTGCGGGCGTCGTGGTCGCGGAAGTAGGCCAGGTAGGTCGGCGGGCCGGCCTCGTGCAGCAGCACGGCGTAGAAGGTGATGAACTCCTGCCAGGTCTGGCCGCCCACCGCGAGCGGCACCAGGCCGGCGGCCTTCAACTTGTCCAGCGCCGCAAAGAGCTCGTCGAAGCTGCGCGGCTCACCCTTGACGCCGGCCTGGCGCAGCGCGGCCTTGGAGCTCCAGAACCAGATCGGGTTGTGCAGGTTGAGCGGCACCGCGTACCAGTGGCCGCCGAACCGGATGCTGTCGATCACCGGCTGCGGCAGGCGCGTGGCCCATTGCTGCTGCGCGGCCACGCTGTCCACGTCGTTCAGCAGCCCCTCGGCGATCACGTCGAGGTACTGCTGCGAGAGGTTGAACTGCGCCGCCGTGGGCGGGCTGCTGCCGGCGATGCGGCTGATCGCCGCGGCGCGTGCGCTGTCGCCGCCGGCCACCGCCGAGTCGACCCAAATGCCACCCGCCTGGCGGTAGGCGCTGGCCAGCTCGTTGACGGCGGCCGACTCGCCGGCCGAGGTCCACCAGTGCAGCACTTCGGCGCGCTGGGCCTGGGCGCTGCAGGCCAGCAGGGTGGCGGACAAGGTCGTCAGCCGCGCGGCGCAGCGCGCGGCAGGCATGAACTGAGCCGGCATCGGTGATTTCCGTGGCCGGGCGGCGCCCATCGCCCCGGGCGCTACTTCTTCTTCGAGCGGTCCGGGACGACGGTCGTCACGGTGGGCACCACGGCGCCCGGCGAGATGGGCTTGCTGGGTGACTGGTCCTTCTTCGGCTTCTTGGCTTCTTTGCTGCTGCGCTGGCCCTTGGGCATGATCTTCTCCGTGATCCGGTGGGGGAGCCGAGCGCGGCAGTGCGGGACCGCGGCGCTCGAGGGTGGGGGAACAAGGCCGGCTGCACGGTGTCGGTGTGCAGACAAGCCTCGCGTACGTTACCTTACCGGCCTGCTCGATTTCACATCAGGAGGCACCATGCAGATCAAACACGCGATCCACGACGGCCGCCGCGGGCTTCTCGCAGCGGCACTGGCCCTGGTTGGGTCCGCCGGGCTGGCCGCCCCGGACCCCGCGGGCCCCTGGCAGGTCGTCGGGCGGCAAGGCATCCTGCTCCATGTGATCGTGCCGGCCGCGCAGGCCCGCGACCGCGAGGCCTACCAGCGCGAGATCCCGGCGATCTGCGGCGGCAACGAGACCTGCTTCGTCAACTTCTACACCAACTCGACCGGCGCCACCCTCGCGCTGCCGCTGCCGGACGCCATCGCGGCCGAAGCCACGGCCGTGCTGCGGCGCTCGGCCAAGCAGGGCGCCGAAGGCTTTCGCTGGAGCTGCCGGCTGGCGCGGCCGGATCCTGGCTGCTTCTGAAACGCGGGGCGTGGCCGATCGCGTCGCTAGACTGGCCACCCGCCTGGACCGGAGACCGCCGATGACCCATCGCACCCTGAACCTCGACGAGACGCTCTACGACTACCTGCTGGCCCACTCGCTGCGCGAGCACCCCAGCCAGCTGGCGCTGCGCGAGGCCACCCGCAGCCACGCCCACGCCGGCATGCAGATCTCGCCCGAGCAAGGCCAGCTGATGGCGCTGCTGGTGCGCCTGATCGGCGCACGCCGGGCCATAGAGATAGGCGTATTCACCGGCTACAGCGCGCTCACGGTGGCGCTCGCGCTGCCCGACGACGGCCGGCTGCTGGCCTGCGACGTGAGCGAGGACTACACCCGCCTCGGCCAGCCGCATTGGCAGGCGGCCGGCGTGGCCCACAAGATCGAGCTGGCGATCGCGCCGGCGCTGCAGACGCTGGACGCTAGGCTGGCGGCGGGCGAGGCCGGCGCCTACGACTTCGCCTTCGTCGACGCCGACAAGCGCAGCTACGACGGCTACTTCGAGCGCTGCCTGCAACTGCTGCGGCCCGGCGGCCTGATCGCGATCGACAACGTGCTGTGGGGCGGCGACGTGGCCCGGCCGGCGCAAGGCGACGTGGACACGCTGGCGCTGCAGGCGCTGAATGCCAAGCTGCACCATGACGAGCGCGTGGATCTCTCGCTGGTACCCATAGGCGACGGGCTGACGCTGGCGCGAAAACGCTGAGCCGTCAGCCACGCGCCGCATCGACCCTCGCGCCGGTCCGGTCTCGGCGGCGGCGCCACACCCGGGCCGGCAGGGCCGCGTATCGTTCGCCGCTCTTGCCATTCCCATCGCACCACGCCGCGTCGTGCGACCGCTCCATGCCGCTGCTTTCCGTCCTCGACCTCGTGCCCGTGGCGCGGGGCTCCACGCCTGCCGACGCCCTGCGCCACAGCCTGCAACTCGCGCAGCACGCCGAGCGCCTGGGCTACACCCGCTACTGGGTGGCGGAGCACCACAACATGACCGGCATCGCCAGCGCCGCCACCTCCGTGGTGATCGGCTACCTGGCCGGCGGCACCTCGACCATCCGCGTCGGTGCCGGCGGCGTGATGCTGCCCAACCACTCGCCGCTGGTGATCGCCGAGCAGTTCGGCACGCTGGAGTCGCTCTACCCGGGCCGCATCGACCTGGGCCTGGGCCGCGCACCCGGCACCGACCAGACCACCGTGCGCGCACTGCGCCGCGACCCGCGCGCCTCCGAGCACTTCGCCGAGGACGTGCAGGAGCTGCAGGCGCTGCTCGCACCGGTCCGGCCCGGCCAGGCGATACAGGCCGTGCCGGGCGCCGGCCTGGAGGTGCCGCTGTGGATACTCGGCTCCAGCCACTACGGCGCCCAGCTCGCCGCCGCGCTGGGCCTGCCCTATGCCTTCGCCTCGCACTTCGCGCCCGACGCGCTGCACGACGCCTTGCTGCTCTACCGCCGCCAGTTCCGCCCCTCGGCCCAGCTCGCCAAGCCGCATGCGATGGTTGGCCTCAACGTGATCGCCGCCGAGACCGACGAAGCCGCCCGGCGCCTCTTCACCTCGCAGCAGCAGGCCTTCGCCAACCTGCTGCGCGGCCGGCCGGGGCCCTACCAGCCCCCCATAGACGACATCGAAAGCTACTGGTCGCCCGCCGAGAAGCAGCACGCCTCGCGCATGCTGGCCTGCTCGGTGGTGGGATCGGCCGAAACGGTGCGGCGCGGGCTGCAGCGTTTTGCCGACGAGACCGGCGCGGACGAGCTGATGGTCGTCTCCGCGGTCTTCGAGCCCGAGGCGCGGCTGCGCTCGTACGAGATCCTGGCGGAGGTGGGGATGGCCGCTTGAGCGGCTGACCGGGCTCCGCTCCTTCAGCTCTGCATCTTCGCCGCCACCTCGCGCAGCGCATCGGTGTTGTTCACCTGGGCGATCTGCTGCATCAGGTGGTCCGAGACGCCGTCTTCCAGCGCGCCGAGCTGCTGGTCCGCCAGGCCCAGCGCCTTGGCCCAGCCCAGCAGT
>DATHWJ010000182.1:0-5267 GCA_035460745.1 Ideonella sp. | reverse complement strand
CTGGCCGCCGAAGACTATTTCAACGACAAGACGCTGGAAGACGGCGACCTGCTCTACACCGGCGTGCTGCCGCTGCCGGCCGACTTCTGGGAGCGCCATGGCAAGACCATGGAGAGCTGGAGCCAGGGCGGCCACACCTTCTACCGAATCAGCGGTCCGATGGTGCCGGTGCTGATGGTCAACCAGTTCGTCTACCTGGAGACACCCGGCGCCGCGCCGCTCTACGCCCGCGTCACCGAGATCACCGGCAAGACCGCGGTGCTGAAGACGCTGCGCGACTACACCCATGCGAAAAACGCGGTCTGGGGCGTCTGCTCACGCAACCGCGAGCAGAACTTCGCGCTCAACCTGCTCTGCGACCCCGAGGTCGACTTCATCACGCTGACGGGCACGGCAGGCACCGGCAAGACGCTGATGACCCTGGCCGCCGGCCTGGCGCAGGTGATGGAAGACCGCCGCTACAGCGAGATCATCGTGACCCGCGTGACCGTGCCGGTGGGCGAGGACATCGGCTTCCTGCCCGGCAACGAGGAGGAAAAGATGGGCCCCTGGATGGGCGCGCTCGACGACAACCTCGAGGTGCTGGCCAAGAGCGACAACTCGGCCGGCGAATGGGGCCGCGCGGCCACCAACGACCTGGTGCGCTCGAAGATCAAGATCAAGAGCCTGAACTTCATGCGCGGCCGCACCTTCCTGAACAAGTTCGTGCTGATCGACGAGGCGCAGAACCTGACGCCCAAGCAGATGAAGACCCTCATCACCCGCGCCGGCCCGGGCACCAAGATCGTCTGCCTGGGCAACTTGGCGCAGATCGACACGCCCTACCTGACCGAAGGCAGCTCGGGGCTGACCTATGTGGTCGACCGCTTCAAGGGCTGGCCGCACTCGGGCCACGTGACGCTGGCGCGCGGCGAGCGCTCGCGCCTCGCCGACTTCGCCTCCGACGTCCTCTAGGGCACCGCCAACCAAGGGGCGTGCGCGGACCCGGCTCCGCCGGTCCGCTGCGCGAGCCCCCTCGGGGGGGCAGCGAGCGCCAGCGAGCGTGGGGGCCTTACTTCGCGAGCGCCAGCGAGCGTGGGGGCCTTACTTCGCCAAGTCGTCGAAGAAGGCTTTCGGGCTCATCTCGCGGCCCAGGAAGTCGCGCACCAGTTGCTCCGGCGGGCGCTGGCCGCCCTGGCTCAGCACCTTGTCGCGGTAGCGCTTGCCCACCGCCGGGTCGAGCCGGTCGGCCGCGAAGGCCGTGCGCAGGTCCATCGCGACGACCAGGCTCCACAGGTAGCCGTAGTAGCCGGCAGCGTAGTTGCCGGCCACGTGGCCGAAGCCGGCCGGGAACATCGTGCCCTTGACATGGCCCAGCGGCGTCGCGCCCTCCATCTTGGCCCACAGCGCCAGCGGCTCGGGCGCGCTCGGGCCGTAGAGCGCGAGGTCGAAGCTGGCGTAGAGGTGCTGGCGGGCGGTCTGGCTGCCCTTGGCGAAGTCGCGCGAGGCGCGGGCCTTGTCGATCAGCTCGTCCGGCACCGGCTTGCAGCTCGGGCAGACCTCCTGGAACAGCTTCAGCACCTTGCGGTCGAAGACCCAGTCTTCCAGCATCTGCGAAGGCGCCTCGACGAAGTCGAGCTGCGTGCTGGTGCCGGCCTGCATCGTGTAGCGGGTGTTCGAGAGGTTGCTGTGCAGTGCGTGGCCGAACTCGTGCAGCAGGGTGTCGAGCTCGTCGATGGTCAAGCCCTTGCGGTCGAAGTTGACCACCAGCGCGGCCTGCGGCACCCGCTCGGAGCGGCTGCCGCCGCTGCGGTAGGACCAGACCGCCGCGTGCCCGTACTTGCCCTCGCGCGGGTAAAGGTCGACGATCAGGCTGGCCAGCGGCTTGCCCGTGACCGCGTCGCTGACGGCATAGGCCTGCGCCTCCGGGTGCCAGAGCTTGGCCGGCACGGCGGTGTAGCGCACACCGAACATGCGCTCGGCGATGCGCATCACGAACTGCAGGCTCTCCTGCGGCGGGAAATAGGGGCGGAAGAGCTCTTCGTCGACGGTGAAGCGTTCCTTGCGCAGCCGCTCGCCGTAGAAAGCCACGTCCCAGCGCCGCAGCGTGGTCTGGGCCAGCGGCTGGCCGAGGTGGCGGGCCTTGGCGTCGCGCAGGTCGGCCAGGTCGCGCTTCTCGCTCTCGGTGACAGCGCCCTTGACCTCGTCGAGGAAGCGGGTGGTGTTCTCGGTGCTCTTGGCCATGCGCCGGCGCAGCACGAAGTCGGCGTAGCTCTTGAAGCCGAAGAGGGCTGCGTAGTCGCGCCGCAGCTGGCCGATCTGGCCCAGCAGCTTCAGGTTGGCAACGCCGCCGTCGTTGGTCTTGGCCAGCCACATGCGCTCGCGCGTGGCTTCGTTCTCGGCCCGCTCCAGCACCGGGAAGTAGGTCGGGTAGTCCAGGCCCAGCAACAGGCGGCCGCGGGCGTCGCGCTTGGCGGCCTTGAGCACGCCCTCTGGCACGCCGGCCAGCTCGGCGGCGGTGAAGGCGACCTTGGTCTTGCTGTCGCGGATGTTCTTGTCGAAGCGCTGGCTCAGCAGGCTGATGCGGTCGGCCAGCTTCTTGGCCTGGGCCCGCTTGGCCGCGGGCAGGCCGACACCGGCGTCCTCGGCGCTGTCGGTGATGGACCTCAGCGCTTCGCGGTCGATGTCGTCGGCCGGCTGGACTTGCTTGGCCACGCGGAAGAGCTTGGCGTTCTGGCCCAGCGTCGAGAAGAAGTCCTGCCAGCGCACCTCGCAGGCTTCGGCGGCTTCGCGCACGGCCTTGTCGGGGTGCACGTTGCCGACGAAGGCCACCGGGCCGTAGACGTCCTCGACCCAGCCGTTGAAGTCGTCGTAGCCGGCCAGCCAGCCCTTGTCAGGCGCCACCCGCTCCATCTCGGCCAGGCGCTGGCGCGCACCCTGCAGGCCCTCGTCGCAGGCCTTGCGGAGCTGCTGCGGGGTCTGGAACTCCGGGAACGCGGGGCCTGGCAGCTCGGTGGCGCCCGCCACGCAAGCGGCCAGGGACAACCACCAGCCGCCGATGAACTGCGCCAGCGGCGCCCTCGCCCTCTTCGGTGCCATGCAATCAAACGTCATTGAAAGGTCCTGTCTGCGCGCCTTTTGGGCGACGGGGCGCCGGGATGTCGGCAAAACCTTTGATTGTGCCTGTTCAAGGCCGCATTTTTCGCTGCCCGGCTCACCCAGCAACGCAGATCCCCACGCCAAGTCGTTGAATACACTGGTTTTTTTGCTTGACAGTCCTGTGACACCTCCCTATCCTGCGCCGCGTGCAAAGGTTTTCCGACGTTTCACTCCCCCGCCACGCGTACACCGCTCTGCTCTGGACCGCCCTCAGCCTGGGCGGCACGGCGGCGTTGGCCGCCCCGGAAGCCAGCACCCCGACCGCCGCGCGCCCGGCCGCCAGCGCCGCCGAGCTGCTCGCCAGCGGCGATAGCGACACTGCCCCACCGGCCGCCACGCTGACCGCCAACGACCCCGTGATGCGCCTGCTCGAAGAGCGGGGCTTCGTCGAGTCGCCGGCCGAGCGCTCGCTGCTGAACAAGGTGCGCGACAAGGCCTCCGACCTGGTGCTCACCGCGATGAACTTCATCGGCGTGCGCTACCGCCGCGGCGGCACCTCGGCCGATGGCGGCTTCGACTGCTCGGGCTTCACCCGCCACATCTTCGAGAACAGCGTCGGCCTGCTGCTGCCGCGCCGCGCCGACGAGCAGGCCAAGGCGCCCGGCCTGCTGCAGATCGACCGCGGCGACCTCAAGCCCGGCGACCTGGTGTTCTTCAACACGCTGCGCCGCACCTTCTCGCATGTCGGCATCTATGTCGGCGACGGCAAGTTCATCCACTCGCCGCGCACCGGCGGCGAAGTGCGCGTCGAAGACATGCGTCAGGCCTATTGGCTCAAGCGCTTCAACGGCGCGCGGCGCGTGCCGCAGGTCAGCGGCGAGCTGCCCCGCACGGCGCCCTGATCCCCGCGGTGTGGGCGCGGCTTAACCGCGGTCAAGCGCGATACCGCCACTCGGCCGCACAATCCGGCGATGCGCGACAAAGTGATTCCCCTGATCGACTGGCGTGAGACCCTGCTCAAGCCGGTGGTGCCACTGAGCGTGCCCACCGGCGGCCTGCTGGCCGACACCCTGGGCCGCCCGCTGCGCGACCTGCGCATCTCGGTGACCGACCGCTGCAACTTCCGCTGCAGCTACTGCATGCCCAAGCAGGTCTTCGACAGCAAGTACACCTTCCTGCCGCACAGCTCGCTGCTCAGCTTCGAGGAGATCACCCGGCTGGCCGGCCTCTTCGTCGCGCAGGGCGTCGGCAAGCTGCGGCTCACCGGCGGCGAGCCGCTGCTGCGCAAGCACATCGAGGTGCTGGTCGGCATGCTGGCCGGCCTGAAGACCCCCGACGGCGCCCCGCTGGACCTCACGCTGACCACCAACGGCTCGCTGCTGACGCGCAAGGCAACCGCCCTGAAGCAAGCCGGTCTGAAGCGCCTGACCGTCAGCCTCGATGCACTGGACGACGAGGTGTTCCAGCGCATGAACGACGTCGGCTTCCCCGTCGCCGACGTGCTGGCCGGCATCGACGCCGCACTGGCCGCGGGCCTGGGCCCGATCAAGGTCAACATGGTGGTGCAGCGCGGCGTCAACGAGCAGCAGATCGTGCCGATGGCGCGCCACTTCCGCGAGCACTACGACGGCCGCGTGATCCTGCGCTTCATCGAGTTCATGGACGTCGGCGCGACCAACGGCTGGCGCATGGACGACGTGCTGCCCTCGGCCGAGGTGATGCAGCGCATCCATGCGGTCTGGCCGCTGGAGCCGGTCGATCCCGGCAGCGTGGGCGAGACGGCCGAGCGCTGGCGCTACGCCGACGGCCGCGGTGAGATCGGCCTGATTTCCAGCGTCACGCAGGCCTTTTGCAGCGACTGCAACCGCGCCCGCCTGTCCACCGAAGGCAAGCTCTTCCTCTGCCTGTTCGCCTCGCGCGGACACGACCTGCGCGGCCTGCTGCGCAGCGGCACCACGGACGAAGAGCTGGCCGCCACCATCGCCGGCATCTGGTCGCGCCGCGACGACCGCTACTCCGAGCTGCGCGGCAATGCCGTGGCGCCGCCCGGCGACACTGGTGAACGCCGCGTCGAAATGCACTACATCGGCGGGTGAATGGCCCACCCCCGTAGCGGCTTCGCCGCTCCCCCTCAAGGGGGCGCCGCTGGCGGACCGGCAGAGCCGGATCCGCGGCGTCTGCTTGGCGAC
>DATHWJ010000181.1:0-4067 GCA_035460745.1 Ideonella sp. | reverse complement strand
CCCGCTTGGCGCCTGGGCCAGCGATCCGTTCGCGCCGAGCTACCGCGAAGGCAAGCTCTTCGGCCGCGGCGCCGCCGACATGAAGACCTCGGTCGCCGCGATGGTGGTGGCGGCCGAGGAGTTCGTGCGCGCCCACCCGGCCCACGCCGGCCGCGTCGCCTTTTTGCTGACCAGCGACGAAGAAGGCCCCTCGGTCGACGGCACGGTCAAGGTGGTCGAGGCCTTGAAAGCCCGCGGCGAGCGGCTGGACTGCTGCATCGTCGGCGAGCCCACCTCGGTAGAGCAGCTCGGCGACATGATCAAGAACGGCCGCCGCGGCTCGCTCTCGGGCAAGCTCACGGTCACCGGCATCCAGGGCCACGTGGCCTACCCGCAGCTCGCCCGCAACCCGGTGCACCAGGCCGCGCCCGCGCTGGCCGAGCTGGCCGCGATCGCCTGGGACGCCGGCAACGAATACTTCCCGCCCACCACCTGGCAGATCTCCAACCTGCACGCCGGCACCGGCGCCACCAACGTGATCCCGGGCGAGCTGGTGGTGGACTTCAACTTCCGCTTCGCCACCGCCTCGACGCCCGAGGGCCTGAAGGCCCGCGTCGCCGAGGTGCTGGACCACCACCAGCTCGACTGGCGCATTGACTGGGTCCTGGGCGGCGAGCCCTTTCTGACACCGGTCGGCTCGCTCAGCCAGGCGCTGGCCCAGGCCATCCACGCCGAGACCGGCGTCACGACCCAGCTCTCGACGACCGGCGGCACCTCCGACGGCCGCTTCATCGCCAAGGTCTGCCCCCAGGTGGTCGAATTCGGCCCGCTGAACGCCACCATCCACAAGGTGGACGAATGCGTGCCGGTGGACAGCATCGAGCCCCTGAAGAACATCTACCGCCGCACCCTCGAAACCCTGCTCACCTGAAATAATGGGGTCAGAGTCAATTAAATCGCCCGCCCGCACGGTGCCCGCATGACACTCCTGGAGCTGATCGAACAAAGCAGCGCCCGCCTCGACCAGGCGGGCGTTTCGTTTGGCCATGGCACGACCAACGCCTTCGACGAGGCCGCGTGGCTGGTGCTGTGGGCGCTGGGCCACCCGCTTGACGCGCTGGACGAGCTCGGCGACACCCCGGTGGACGACGAGGCGATCAAGGCCGCGCGGGCGCTGGTCGAGCGCCGCATCGCGACCCGCCAGCCCACCGCCTACCTGACAGGCGAGGCCTGGCTGCAGGGCGTGCCCTTCCACATCGACTCGCGCGCCATCGTGCCGCGCTCGCTGATCGCCGAGGCGCTGGCCGAAGGCAGCATCGACGTCTGGCTGGGCGAGCACACCGAGCGCGTGCTCGACCTGTGCACCGGCAACGGCAGCCTGGCGGTGCTGGCCGCAATGGCCTGGCCCGAGGTCACGGTGGACGCCGCCGACCTCTCGCCCGACGCGCTCGCGGTCGCCCGGCTCAACATCGACCGCCACGCGCTGGCCGACCGCGTCGCCCTCCACCAGGGCGACGGCCTGGCCGCCCTGCCTGCGGGCCGCTGCTACGACCTCATCCTGTGCAACCCGCCATACGTCAACGCCGCCGCCATGGCCAGCCTGCCGCCCGAGTACCGGGCCGAGCCGGCGCTGGCGCTCGACGGCAACACGGCCGGCAGCCGCGACGGCATGGACTTCATCCGCGCGCTGCTGCGCGATGCCCCCGCCTCGATGACCACCGACGCCGTACTGGTGCTGGAGATCGGCCACGAGCGACCCTACTTTGAAGCCGCCTTCCCGGCACTCGACGCGCTGTGGCTCACCACCAGCGCCGGTGACGACCAGGTGCTGCTGCTGACGCGCGAGAACCTGCTCGCCGCCATGCCCCCCCGAACATGATCAACCTCAAGAACCTCACCCTGCGCCGCGGCGTCAAGGTCGTGCTCGACAGCGCGTCCGTCACCCTCAACCCCGGCGAAAAAGTCGGTCTGGTCGGGCGCAACGGCGCCGGCAAGTCCTCGCTCTTCTCCCTGCTGGCCGGCCGGCTGCAGGCCGACGGCGGCGACTTCGAGATCCCGCCGCGCTGGCGCCTCGGCGAGGTCGTGCAGTCCATGCCCGAGACCGACGACCCGGCCACCGAGTACGTGCTGCAAGGCGACATCCCGCTGGTCGAAGCGCAGGCCCTGCTGGCCGCCGCCGAAGCGGCCGAAGACGGCCACGCGATGGCCGAGGCCTATGTTCACCTCGAAGAAGCCGGCGCCTTCGACGCCCGCTCGCGCGCCCAGACCCTGCTGCTGGGCCTGGGCTTCCGGCGCGACCAGCTCGACGCCCCGGTGAACAGCTTCTCCGGCGGCTGGCGCATGCGGCTGCAGCTGGCCCGCGCGCTGATGTGCCCGGCCGACCTGATGCTGCTCGACGAGCCGACCAACCACTTGGACCTGGACGCCCTGGTCTGGCTGGAAGGCTGGCTGCAGCGCTACAACGGCACCTTGCTGATCATCAGCCATGACCGCGAGTTCCTCGACGCGATCACCCGCGTCACGCTGCACCTGGACGAGGCCAAGCTGACGCGCTACGGCGGCAACTACACCACCTTCGAGGAGATGCGCGCCGAGCGCCTGAGCCAGCAGGCCGCCGCCTACGGCAAGCAGCAGGAGCGCATGGCCCACCTGCAGCGCTTCATCGACCGCTTCAAGGCCAAGGCCAGCAAGGCCAAGCAGGCGCAGAGCCGGGTGAAGGCGCTGGACCGCATGGAGAAGCTCGCGCCGGTGCTCACCGCCAGCGACTTCACCTTCGAGTTCCGCGAGCCGCTCAACCTGCCCGACCCCATGCTGAGCCTGCGCGACATGGTCTGCGGCTACAAGTCGGCCGAGCCGGGCGGCGCCGACATCGCCATCGTGCACAACGTCAGCCGCACGGTGATGGCCGGCCAGCGCATCGGCATCCTGGGCGCCAACGGCCAGGGCAAGTCCACCCTGGTCAAGACCATCGCCCGCGACCACCCGGCGCTGGCCGGCACCGTGACCGAGGGCAAGGGCCTGGCGATCGGCTACTTCGCGCAGCAGGAGATGGACTTGCTGCACGCCGACGACACGCCGATGCAGCACATGGTGCGCCTGGCCAAGACACTCACCACGCCCTGGCGCGAGCAGGAGCTGCGCGACTTCCTGGGCCAGTTCCGCTTCGTCGGCGACATGGTCAACCAGGTGGTCGGCACGCTCTCCGGCGGCGAAAAAGCCCGCCTGGTGCTGGCCTCCCTGGTCTGGCAGCGCCCCAACCTGCTGCTGCTCGACGAGCCCACCAACCACCTGGACCTGACCACCCGCGAGGCGCTCTCGATGGCGCTGAACGAGTTCGAAGGCTCGGTGATGCTGGTCAGCCACGATCGCGCGCTGCTGCGCGAGGTCTGCGACGAATTCTGGCTGGTGGCCGATGGCGTGGTGAAAGAGTTCGACGGCGACCTGGACGACTACCAGAAGTGGCTGCTGGACCGCTCCCGCGAAGCAGCCCGTGCCCTCTCGAAAGCCGGCTCGCCGCCACCGCCCGCGGCCGCGCCGGTGGTGGTGGTCAAGGCCGCTGCCCCAGCACCCGCCCCCATCGCGCCCCGCGAAGACCGCAAGGCCTCGTCGCAAGCCCGCGCCAAGCTGGCCGAGAAGACCAAGCCGCTGCGGCAACAGGTCGAGCGCATCGACAAACAACTGGCGGGGCTGGCAGCCGAACGGTCGCGACTGGAAGCGGAGCTTGCGAGCGGCAAGCTGAGCGGCACGCAACTCGCTGAACACGGCCGGCGGCTGAAGCAGATCGCCGATGACGTGGCGGCGCAGGAAGAGCGCTGGCTGGGGTTGCAGGATGAGATCGAGGCGGTGACGGCGCAGGGTGAGTGACGTCTGGCGCGAGTGACTTGCCGCGGACCTTGCGAGATCAGGCCGCCGGGGCGTGCTGCTCCGTTCATGTCCCCCGTCGCTTCGCTCCTCCTCCTAATACTTCACTGCGCAGCACGCCCCACCGTCCTGATCCGGCACCACCGTGGCTGTTCACCGTCGAACAGCCAGAGCGGTGACTGACGAGGGTGTCGGGTGGCCAACGCAGCGAAGTCAAGGGGGAGGCT
>DATHWJ010000180.1:0-18516 GCA_035460745.1 Ideonella sp. | reverse complement strand
GCATCACGCGTCCCGGCGCGAGATCGAGACGGGCGGCTTTGCCTTTGGTGTGTACGAGGAAGGTCCGAGCACCATCTATTCAGGCGGCACCGCGGAGCCCAGGCTGACGATGCTCGGAGCCAATCCGCTGCGCCAGGCGGCCGGCGTTGCGCTGGAAGCGCGATCCACGCGGACCTCCTACAGCAATGGGATCGTTGCCCAGTACGAGCTCGGTGAACCCGTATTCGTGGAACTCAGGGTCTCCGCGACAGCCGTCGCGCTGATCCCGAACTCGCTCGATCCTATCGAGGGCTTCACGCGCGTGACCATCGAACGCCCCAACGGCAGCCGAGTTCCCTATCGCCCGCCGCTGCGGGTTTGCGCGCGTGCGCCCCAATTGCAGCTTCGTGCCGGGCAGCCCGGCAAGGTATCCCATTCGATCCCGCTGTTCCTGGCCGCGGACGGGCCCGTGTTCTCCGACGTGGGTACGTACCGCATCTGGGTGGAGCTGGCCGGGGTCAATGGCAATCAGGTGGTATTTGCGCAGCCTATCGTCCTTCGAATCACCGCACCGGTGCGCGAGGTAGAGCGCCTGGCTCAGACGTTGTTCAGTCTTCCCGGTGCACAGGAGGCGCTGTTCCTCAGGCACCCGCTGGTGAGCCACAGTGCCTGGTCGGAGCTCGAAGAAGCCGTCCGGAGCATGCCCGAGGCGCTTCGCGAACAGCACACGCTGTTGTCCTACATGGACTATGTTGCGGGCCTGGGATGGGCACAGCCGTTCTCTCCGCCAGGCGAGCGGGGCATGGGGGCGAACCCCTCCAAGGCCGTTCGCCGCATGAGAGCCGTCAATGCTGCAAACTTGCCGCCGAGCGCCGCGAAGCGCGTTCAGACCATGCTCCAACCCGTGGCCGAGCGGAAGCGCGACAAGCGTACGGCCCAGCGGACGAAGCTGCCGGGTGTCGAACCCACGCTGCCGCCGTCGGGCCTCTTTGGGCAGCTCGGCCTCAACCAGCCGAAGGCGCCCGCCAGGCCAATCAGTCCCTTTGAGATCGTCGTTCGGTCGCTGGAGGACTCGCCTGCATTCGCGGATATCGTGAGCTGGAACATTCAGCACCTCCATGGCGACCAGCGTCAAGGTCGGATCGAGAAGATCGCCGAGTACATGCTCGCCTTCCGATGCGACTTCTGGTCGCTCCAGGAGGTTGGCGAGGACGGTGTGCGCGACCTCGTCGACACCATGAACCGCATGGGCGACCTGAGCTATGCGTACGAAATCGTCAGGAAGGACCCGAGCGTGCCGGCAACGGGGCAGCAGAACGCTTGCGTGTACCGGACAGACACGACGACGGTCGCCGTGTTGCCCAATTCGAAGCTCTTCGATGGGTCCATGCAGGTCGAGCTCAAGGACGGCTCCGTCAAGACCAAGCGGGTCTTCGACCGCCGCCCGCTGCTGTGCGACGTGCGCGTTCGTCAGTCGAGCAGGCGTGCTTTCGACTTTCGGTGTGCTGTGGTCCATTTGAAGAGCACGGATCCCAAGCTGAAGGACAGCGGCAACGCGATTCGAGCAGCGGCGGCGGAGGCTGTCGCGCGTTGGGTGGCCAAGGAACGGGAAGACGGGCTGGAAACCGATTTCCTGGTGATGGGCGACATGAATGCCGAGACTGCACAGCAAGGCTTGGCCCCGTTTGCGGAGGAGGCAGGGCTTACTTTGCTGTCTTTGGGCATGAGGGCCAAGTACGGCAAAGACGATGAAGGCGCCGTCACACGCTTTGCGAGTGGACGGCTGCTGGATCACATCGTCATCTCGAGCGACACCGTCGCCCTGATGCCGGAAAGCGATGAGAACGAGCAGATCATCGTGAGGTCCGACGTGGAGATGGAGGACTTCAACCACCGGCTGAGCGAAGGGCCGTTCGCTCAATACGAATACTCAGACCATCTGCCGGTCGCGGTCCGTATCGTGCTCGGGAAAGACCGCGACTGAGCGTCGGCACAGCAGAACGTGACACCTGATTGCGCAGGACGGGACCGGCGGCCTCGCACTCAAACCGCGGGACTCTCGACCACTTCGTCAGCATCCTCGTCGTCCGACTCTTCCCCCAGGAACCCGCCGCTCTGGTGCGCCCACAGCCGCGCATACAGCCCGCCGCGCGCGAGCAGCGAGGCGTGGTCGCCCTCCTCGACGATGCGCCCGTGGTCCATCACGATCAGCCGGTCCATTGCCGCGATGGTGGACAGGCGGTGGGCGATCGCCACCACGGTCTTGCCCTCCATCAGGCGGTAGAGGCTGCGCTGGATGGCGGCTTCGACCTCGCTGTCGAGCGCGCTGGTGGCTTCGTCGAGCAACAGGATGGGCGCGTCCTTCAGCATCACGCGGGCGATCGCGACGCGCTGGCGCTGGCCGCCCGAGAGCTTGACGCCGCGTTCGCCCACGTGGGCGTCGTAGGCGATGCGGCCCTTGGGGTCGCTCAAGGACTGGATGAAGTCGTGCGCCTCGGCGCGTTCGGCGGCGGCCACCATCTCCGGGTCGCCGGCGTCGGGCCGGCCGTAGAGGATGTTGTCGCGCACCGAGCGGTGCAGCAGCGAGGTGTCCTGCGTGACCATGCCGACCTGGGCGCGCAGGCTGTCCTGCGTCACCCCGGCGATGTCCTGGCCGTCGATCAGCACGCGGCCCGACTCCACGTCGTAGAAGCGCAGCAGCAGGTTCACGATGGTCGATTTGCCGGCGCCCGAGCGGCCCACCAGGCCGATCTTCTCGCCCGGCCGGATGTGCAGCGACAGGCCGTCGATGACCCGCTTCTTGCCGCCGTAGTTGAAGTTGACCTGCTCGAAGCGGATCTCGCCGCGCGGCACCGAGAGCGCCTTGGCGCCCGGCTTGTCGATCACCGCGTTGCCGCGCGAGAGCGTGTTCATACCGTCGGCCACCGTGCCCACGTGCTCGAACAGCGAGGCCATCTCCCACATCACCCAGTGCGACATGCCGTTCAGCCGCAGCGCCATCGCGGTGGAGGCCGCCACCGCGCCCACACCCACCTCGCCGAGCGACCACAGCCGCAGCGCCATCGCGGCGGTGCCCAGTATCAGCAGCATGCTGAGCAGGTGGTTGATGACCTCGAAGCCGGTCACCAGCCGCATCTGGCCGTGCACCGTGACGATGAACTCCTGCATCGCGCTGCGGGCGTGGCCGGCCTCGCGGTGGGCGTGCGAGAAGAGCTTGACGGTGGCGATGTTGGTGTAGGCGTCGGTGATGCGCCCCGTCATCATCGAGCGGGCGTCGGCCTGTGCCTGCGCGACCCGGCCCAGCCGCGGTACGAAGTACACCAGCGCTACCAGGTAGGCCGCCAGCCAGACGCCGAAGGGCAGCAGCAGCCAGCCGTCGAAGCCGCCGGCGATGACGACGATGGTCAGGAAGTAGATCACCACGAAGACCATGATGTCGGTCAGTATCATCACCGTCTCGCGCACCGCCAGCGCCGTCTGCAGCACCTTGGCCGAGACCCGGCCGGCAAACTCGTCCTGGTAGAACGACAGGCTCTGGCCCAGCATCAGGCGGTGGAAGTTCCAGCGCAGCCGCATCGGGAAGTTGCCGGCCAGCGTCTGGTGCTTCAGCAGCGTCTGCAGCGCCACCAGCACCGTGCTGGCCATGAGCAGCGCGGCCAGCGCCGTCAGCGTGCCGCCGTGGTCGGCCCACAGCCGCTCGGGCTGCAGCTTGGCCAGCCAGTCCACCACGTTGCCCAGCAGGCCGAACAGCACGGCCTCGAAGGCGCCGATCAGCGCGGTGAGCAGCGCCATCGCGCCGATGTAGCCGCGTGTGCCGGCCGTGCCGGCCCAGATGAAGGGCAGCAGGCCGGCGGGCGGCCGGTGCGGCGGCGTCTCGGGGTAGGGGTGGAGCAGGGATTCGAAGTAGCGGTACACGGCGGCTGGGCCCGGTGGGCGGCGGAGCGCGAAAGGCGCGAGGGTAACTGAAGAGGCTCTTCCGGTGCGTGACAGCGGGGCTGCGTTCGTGGGGGGCGTTGCCTCCGCGCATCTGCGGCCGCCGAACAGCCAGAGCGGCGCCCTGATCTCGCTCCGTCGAACCCATCGGCCACCCGCTGCAGCCGGTCGCCAAGATCTGCAGTTCATCGCATGCTTCTTGGGCGGGTAGCCAGCATTGCCTATAGTGTTCTACATCAGTAACACACTCGGTTGCCGCACATGCACCACTGGGACGACAAACAGCCGATCTATCGGCAACTGGCCGACCGCCTGGCCGGGGACTTGCTCGATGGCGACCCGCCCGAAGGCGAGCCGATGCCTTCGGTGCGGGCGCTTTCGGCGCAGTACCTGCTGAACCCGATCACGGTCGGGCGGGCCTTGCAGGCGCTCAACGACGATGGCCTGCTGGAGAGCCGGCGCGGTGTCGGGCTTTATGTGCGCGAGGGCGCCCGGCAGCGGCTCTGGGCTGCCGAGCGGGAAAGATTCTTGAAAAACGAATGGCCACAACTGCGCCTGCGCCTGAAGCGCCTGGGGCTAGAGGCCGATGACCTGGATTGGGGGGTGTGATGGACGATGTACTGATACGGGCCGAGGGCCTGAGCATGCGCTACGGCAAGAAGCTGGCGCTGGACAACCTGAGTTTCGCCATCCCCAAGGGGCGCGTGGTGGGTCTGCTGGGCCACAACGGCGCCGGCAAGACCACGCTGATGAAGGCGCTGGTGGGCCTGGCGAAGCATGACGGCACACTCGCCGTGCTGGGCCGCGAGCCGCAGCACCAGCGCGCCGAGCTGCTGGAGTCGCTCTGCTACATCCCCGACGTGGCGATCCTGCCGCGCTGGGCGCGGGTGGACCAGTTGATCACGCTGATGAGCGGCCTGCACCCGAAGTTTTCGGCCGAGCGGGCGCGGGTGCTGCTCAAGCGCACCAGCGTCGGCCCGCGCGACAAGGTCAAGTCGCTCTCGCGCGGCATGGTGGTGCAGCTGCACCTGGCGCTGATCGCGGCCATCGACGCCAAGATCATGGTGCTCGACGAGCCCACGCTGGGGCTGGACGTGCTGTCGCGCAAGGCCTTCTACGAGATGCTGATCGACGAGTGGTGCGACGGCGAACGCTCGGTGCTGATCTCGACCCACCAGGTCGAGGAGGTCGAGTCGCTGCTGAGCGACGTGATGATGCTCAACGAAGGCAAGCTGGTGCTCAACATCAGCCTGGCGCAGATGGACGAGCGCTTCGTCGCGCTGGGGCACGACCCGCACGTGGCGGACGCCATCGCCGCCGCCCACCCGCTGCTGCGCTACCGCCAGCAGGGCCAGGCGACTGCGCTGTTCGACGGCGCGCCGCCGCCCGAGGTGGCCGCGCTCGGCCAGCGGCTGCGTCCCAGCCTGGTGGACCTCTTCGTCGCGCTGACCCGTGCGCCCGAGCTCAACCCGCGCCAACCCGTCTGAGCGGCCCTTCGCCCTGGAGAACAAGATGCTGAAGTTCAAGACCCTGCTGCTGCGCGAGTGGATGCAACACCACCGCGGCTGGTTCATCCTGTCGCTGGTACCGCTGTTGATCGCGGTGCTGACGATCCCGTTCGGCAGCGTGCAGCTCGACGGCCCCGAAAACGCACAGATGGTGGCCATCCTCGGCGTGGGCGCCTACACCATCGGCGTGCTGCTGCTGGGCTGGCTCTCGGTGATGATACAGACGCCCGGCCTGGCGCGGCGCGACCAGCAGGACCGCTCGATCGAGTTCTGGGTCTCGCTGCCCACCGCGCACTGGCAGAACGTGCTGGCCACCGTGCTGACGCACCTGCTGCTGATGCCGCTGCTGGTGCTGTGCCTGGCCTTCGTGGGTGGGCAACTGGTGGCGCCGCTGCTGGTGGTCAAGGTCTTCGGCTGGGCCGGCCTCGGCGAGCTGCCGATGGGTCTGTGGCTGATGGACAGTGGCTTGGGCTTTCTGCGCCTGCTGCTGGGCGTGGTGGTCAGCGCGCTGTGGCTCTCGCCGATGCTGCTGGCCGCGATGGCCGCGGCTGCCTGGTTGAAGCGCTGGGGCGTGCCGCTGCTGGCGGCGGTGGTGGGCATAGGCGGCGGTGTGCTCGCCAAGGTCTACGGCAACCCCATCGTCTACGACATCGTCGATGGGCTGTTCATGCGCGCGCTGGCAGCATTGATCCCGGGCAGCCAGGGTGAGCAGGGCCTGCAGCAGGCGCACGACCGCGCCAACCTGCTCCACAACTTCCCGGCCTGGGTGATGCACGACACCGCGCTGGTGCTGCAGGACCTGGCCTCGCCGTGGCTGCTGGGCGCGGCGGTGGTGAGCGCGGGCTGCTTCGGCCTGCTGGTGCTGCGCCGCCAGCGCGGGGTTTGACCGACGAGTGCGAGGCGCCCGGCCCGGCGATCGTGCGAAGGGAGCGTCGCCGCGTCAGAACTGATGCGTCAGCGCCGGGTACAGCTTCAGCCAACGGGCGCGGCGCGGCTGCAGCCCCTCGGCCTCGTCGGCCCTCGGGCTGAAGACCGCGGCGATAGGCGGCGTCGGGCAGACGGCATCGAGCGTGCCGCCCGCCGCCAGCCAGCCCAGCCGCGCGGCGCCCAGCGCGCCACCGGCCTCGCCGCCCTCGTGGGTGTGCAGCGCGACTCCCAGCGTGGAGGCGAGCAACTGCGCCCACAGCGCGCTGCGCGCACCGCCGCCCACGAGCGACAAGGCGCTGACGGCACCGGGCTCCGAGCCCAGGCTGTTCCAGCCGTCCTGCAGCCCGAAGCTCACGCCCTCGATCACCGCGTAGCCGACGGCCGCCGCGTCGTGCGAAGCCGTCAGGCCGAACAGCACGCCCTGGGCGTGCGGATTGTTGTGCGGCGTGCGTTCGCCCGAGAGGTAGGGCAGGAAGAGCGGTGCGGCGGCGCGTTGCGCGGCGCTCAGGCCGGCCACTTTCTCGAGCAGCACGGCTTCACTCTCCAAGCCCAGCAGCTCGCGCGCCCAGCGCAGCGCGCTGGCGGCCGAGAGCATCACCGACATCTGGTGCCAGGTGCCTGGCAGCGCATGGCAGAAGGCGTGCATGGCCGAGGCCGGGTTGGGCCGGAAGCGGTCGCTGGAGAGGAAGATGACGCCCGAGGTGCCGAGCGAGACGAAGCCCTGGTGCGGCCGCACCGCGCCGATGCCGACTGCGCTGGCCGCGTTGTCGCCGCCACCGCCGGCGATGACCACCCCGGCCGGCAAGCCCCAGCGCCGGGCCAGTTCGGGCAGCAGCGTGCCGCCCGGCTCGCTGCCCTCGACCAGGCGCGGCATCTGCGCTTCGCTCAAGGCCGTGGCCGCCAGCACCTCGGGCGACCAGCGGCGCCGGCCCACGTCCAGCCACAGCGTGCCGGAGGCGTCGGACATCTCGCTGATCTTCTCGCCGCTGAGCTTGAGGCGCAGCCAGTCCTTGGGCAGCAGCACGCAGCGCGTTTGCTCGAACAGGGCCGGCTCGTGCTGCCGCACCCACATCAGCTTGGGCGCCGTGAAGCCGGGCATCGCGAGGTTGCCGGTGATCTGGTGCAGGCTGGGCAGCGCGGCTTCCAGCGCCGTGCACTCGGCACCGCTGCGGCCGTCGTTCCAGAGGATGGCGGGGCGCAGCACCTGGTCTTGCGCATCGAGCAGCACGGCGCCGTGCATCTGGCCCGAGAGGCCGATGGCCTGCACGGCGGCCATCGCGGCGGGGTGCTTGGCGGCCAGCAGCTGCATCGCGGTGTCGGTCGCTTCCCACCACTGCTGCGGGGCTTGTTCGCTCCACAGCGCATGGGGGCGCTGCACCGTCAGCGAGACGCCGGTCGTGGCGACGATGTGGTGCTGCTCGTCGAGCAGCAGGAGTTTGACTTGGGAGGTGCCGAGGTCGATGCCGAGGAACATGCGGGGTCTCTCTGGTGGTCTGTTCTGGAATGCGCGCCTGCCCGGTCAGGATCCAGGCGCCTTGGGTGTCAATGTAGCGCCGGCAAACCGGTTGTCGGCCTGGCGTCGGAACTCGGTCGGCGTCATGCCCTTGATCTCGAGGAAGCGGCGGTTGAAGTTGGCGACGTTGTTGAAGCCTACGTCATAACAGATGTGGGTCACGAAGCGGTCCGAGTCCATCAGCAACTGGCAGGCGCGGTTGACGCGCACGCGGTTGACGAAGTCGGTGAAGGTGTTGCCGGTGGCGCGGCGGAAGAAGCGCGAGAAGCGGCTCTCGCTCATGCCCAGCTCGGCCGCCAGCTCGGCGGCCGAGAGCGGCTGGGCCACGTTGTCGATCACGCGGCCGACGATGGCGTTGATCTGGTCGAGCTGGGCGTCGTCGTCCACGCTTTGCATCTGCACGTTGGAGAGCTGGCGGTAGTCGGTGCAGCGCGTCAGGTCCACCATGAAGTCGCAGTAGGCCGCCAGGCGGCGCAGGCCGCGGTTGGACTTGACCTGCTCCCAGTGGTGCAGCGCTCGCTCCGAGAGGCCGAAGAACTCCACCCCGTGCCGCGCCCGCTCCAGCAGCGGCATCACCTCGGCGAGCTCGGGGATGTGCTCGGCGGCCGCGGCGATGGGCGCGTGGGGGAACTGGATCACCAGGTCGCGCTGCGCCACGCCGCCGTCGGGGATGTCCATCGAGACCCAGTTGTGCGGCAGGCGCGGGCCGCACAGCACCAGGTGGCCAGGCTGGAACTGGCCTATCCAGTCGCCGATGAAGGCCTTGCCCGAGGTGGCCACGATCAGGTGCAGCTCGTACTCGTCGTGGTAGTGCCAGCGCGCCAGCGGCGTCGGGAAGCCGTGCTCCAGGCAGCGGATGACGCCGGTGTCCTCCGGCGCCTCGTAGCCCAGCGCGGGGCTGCGCGAGTGGTCGTGCTCCAGCTCGGGCTGGCGCTGGCGGGGCCGCTGGTGTGGCTGACGGGAGGGCATGGTTGGGGAGGGGCGTGCGGCAGGGTGGCCGGGCTTCGATTCTCAGCTCATCACGCAGCCGCCGTCCACATTGAGGGTTTGCGCGGTGATGTACGAGGCCTCGTCGCTGGCCAGGAACACGGCTGCGCCGGCGATGTCGCTGGGCGCTCCCATGTAGCCCAGTGGCACGGCCAGGCCGACCTGGCGCTTCTTCTCGCCCAGCGGCAGCCCCTCGGCCTTGGCGAAGAGCGCATCGACATGGGCCCACATGGGCGTGTCGATCACGCCGGGCGCGATGCCGTTGACGCGGATCTTGTGCGGCGCCATCGCCAGCGCGGCCGACTGGGTGTAGCTGATCACCGCGGCCTTGGTGGCGCAGTAGTGCGAGACCAGCGCCTCGCCGCGCCGGCCGGCCTGCGAGGCCATGTTGATCACCGAGCCGCGTAGGCCTTGCGCCACCATGCGGGCCAGCACCTTCTGCATCACGAAGAACATGCCCTTCACGTTGACCGCGAAGAGCTTGTCGTACGAGGCCTCGCTGCTCTCCAGCAGCGGCGCCAGGTCGAACACCGCGGCGTTGTTGAACAGGATGTGCACCGGGCCGAAGTGGCTCTCGGCCACCCTCACCATCGCGTCGATCTGCGCGGTCTGCGTGATGTCGGCGCTGACGTACTGCAGCCGCTCGCGATGGGCGGCCGCCAGCGCGCCGAATTCGGCCGAGGGCGTCGCGGCGATGTCCACCACGGTGCACTGGGCTCCCTGCTCCAGGTAGGCCTGGGCCACGGCCAGGCCGATGCCGCCACCGGCGCCGGTCAGCAGCGCGTTCTTGCCTTGCAGGCGCTGGTTCATGTCTTGTGCTCCTTGACGAAAGTGGCCACGCGGTCACCCGCGGATCTCATCGCGGCGACCAGCCGCGCATCGCCCGCCAGCGGGCCCCACAGCACCGTGTCGGCGCAGAACGCCGCCACCGGGTCGGGCGCCTCGCAGATCTGGTGCGCGGCGACCGGGTCCATGGCCTGGTCCTGGTACTCGTAGGGGATCTGCCCCAGGTGCCAGCGCTGCAGGTAGGCCAGGAACAGTGCAGGCAGCACAGCCACGCTGTCAATGGGCTCGCTGCGCGCCAGCCGCTCGCGGACGGTGGGGGTGATGAAACCGGGGATCTTGGAGAAACCGTCCATCGCGACGCGCTGGTTGGTGTCGCGGATGGCGGGGTTGCTGAAGCGGTCCAGCACCACGTCGCGGTAGGCGGCCAGGTCCAGCGGGCTGGGGCTCAAGACCGGGATCACGTCGTCGGTGGCGTAGTCGTAGGCGAACTGGCGGATGGGTGCGTCCTGCGTGCCCTCGTGGATGTAGAGGTGGCCCACCAGGGTGCCGGCCCAGGCGATGCAACTGTGGGTCGCGTTGAGCAGGCGGATCTTGGCCTCTTCATAAGGCTGGACGGATTCGACCATCTCGACGCCCACCGTCTCCCAGGCCGGCCGGCCGTTGGCGAAGTTGTCTTCGATCACCCACTGGATGAAGCTCTCGCCCATCAGCGCGGCGGGGTCGGCGACACCGGTGGCGGCCTTGACGCGCTCGACCACCTCGGCGGTGGGGCGCGGCGTGATGCGGTCGACCATCGCATTGGGGCTGGTGGTGTGGCTCAGCACCCAGGCCAGCAGGTCCATCTCGCCGGTCATCTCGATGAACTGCAGCAGGCCGGCGCGCGAGCGGTCGCCGTTGTGGCGCAGGTTGTCGCAGTTCATCAGCGTGACCGGCGCGTCGCTGCGCTTCATGCGCTCGCGCAGGATGGCGGTGAGCGCGCCGTAGATGGTGCTGCCGGCGGGGTTGCCGGCGCCGCGCTTCTTGGCCGACTTGAGGTCCAGCCCGAGGTCGGGGAAGCTCAGGTCGAGGCGGTTCTGCGCGTCGAGGTAGTAGCCCGCTTCGGTCACGGTGAACGAGATGATGCGGGTGTCGTCGTCTGCGCCCAGCGCGATCAGGCCGCTGAGCTCCGCGTCGTAGGGCACGATGGTCTTGATGGACTCGATACGCTGGTAGCTGCGTTCGCCGGCCGGCGTCACCGTCTCCAGCGTGTAGGTGCCGCCCTGCGCCTGCAGCACGGCGATGGTCTCGGCCATGTCGGGCCGGATGTTGCCGCCGGCCAGCGCCCAGCGGGTGTCGCCGGACTGGATCAGGTTGTGGACGTAGACGGCCTGGTGGGCGCGGTGGAACGAGCCCAGGCCGAGGTGAAGGATCAGGGAGGGGGTGGTCATCATGGGGTCCTTCAGGCAGCGCCCGCGCGGCGGCGGGGGCGGCGCGCCGCGCGGGCTCGTGGCATCACGCCGCCTGCTGCAGCTGGCGCAGCGCGCGGCCTTGTTGGTCGAAGTAGTGCAGCATGCTGCCGTCGATCTCGACACCGACCGCGTCGCCCAGCTTCAGCGTGGTGCGGTCGCTCTGGCGCGAGATCAGCGGCACGTTGACGCCCACGCGCACGTGGATCAGCGTGTCGGAGCCCAGCGACTCCACCAACTCGACCTTGCCCGCGATGCCGGTGCCCGCGGCCACCACGCGCACGTACTCCGGCCGCACGCCCACTGCGCCGTCGGGCGGCAGGCGGCTGCCCGCCACGCGCGTCAGCTCGGGGATGTCGGCGGCGCGCAGCACGTTCATCTGCGGCATGCCGATGAACTGCGCGACGAACTGGTTGGCCGGGCGGTCGTAGAGCTCCAGCGGCGAGCCGACCTGCTCGATCAAGCCGTCCTTCAGCACGACCACGCGGTCGGCCAGGGTCATCGCCTCGATCTGGTCGTGGGTGACGTAGATCGTGGTCGCGCCCAGGTCGCGGTGCAGGTTGGCGATCTCCACCCGGGTCTGGCCGCGCAGCGCCGCGTCCAGGTTGGAGAGCGGTTCGTCGAACAGGAAGACCTTGGGCGCGCGCACGATGGAGCGGCCGATGGCCACCCGCTGGCGCTGGCCGCCGGAGAGCTCCTTGGGCGTGCGCTGCAGGTACTGCGTGAGGTTGAGGATCTTGGCGGCGCGCTCGACCTTCTCCTTGCGGATGGCCGGGTCCACCTTGGCCAGCTTGAGCGCGAACGACATGTTGTCGAACACGGTCATGTGCGGGTAGAGCGCGTAGGACTGGAAGACCATCGCGAGGTCGCGCTTCGACGACGGCACGTCGGTGATGTCGCGCCCGTCCAGGTGCAGCGAACCGGCGGTGGTGGATTCCAGCCCGGCGATCAGCCGCAGCAGAGTGGACTTGCCGCAGCCCGAGGGGCCGACGAAGACGATGAATTCACCTTTGTTGATCGCCAGGTCGATGCCCTTGATGGTGCGCACCGGGCCGAATTCCTTGACGATGCCTTTGAGTTCCAGAAATGCCATTTGATATCTCCTTGTTTGATGAGCCTGAGCCCGTATTTCCAAGCCACGCCCGCGGATCTGGCTCTGCCAGTCCGCCAGGCGGCGCCCCTCGGGGGCAGGAGCGAAGCGACTGGGGGGCCTACTTGACCGCGCCGAAGGTCAGGCCTTGGACGAGTTGTTTCTGACTGAACCAGCCGAACACGATGATCGGCGCGATGGCGAGCAGCGAGGCTGCCGAGAGCTTGGCCCAGAACAGGCCTTCGGGGCTGGAGTACTGCGCGATCAGCGCCGCCAGCGTGCCGGCGTTGGCGGAGGTGAGGTTCAAGGACCAGAAGGCCTCGTTCCACGCCAGCACCAGGCACAGCAGCCCGGTGGAGGCGATACCGCCCATGGTCAACGGCAGGATCACGTGGCGGAACTCGTCCCACACCGTGGCGCCGTCCAGCCGCACGGCCTCCAGGATGTCGTTGGGCACCTCCTTGAAGGCGCTGTACAGCATCCACACCATGATGGGCAGGTTGGACAGGGTGAAGACGATGATCAGCGCCGGCAACGAATCCAGCATGCCGGTGGTCTGTGCCATCACGTAGACCGGCACCAGCGCGCCCACCGCCGGCATCATCTTGGTGGAGAGCATCCACATCAGGATGTCGCGGGTCTTCCTCGTGCGGAAGAAGGCCATCGAGTACGCGGCGGGTGCCGCGATCAACAGCCCCAGCACGGTCGAGACCACGCTGGTGATCAGCGAGTTGCGGGCGAAGGTGATGTAGTCGCTGCGCTGCTGCACCTCGGCGAAGGTCGACAGCGTCGGGGTGAAGAAGATGGTCGGTGCGCCTATGGCCTGCGCTTCGGTCTTGAAGGCCGTCAGCGCGAGCCAGAAGAGGGGGAAGAACACCAGCAGGGCGAGGCCCCAGGAGGCGATGGTCCGCACGAGCGGGAAGTCTGCTTTTTTGCTCACGAGAGTGCTCCTGTGTTCAGTCCAAGTTCTTGCCGACCATGCGGATCAGGAACACCGCCGCGATGTTGGCGAGCACCACCGCGAAGAGGGCACCGGCCGAGGCCACGCCGACGTCGAAGTTCATCAGCGCCTGCTTGAAGATCAGGAACGACAGGTTGGTGCTGTCGTTGCCCGGGCCGCCGCTGGTGGTGGTGAAGATCTCGGCGAACACGCTCATCAGGAAAATCATCTCGATCATGATCACGACCGCGATCGAGCGTCCCAGGTGGGGCAGCGTGAGGTACCAGAACTGGTGCAGCTTGTTGGCGCCGTCCATGCGGGCCGCTTCCATCTGCTCGCGGTCCAGCGACTGCAGCGAGGTGATGAAGATCAGGCAGGCGAAGGGCAGCCATTGCCAGCTCAGCATGATGATCACCGAGAACAGCGGCAGGTCGGTCATCCAGTCGATGGGCGTGGCGCCGAAGAACATCCACACATGCGCGAGCACCCCGTTGATGGGGTTCATCATCATGTGCTTCCACAGCAGCGCGTTGACCGTGGGCATCACGAAGAAGGGCGAGATCAGCAGCACCCGCACGATGCCCTGGCCGGGGAAGGGCTCGTTGATCAGCAGCGCCAGGCCGACGCCCGACACCACGGTGATCACGATCACCCAGCCGAGCAGCTGGATGGTGTGCAGCACCGAGGGCCAGAAATCGGCGTCGGTGATGAAGTAGTGGAAGTTTTCGAGCCCGACGAAGCCGTGCTCGCCGGGGTTCATCAGGTTGTAGCGGATGAGCGAGAAGTAGATCGTCATCACCAGTGGAACGATCATCCACAGGAAGAGCGTGACGACCGCGGGCGCCATCAGCGCACGGGGGAGTAAGCGGGACATGGTTGGCTGGCCTTCTGGGGTGCGCGCGCCTCACGGCGCCGGGAAGCTCCCGCCCGGCCTCGCTTGCAGCGAGCCGGCGCGGGAGGGCCGAATCGGGAAGTGCGGGGTGGCGCGCGCGAGCAAGCGGGACTGCTGCTGCGCGGCGCGCGCTCCCAGGGGCTTACTTCTTGTAGTAGCCGCCCTTGGTCATCTCACGCTCGGCGGCGGTCTGCGAGGTCTTCAGCGCGGCGTCCAGCGTCACCTTGCCCGAGAGCGCGGCGCTCATCTGCTGGCCCACCGCGATGCCGATGGCCTGGAACTCGGGAATAGCCGCGTACTGCACGCCCACGTACGGCGACTTCGGCAGCGTGCTGTCGTTCGGGTTGGCGCTGTTGATGGCCTTCAGCTCTTCAACCGCAAACTTCGCGGCCTTCTGGAACTCGGCATTGGCGTAGGTCGACTTGCGCGTGCCGGTGGGCACGGCGTGCCAGCCGGCTTCCTTGGCGATCAGGTTGATATAGGTCTTGGAGGTGGCCCAGCTGATGAACTTCTGCGCCTCGGCCTGCTTCTTCGACGAGGCGGGGATGCCCAGGTTCCACGACCACAGCCAGTTCGCGCCCTTCGGGGTCACGGCGACCGGCGCCTGCACGAAGGCGACCTTGTCGGCCACCTTGGACTGCTTGGGGTCGCTGACGAACGAGGCGGCGATGGTCGCGTCTATCCACACGCCGCACTTGCCTTCGTTGAAGAGGGCGAGGTTTTCGTTGAAGCTGTTGGCCGAGGCGCCGGGCGGGCCGTACTTCTTCATCAGGTCGATGTACTGGCCGATCGCGTCCTTCCAGGGCTTGCTGTCGATCTGCGGCTTCCACGCGGTGTCGAACCACTGGCCGCCGTAGGTGTTGACCATGGTGGTCAGGAAGGCCATGTTGTCGCCCCAGCCCGGCTTGCCGCGCAGGCACAGGCCGTACACGCCCTTGGCCGGGTCGTGGATCTTGGCGACGATGTCGGCCATCTGCGCCCAGGTCGGGTTGGGCGGCATCGTCAGGCCCTTGGCCTTGACCAGGTCGTCGCGGTACATGGTCATCGAGCTCTCGCCGTAGAACGGGGCGGCGTAGAGCTTGCCGTCCAGCGAGAGGCCGCTGCGGATCGCGGGCAGCAGGTCGTCCACGTCGTAGGCGGCGTCGGTGGCGATGGGGGCGAGCCAGCCCTTCTTGCTCCAGATCGGCGCTTCGTACAGGCCGATGGTCATCACGTCGAACTGGCCGCCCTTGGTGGCGATGTCGGTTGTCACGCGCTGGCGCAGCACGCCTTCTTCCATCGTGACCCACTTCAGCTTGATGTCGGGGTTGGCGGCTTCGAAGTCCTTGCTGTGCTTCTGCATCTCGATCATGTGGCCGTTGTTCACGGTGGCGATCACGAGGTCGGTGGCGGCGTGGGCGCCGGCCGCGGCCAGGCCGAAGGCGAGTGCGAGGGAAAGCTTGAGCTTCATGGGTCTTGTCTCCTGAGGGGCTGTGTTGGATCGAGAGGTCGATACTGCTTTTGCTTGACGCTGGCGACGCTGCTCGGGTTTCAGTGTCGGCAGGGGCAACGTTAGGTGCTGCGGCATGCGGAGTTTGATACTTCGGTGGCAGTGATCTGTATGCTCTTGCGCAGATGGCTAGTGGTTTTCCTTTAGTTGATGTAATTTCGTACTGATGCTGCGCTGCAGCGAAGCTGGGCCGCAAGGGAGCGTCTGCCGTCACAATCCCGCCCATGAAAGTCATACGCCTGCACGAAGGAAAAGAACGCTCATTGCAGCGCCGCCACCCCTGGGTGTTCTCGGGCAGCGTGCAGAAGGGCACCGCCGACCCCGGTGAAACCGTGCGGGTGCAGGCCAAGGACGGCAGCTTCCTCGCCTGGGGCGCCTTCAGCCCCGAGTCGCAGATACGGGTGCGGGCCTGGAGCTTCGTCGAGACCGAGTACATCGACGCCGCCTTCTTCCAGCGCCGCGTGGCGGCCGCCGTGGCGCTGCGCCAGCGCCTGCCCATCGCCAGCGACGGCGTGAGGCTGGTGCACGGCGAGGCCGACGGCCTGCCCGGCCTGGTGGTGGACCGCTACGGCGACACGCTGAGCGCGCAGTTCGGCTCGGCCGGCGTGGAGAAGTGGAAGGCGACCATCGCCGACGCGCTGCTCGCCAGCACCGGCCTCACCAAGCTCTACGAGCGCTCCGACGCGAGCGTGCGCACGCTCGAGGGCATGGAGGCTTTCACCGGCTGGTTGCGCGGCGAGGGCGAGACCGAGGTCACCATCCAGGAGCATGGGTGGAAGCTCACGGTGGATGTGGCGCATGGCCACAAGACCGGCTTCTACCTTGACCAGCGCGAGAACCGCGCCCGTTTCGCCGCCTGGGTGAAGGCCTTTGGTTGCCAGCGCGTACTGAACTGCTACAGCTACACGGGAGGCTTCAGCGTGGCGGCGCTGGCGGGAGGCGCGCGCGAGGTGGTCAGTGTCGACTCCTCAGCCCCGGCGCTGGCGCGGGTGCAGGCGCACGTCGCGTTGAACGGCTTCAAGCCCGCCCAGTCCGAGGTGGTGGACGCCGACGTCAACCACTACCTGCGCGAGGCCCTGAAGCGCGGCGACAGCTTCGACGCCATCGTGCTCGACCCGCCCAAATTCGCGCCCCGCGCCTCCGACGCCGAGCGCGCCGCGCGCGCCTACAAGGACATCAACCGCCTCGCGCTCAAGCTGCTGGCTCCCGGCGGCCTGCTGCTCAGCTTCAGCTGCTCGGGCGGCATCAGCGCCGATCTCTTCCACAAGATCGTCGCTGGCGCTGCGATCGACGCGCAAGTGGACGGCCCCATCATCGCCCGCCTCGAAGGCGCGCCCGACCACCCGACCACCCTTTGTTTTCCCGAAGGCGAATATCTGAAGGGGCTGGCCATCCTGAAGGCGGCATAGACCGGACCGGGCCGGGCCGGCGCAAAGCACGGATCGATGGATTCAGCACCAGGCCGCGGCAAGACCCCGCGGCCATCGTCGCTTTCGAGGCGTTCCATTGGCAGTCGAGCAGGGAGCCGTGCAAAGTCGGGCTACCGATCTGACCCTTCTCTTTGGCAAGAGGACTGTGTATGGATGCTCGCGCGACCGGCCCCGAGGTGCCTGCCGCGGCGGCCTCTCAAAAGGGGGCCTTCGAATGGATGAGGCATCTGTTGGCGATGGCCGACGTGCAACTGCAGGGCGACCGCCCGTGGGACCTGCGGCTGCTGGCCCCCGGTGTGCCCGAGCGCGTGCTGGCGCAAGGCACCGTGGGCCTGGGCGAGGCCTACATGGACGGCTGGTGGACGGCCGAGCGCCTGGACCTGCTGTTCGAGCGCCTGGTGCGCGCGCAGTTGGCCGACAAGGTGCAGCCGCTCGCGGTGGCCTGGAAGGCGGTGCAGGCCCGCTGGCTCAACCGCCAGACCCTGCGCCGCGCCTGGCAGGTGGGCCGCCAGCACTACGACCTCGACAACCGCTTCTACCGCGCGATGCTGGACCCGCGCATGACCTACACCTGCGCCTACTGGCAGGGCGCCGAGACGCTCGCCCAGGCGCAGGAGAACAAGCTCGACCTGGTCTGCCGCAAGCTCGGCCTGCAGCCCGGCATGCAGGTGCTGGACATCGGCTGCGGCTGGGGCAGCTTCATGCGCTTCGCGGCCGAGCATTACGGCGTGCAGTGCGTGGGCGTGACCGTCTCGGCCGAGCAGGTGGCGCTGGGCCGGGAGCTCTGCCAAGGCCTGCCGGTGGAGTTCCGGCTGCAGGACTACCGCGAGCTGCAGGGCCGCTTCGACCGCATCGTGAGCCTGGGCATGTTCGAGCATGTGGGCCACAAGAACGACCGCCTCTACATGGAGGTGGCGCACCGCTGCCTGGAGCCCGAGGGCATGTTCCTGCTGCACACCATAGGCCGCAACGAGCACGGCCACGGCACCGACCCCTGGATAGACAAGTACGTGTTCCCCAACGGCGAGCTGCCCACCATCGCCCGCATAGGCCGCGCGGTGGAGCGCCTCTTCGTGGTCGAGGACCTGCACAACTTCGGCGCCGACTACGACCGCACGCTGATGGCCTGGCACGCCAACTTCGAGGCCGCCTGGCCGCAGTTCGCCGACCAGCTCGGCGAGCGCTTCCAGCGCATGTGGCGCTACTACCTGCTCTCCTGCGCCGGCGCGTTTCGCGCGCGCGACATCCAGCTCTGGCAGTGGGTGCTCTCCAAGAGCGGGGTGCCGGGGGGCTACACCCGCATCAGCTGAGGTGCACGTCGGATCTGGCTGGCTCCTCAGGGGCCGGGCACGCGCGGGTCGAACTTGGCCCGCTTGACGGCAAAAAAGCTCTTCACGTTGCGCACATTGGCGTCCTGCGTGAAGAGCGCCTGCGTCAGCGCGAGGAAGCCGGTCATGTCGGCCGCCCAGGCCACCAGCACGAAGTCCGGCCCCGGCGAGACCCGCCAGCACTGCTGCACGGCCGCCTGCGCCACCGCCCGCGCCTCGAAGGCGTCCAGGTGCTCGGCGCCCTGCCGGTCCAGCGTGACCTCGCACAG
>DATHWJ010000179.1:0-12014 GCA_035460745.1 Ideonella sp. | reverse complement strand
ACCCGCCTGGCCGCGCTGGGCCGGCGCCAGCAGGCCGCCGTGCACCAGGCGCTGCGGCTGGCGGCGCAGGCCCAGGAGCACCGCGGCGCCCGGCTGCAGCGCGCGGTGGCCGTTTCGCTGCAGCGGCATGCCGACGCGCTCTCGCGCCAGGCCGGCCGGCTCGCCGGGCTGGACCCCCGGCAGGTGCTCTCCCGCGGCTACGCCTGGGTCGAGGACGCCGCCGGCCGGCCGCTGGTGTCGTCGCGCTCGCTGGCAGTCGGCCAGCCGCTGCGCGCCGTCTGGGCCGATGGCGGCGCCAGTGTCAGCGTGACGGCCGTGGACCCGGACCCCGCGCCAGCACGGGAATAGTTCACGGTGCCTAGAATGCTGGGGTCTTTGCTCCCCCGGCCGCCCGCGCCGCCCAGCGCTCGAGGGCGGTCTTCTCTTCACAGAAAGGAAACCGCATGGAACACACCCTGCCGCCTCTGCCCTTCGGTCTCGACGACCTGGCCCCGCACATGAGCCGCGAGACGCTGGAGTACCACCACGGCAAGCACCACAACGCTTACGTCGTGAACCTGAACAACCTGCAAAAGGGCACCGAGTTCGAGAGCCTGTCCCTGGAAGAGATCGTCAAGAAGTCTTCCGGCGGCATCTACAACAACGCGGCCCAGATCTGGAACCACACCTTCTTCTGGAACTGCCTGAAGGCCGGCGGCGGCGGCGAGCCCAGCGGCGCGCTGGCTGCGGCCATCAACGCCAAGTGGGGCTCCTACGCCGCCTTCAAGGAAGCCTTCGCGAAGAGCGCGGTGGGCAACTTCGGCTCCGGCTGGACCTGGCTGGTCAAGAAGGCCGACGGCTCGGTCGACATCGTCAACATGGGCGCCGCCGGCACCCCGCTGACCACCGCCGACAAGGCCTTGCTGACGCTGGACGTGTGGGAACACGCCTACTACATCGACTACCGCAACCTGCGCCCGAAGTTCGCCGAGACCTTCCTGACCTCGCTGGTCAACTGGTCGTTCGCGGAAGCCAACTTCGCCTGAAGCGGCTCTCCGCTGGAGTCCAAAGGCCGGCCTTGCGCCGGCCTTTTTCCATGGCACTTTCTACTTGGAGAACGGCGCGCCGGTCAGCCTGGAGCCGGCCTTGTAGCCCACCTTGGCGAACCAGCCCTTGTTCATCTCGAGCACGTAGCGCACCGGCTTGGTCGAGCAGTGCGAGTTCTCGGTCATCGGCGCCATGTCCTCGATGTTGACGATGACGCCGTCGTCGGCCACGAAGGCGGTGGACAGCGGCAGCAGCGTGTTGCGCATCCAGAAGCACTGGGTGGCCGGCTGTTCGAAGACGAAGAGCATGCCCTCGTGGGCCGGCATCTCCTTGCGGAACATCAGCCCGATCTCGCGCTGCTCGGGCGTCCTGGCGATCTGCGCCTGGATGATGTGCATGCCCGCGCCCAGCGGCTGCTTGGGCAGGTTTTGCGGCGCGGGCTGGGCCCATGCGGTGCTCGCGGCCAGCAGTGCCGCCAGCAGCGTAGCGGCGCCGCGTGCGGCCAGGCGAGAGACATCCGGGCGGGGTTTGATGTAGGTCATGACGGGGGCTGAAGAGGGGTCGCACATTATCGAACGCAGCCCGGCTCCTCGCGGCTGACAGCCTTCACCTTGCCGCCCACCCGCGCCGCTCCGCCTGACTATGCTTTCCCGCGCCGCCGCCCTGCACCTGCCGACCCCGCCGCCCGGCGACCTCGGAGGGACGGACCCGCTGGCCGTGCTCGACGACCCGCTGGCGCAGCAGCGCTTCACCACCTGGCGCCGGCAGCCTGACGGCTCGCGCGAGGCGCTGTCGTCGTTCGTGCTCTCCGGCATGCACTGCGCCGCCTGCGCCGGCCTGATCGCCGACGCCTGGCAGCGCGTGGACGGCGTGCTGCAGGTGCAGGTCAGCGCCGCTTCGCAGCGCGCCCAGGTGCGCTGGGACACGCGGCGCTGCAGCGTCTCGGGCCTGGTGCGCGCGCTGCGCGCGGTCGGCTACGACGCCGCGCCCGACGACGCGGCCTCCGCCCGCGCGCTGCGCCAGCGCGAGCGCCGCACCGCGCTGTGGCGGCTCTTCGTGGCCGGCTTCTGCGCGATGCAGGTGATGATGTTCGCCGCGCCCGCCTACCTGGCCGAGGGCAGCGAGCTCGCACCCGACCTGCGCCAGTTGCTGAACTGGGGCGCCTGGCTGCTGACGCTGCCGGTGATGCTGTTCGCCGCCGGGCCGTTCTTCCAGGCGGCCTGGCGCGGCCTGCGGGCCGGCCGCATCGTGATGGACCTGCCGGTCGCGCTCGGCATCGCGGTGGGCTTTGCCGCCAGCAGCGGTGCCACCTTCGACCCCGGCGGCGTCTTCGGCGCCGAGGTGTACTTCGATTCGCTGACCATGTTCGTCAGCTTCCTGCTGGCCGGGCGCTGCCTGGAGATGGCCGTGCGGCACCGCGCCGCCGAGGCGCTGGAGCGCAGCGTCGCCGGCATGCCGGAGGTGGCGCAGCGGCTGCGCGCCGACGGCGAGGTCGAGACGGTCAGCGTGCAGCGCCTGCAGCCCGGCGACCGGGTGCGGGTCGCGCTGGGCGCCGCCTTCCCGGCCGACGGCTGGCTGGAGGGCGGGCAGACCGAGGCCGACGAGTCGCTGCTGAGCGGCGAGTCGCAGCCGGTGGCCAAGCGCAGCGGCGATCCGCTGGTGGGCGGCAGTGTGAACCTCGCGGCGCCGGTGCTGATGCGCGTCGAGCGGGTCGGGGCCGATACGCGCTTCGCCGCGATCGGCGCGATGGTGCGCGACGCCATGAGCCAGCGTCCCGCGATGACGCGCCAGGCCGATGAATGGGCCGGTCCCTTCCTCTGGGCGGTACTGCTGCTGGCGGCCGGCGCCGCGGCGGTCTGGTCGGTGCTGGACCCGTCGCGCGCGATCTGGGTGGCCGTCTCGGTGCTGATCGTGACCTGCCCCTGCGCGCTGTCGCTGGCCGCCCCTTCGGCGATGGTGGCCGCGGCTGGCGCGCTGGCGCGCCGCGGGGTGCTGCTGCAGCGGCTGGATGCGCTGCTGCCGCTGGCCCGCCTGTCGCGCCTGTACCTCGACAAGACCGGCACGCTCACCGAGGCGCAGCCGCGCTGGCTGCGCACCCTGAGGGCCGGCGGCGGCCTGCCCGATGCCGGCGCCATACGGGCGGCCGTGGCGCTGGCCGGCTGGTCGCGCCACCCGCTGGCGCACGCCCTGGCCGCCGACCCCGAGGTCCTGCAAGGCCCGGCGCCACAGCAGCCGACCCTCTGGCACGACGTGCAGGAGCAGCCCGGCCAAGGCCTGGCCGCGCGCGACGCCACCGGGCGCTGCTGGCGGCTGGGCTCGCGAGCCTGGGTCGAGCAGGTTGCGCCGCGCACCCAGCCGCCGGCTGGCCCGGCTGACGACAGCGGTGAGCCCGCGCTGCCGCAGGTCTGGTTTGGCCGCGAAGGCCGTGCCTGCCTGTGTTTCGAGTTCGACGAGAGGCTGCGGCCCGATGCCGAGGCCGCGCTGCAGACGCTGGCGGCCGACGGCGTGCAGCTCGGCCTGCTCTCGGGCGACGGCGCCGCCAGCGTGCGCCGGCTCGCCACCCGCCTGGGCATCGCCGAGGTGCTCGCCGGCGCACGGCCCGAAGACAAGCTGCGCGTGCTGGCCGAGGCGCAAGCCCGCGGCGAGGTCGTCGGCATGGTGGGCGACGGCGTCAACGACGCGCCGGTGCTGGCGCGGGCCGACGTCTCGTTCGCGATGGGGCAGGGCGCGCTGCTGGCCCGCGCGCATGCCGACGCGGTGGTGGTCTCCAGCCGCCTGCAGGACATCGCCTTCGCCCATCGGCTGGCCAGGCGCACGCTGCGCGTGGTGCGGCAAAACCTCGCCTGGGCCGCACTCTACAACGCCGCCTGCATCCCGCTCGCGCTCACCGGCCACCTGCCGCCCTGGGCCGCCGGCCTGGGCATGGCGGCCAGCTCGCTGCTGGTGGTGGGCAATTCGCTGCGGCTCACGCGCTGAGCCTGCAAGCTGATGGACATCCTCTACCTGCTGATCCCGCTCTCGGCCGTGCTGGTGCTGGCGATCATCGGCGTCTTCGGCTGGGCGCTGCACCAGGGGCAATTCGAGGAGCTGGCCTGGGAGGGCCGGCGCATCCTGCAGGCCGAGGGCGACGAATGGCCTGCCTTTGATGTAGAGCAAGGGCCAGGCGTGGTGGCGGCCGAACAATCCCTGCAGCAGTAGATGCCACGCCGGGCGCCCCGCCAGAGCGTGGCGGCCCCCACTCCCGACACCGCCCCCAGGAGCCTTCGAATGGCCAGCAGTTCCTTCCCCGCATCCGGTGCGCCGCCGGCATCGCCCGCCATGCCCGTCTACAGCGATACCGTGGTGCGCTGGTTCGCGCTGGCCTCGGTGCTGTGGGGCGTGGTGGGCATGTCGGTCGGGCTGCTGATCGCGGCGCAGCTGGCCTGGCCGGCGCTGAACTTCGGCATCCCCTTTCTCAGCTACGGCCGGCTGCGGCCGCTGCACACCAATGCGGTGATCTTCGCCTTCGGCGGCTGCGTGCTGATGGGCACCAGCCTGCATGTCGCGCAGCGCACCTGCCAGGTCCGCCTGTTCATGCCGAGGCTGGCGATGTTCGTCTTCATCGGCTGGCAGCTGGTGATACTGCTGGCCGCCATCACGCTGCCCCTGGGCATGACCAGCGGCAAGGAGTACGCCGAGCTCGAG
Organism: Ideonella sp.; assembly: GCA_035460745.1. Taxonomy (GTDB): domain Bacteria; phylum Pseudomonadota; class Gammaproteobacteria; order Burkholderiales; family Burkholderiaceae_C; genus Ideonella. The sequence continues at coordinate 7,304 of DATHWJ010000179.1, read as the reverse complement.
TGGCCGATCGATCTGCTGATCGCCGCCGTCTGGGTGGCCTACGCGGTGGTCTTCTTCGGCACGCTGGGCATCCGCAAGGTGCGCCACATCTATGTCGCCAACTGGTTCTTCGGCGCCTTCATCATCGCCGTCGCGCTGCTGCACATCGTCAACAGCGCCGAGATCCCGGTGAGCTGGTGGAAGAGCTACTCGGCCTATGCCGGCGTGCAGGACGCGATGGTGCAGTGGTGGTACGGCCACAACGCGGTCGGCTTCTTCCTGACGGCCGGCTTCCTCGGGATGATGTACTACTACATCCCCAAGCAGGCCGAGCGGCCGGTGTACTCGTACCGGCTCTCCATCGTGCACTTCTGGGCCCTGATCTTCACCTACATGTGGGCGGGCCCCCACCACCTGCACTACACCGCGCTGCCCGACTGGGCGCAGTCGGTGGGCATGGTGTTTTCGCTGGTGCTGCTGGCGCCGAGCTGGGGCGGCATGATCAACGGCGTGATGACGCTGAGCGGCGCCTGGCACAAGCTGCGCGACGACCCCATCCTCAAGTTCCTGATCGTGGCGCTGAGCTTCTATGGCATGTCCACCTTCGAGGGGCCGATGATGTCGATCAAGACCGTCAACGCGCTCTCGCACTACACCGACTGGACGGTGGGCCACGTGCACTCCGGCGCGCTGGGCTGGGTCGGCTTCATCTCGATGGGTTCGCTGTACCACCTGATCCCGCGCCTGTATGGCCGCCAGCAGATGTACAGCCCCAAGGCCATCGAGTGGCACTTCTGGATCGCCACCATCGGCATCGTGCTTTACATCGCCGCGATGTGGATCGCCGGCGTGATGCAGGGCCTGATGTGGCGCGCGCTGAACCCCGACGGCACGCTGGTCTACACCTTCGTCGAGAGCGTCAAGGCCACCTATCCCTTCTACGTTGTCCGCGTGCTGGGCGGCGCGCTCTACCTGGGCGGCATGCTGATCATGGCCTGGAACACGGTGATGACGGTGCGCAGCGGCCAGGCCGTCCCGGTGCGCGTGCCTGGCTCGCCCGCCCGGCCCGCCGCGCTTGCCGCCGCCTGACGCCTCCACTCACAGGAACCCCACCATGGCAAACCATGCCAAAGCGCAAGGCCACGAGCGCATCGAGACCAGCAATTTCCTGTTGATCGTGCTGACGCTGCTCACCATCGCCGTCGGCGGCCTGGTGGAGATCGTGCCGCTGTACTTCCAGCGCTCCACCACCCAGCCCATCGCCGGCCTCAAGCCCTACACGCCGCTGCAGCTCGCCGGCCGCGACATCTACCTGCGCGAGGGCTGCTACAACTGCCACTCGCAGATGATCCGGCCCTTCCGTGCCGAGACGCTGCGCTACGGGCCTTATTCGGTGGCCGGCGAGTTCGTCTACGACCACCCGTTTCAGTGGGGCAGCAAGCGCACCGGGCCCGACCTGCACCGCGTGGGCGGCCGCTACAGCGACGAGTGGCACCGCCTGCACCTGGACAACCCGCGCGACCTGGTGCCCGAGTCCAACATGCCGGCCTACCCCTGGCTGGACAAGACCGCGCTGGTGCCGGCCGAGCTGCCGCCCAAGATGAAGGCGATGCGCACGCTGGGCGTGCCCTATGCCGACAGCGAGATCGCCCAGGCCCCGGCAGCGGTGGCCGGCAAGACCGAGCTCGATGCGCTGGTGGCCTACCTGCAGGTGCTGGGCACCGCGCGCAAGTGAAAGGCAAGGAGCATCCATGACCACCGACCTCAACTTCTGGCGCAGCAGCGTGACCGTGATCTCGCTGCTGCTGTTCCTGGCCTTGATGGCCCGCACCTGGAGCCGCAAGCGGCGCGCCGGTTTCGACGACGCGGCGCAGTTGCCGTTCCTCGATGAAGCCCCCGAGCAAGAGCGTGGCGCGGCCACCGTGGAGCCCACATGAGCGACTTCTTCAGCAGCGCCTGGTCGATCTACATCGGCGCCGTCACGCTGGTCGGCCTGCTGGCCTGCCTGGTCTTGCTGCTGGTGGCCAGCCGCCGCAAGGTGATGGCCACCGACAACACCACCGGCCACGTCTGGGACGAAGACCTGCGCGAGCTGAACAACCCGCTGCCGCGCTGGTGGATGTGGCTGTTCGTCATCACCGTGGTCTTTTCGCTGGCCTACCTGGTCTTCTACCCCGGGCTGGGCAGCCATGCCGGCAGCCTGCAGTGGACCAGCGAGGGCGAGTGGCAGGCGGAACAGCGCCAGGCGCGCGCCGAGATGGCCCCCTTCTACGCCGGCTTCGCGGGCCTGGACGCCGCGCAGCTCAGCCGCAACCCGCAGGCCATGCGCACCGGGGAGCGGCTCTTCGCCAACAACTGCGCGCAATGCCATGGCGCCGACGCACGCGGCAGCAAGGGCTTCCCCAACCTGACCGACAAGGACTGGCTCTGGGGCGGCAGCCCGGCGGCGATAGAGCAGACCATCCTGCACGGCCGCGAGGGCAGCATGCCGGTGATGGCCGCCGCGGTGGGCTCGGCGGACGACGTGCGAAACGTCGCCCACTACGTGCTCAGCCTCTCCGGCAGCCCGCACAACACCATTGCCGCGCAGCTCGGCCGCGACAAGTTCGGCGCCTGCGCCGCCTGCCACGGCCCGCGCGGCCAGGGCAACCCGGCGCTGGGCGCGCCCAACCTGAGCGACAAGGTCTGGCTGCACGGCTGGGGCGAAGACGCCATCGTCGCGATGGTGGGCAAGGGCAAGCACAACGTGATGCCGGCCCACGAGACCCGCTTCACTCCCGAGCAGGTGAAGGTGCTCACCGCCTATGTCTGGGGCCTGTCGCAGCAGGCCGACGTGGCGGCGCGCTGAGCCCGCGTGCTCCCGAGCAACACGCCGTGAAGGAAGCGGACATGTCCGACCCCGGCAGCAGCAGCGTCGCCGTTGTCTCGCTCTACCAGAAGCAGCAGAAGATCTACGCCCGCTCGGTCAGCGGCACCTTCGACCGCTGGCGCTGGGCGCTGGTGTGGATCACCCAGGCGTGGTTCTACGGCCTGCCGTGGCTGGCGTGGAACGAGCGCCAGGCGGTGCTCTTCGACCTGGCCTCGCGCCGCTTCTACCTCTTCGGCCTGGTGCTGTACCCGCAGGACTTCATCTACCTGACGGGGCTGCTGGTGATCAGCGCGGTTTCGCTCTTCTTCTTCACCGCCGTGGCGGGGCGGCTGTGGTGCGGCTACGCCTGTCCGCAGACCGTCTACACCGAGATCTTCATGTGGGTGGAGCGGCGCATCCAGGGCGACCGCGCGCAGCACATGCGGCGCGACGCCGGCCCGTGGAGCTGGGACCGCCTGTGGCGCCACGCCGGCAAACACGCCGCCTGGCTCGCGATAGGCCTGTGGACGGGCTTCAGCTTCGTCGGCTACTTCACGCCCATCCGCCAGCTCGGCGCGGAGGTGCTGGGCCTGTTCGCCGCCCACCCGGCGGCGCCGCTGGGCCCCTGGGAGGCCTTCTGGGTGCTCTTCTACGGCCTGGCCACCTACGGCAATGCCGGCTACCTGCGCGAGCAGGTCTGCAAGTACATGTGCCCCTATGCGCGCTTCCAGAGCGCGATGTTCGACAAGGACACGCTGACCGTCAGCTACGACAGCGCCCGCGGCGAGCCGCGCGGCTCCCGCCCGCGCCAGGCCGAGCCGGCCGCGCTGGGGCTGGGCTCGTGCATTGACTGCACGCTGTGCGTGCAGGTCTGCCCGACCGGCATCGACATCCGCAAGGGCCTGCAGTACGAGTGCATAGGCTGCGCGGCCTGCATCGACGTCTGCGACGGCATCATGGCCAAGATGAACTACGCGCCGGGGCTGATCCGCTACTCGACGCAGAACGCGCTGGCCGCCGGCCTGAGCCGCGCACAGATCCTGCGGCGCACCTTGCGGCCGCGGGTGCTGATACTCGGCGCCATCCTGGCCGCCATCAGCGTGGGCTTCGTCGCCAGCCTGGCCACGCGCGCGCCGTTCCGGGTCGACGTGGTGCGGGACCGCGCCTCGCTGGCGCGCATCGTCGACGACGGCTGGGTGGAGAACCTCTACCGCCTGCAGCTGATGAACGCCACCGAGCGGCCGCAGCGCTACCGCGTGGCGGCCGAAGGGCTGCCCGGCCTGCAACTGGCGGCCTCGCCCGGGATCTCGCTGGCGCCGGCCGAGGCGCGCTGGGTCACGCTGGCGCTGCGCATGCCCCCGCAAGCCGCGCAGCAGGCCGGCCCCGGGGCCCACGCCATGCGCTTCGGCATCTCGCTGATCGAAGACGACGACGGCCGCCCGAGCTCGGCGCTGGTGCTCGAGAAGTCCACCTTCGTGGTGCCGCGCTGAGCGCGCGCCCGACCCTTGCGATGCTGAAGGAGAACCGCCCCATGAACACCAACTCGATGACCGCACCAGCCCTGGATACCGCGGCGGAGCCCACGCTGCCATGGTGGCGCGTCGGCATGGTGTGGCTGGTGATAGGCGGGCCGCTGGCGGTGGTGGTAGCGGCGCTCTTCACCGCCCTGCTGGCGGTGCGCGGCGCCGACCCGGTGATAGGCGGGCAGGGCGGCGATCGCGGCGCGGCGGCCCCATCGGGCGCGCTGGCGCCGGCCATCCAGGCCCGCAACCATGCGGCCAAGCCGGCGCCGTGAAGGCGCCGCCGCGCGGGTGTCAGCAGTTCTGCCCGCTGAGCAGCTGCTGCAGGCCGGGCGCGTCGAGCAGGCGGATGTGGCGCTGCTTGACCTCCAGCAGGCCGTCGTCCTGGAACTTGGAGAAGGTGCGGCTGACGGTCTCGAGCTTGAGCCCGAGGTAGCTGCCTATCTCCTCGCGCGTCATGCGCAGTATCAGCGCCGAACCCGAGAAGCCGCGCGCCTCCAGCCGCTGCGTCAGGTTGAGCAGGAAGGCGGCCAGGCGCTCCTCGGCGCGCATGCTGCCGAGCAGCAGCATCACGCCCTGGTCGCGCACGATCTCGCGGCTCATGATCTTGTGGAACTGGTGCTGCAGCGTGGTGAACTCGCGCGAGAGCTGCTCGAGCTGGCTGAAGGGGATCACGCAGACCTGCGAGTCCTCCAGCGCCACCGCGTCGCAGGCGTGGCGATCGTTGCTGATGCCGTCCAGGCCCAGCAGCTCGCCGGCCATCTGGAAGCCCGTCACCTGGTCGCGTCCGTCCTCGGACGAGACGCGGGTCTTGAAGAAGCCGGTGCGCACCGCGTAGAGCGACTGGAAGCTGTCGCCGGAGCGGAACAAGGTGTCGCCGCGCGGCACGCTGCGCCGGGTGGCGACCAGCGCGTCGAGGCGCTCGAGGTCCTGCTTGGCCAAGCCCACCGGCAGGCAAAGCTCGCGCAGGTTGCAGCTCGAACAGGCAACCTTCAAGGTCTCGGGCTGGAGGGGGATCATCTCGGTCATGGGCCGCATTGTGGGCGCCGGGCGCCGGTGTGTCGTGATTTCATGGGGGTCAAGCTCGGTACAGCCGGTTTGCAGCATGATCTTCCTCAAGAGTTTGCCTATTCTTGGGGCAGCCTCCTGCGATGCCTTTGATACAGGTCAAGGCCTCGCGTCTTGGCTTTGGCAGCATGGGCCATGGCCTTACCGATTGCTGACGCCGCGCCCGCCACCGAGCCGCTGCAGACCCCGCCCGAGCTGCCCATCGAGCTGCTGCGGCAGTTCGACATGCCCGGCCCGCGCTACACCTCCTACCCCACGGCGGACCGCTTCGTCGATGCCTTCACCGCGGCGCACTACGCCCGGGCGCTGGAGCAAAGGGCGCACGGCGGCGGCGTGGGCGGGCAGAAGCCGCTCTCGCTCTACGTGCACATCCCGTTCTGCGAGTCGGTCTGCTACTACTGCGCCTGCAACAAGAGCATCACCAAGCACCACGAGCGGGCCGGCGAGTATCTCGACGCGCTGGAGGCCGAGATCGCGCTGCACACCGCCGTGCTCGGCACGCGCCAGGCCGTCTCGCAGCTGCACCTGGGCGGCGGCACGCCCACTTTTCTCAGCGACGACGAGCTCGCCCGCCTGATGGCCGCGCTGCACGCCGCCTTCCAGCTGGCGCCCGGAGCAGAGGTCTCCATCGAGGTGGACCCGCGCACCGCCTCGCCCGAGCGCCTGGCGCACCTGCGCCGGCTCGGCTTCAACCGCCTGAGCCTGGGCGTGCAGGACTTCGACCTCGAGGTGCAAAAGGCGGTGCACCGCGTGCAGCCGCTGGCGCAGGTGAGGGCGCTGCTGCGGGCGGCGCGCGAGCTGGCCTTTGATTCCGTCAATGTCGACCTGATCTACGGCCTGCCCAAGCAGACGCCGGCCTCGTTTGCCCAGACCGTGCAGCAGGTGTGCTCGCTGGGGCCGGACCGCATCGCGCTCTACGCCTACGCCCACCTGCCCGAGCGCTTCAAGCCGCAGCGCCGCATCGACGCCAGCCAACTCCCCTCGGCCAACGAGCGGCTGCAGATGCTCTCCGGCGCGATCGCGGGCTTCATCGCCCGCGGCTACGACTACATCGGCATGGACCACTTCGCGCTGCCGGGCGACGCGCTGGCCGCCGCCAAGCGCCAGGGCCGGCTGCACCGCAACTTCCAGGGCTACAGCACCCAGCCCGACAGCGACCTGATAGGCCTGGGCGTCTCGGCCATAGGCCGCGTAGGCCCCAGCTACAGCCAGAACGCCAAGACCCTGCCGGAGTACTACGACGCGCTGCACCGCGGCCGCTTCCCGGTGCAGCGCGGCCTGGCGCTGACGCGCGACGACCTGCTGCGCCGCGCGGTGATCATGGCGCTGATGTGCCAGGGGCGTATCGACTTCGAGGCCATCGAGCTGGCGCACCTGATCAAGATGCGCGAGCACTTCGGCCCCGAGCTGGCCCAGCTCGCGCCCTTTGCCGAACAAGGCCTGGTGGCGCTGGAGCCCGGCGCCGTGCAGGTGACCGCGCCGGGCTGGTACGTGGTGCGCGCCATTGCGATGCAGTTCGACCGCCACCTGCAGGCCGACGAGCGGCGCCAGCGCTACTCGCGCGTGATCTGAGCGAGGCCGGCGCGCGATGACCTGGGCGCTGACACTCAGCGCGCTGCTGATGGGCCTGGCCGGCTCCTGGCACTGCGCGGTGATGTGCGGCGCCACCAGCGCGGCCGTGCAGCGTGCCTGCAGCCGCGGCGGCCGCAGCGCACCGGCGTGGTGGGGCTTCCAGCTCGGCCGCTTGCTGGGCTATGCGCTGGCCGGCGCGGCGGTGGCCGCCAGCGTGGCCGTGCTGGCCCAGATCGGCCAGTGGAGCCCAGTGCTGCGCCCGATCTGGGCGCTGGCCCACGCCGCGGCGCTCTCGCTCGGCCTCTGGCTGCTGTGGA
>DATHWJ010000178.1:0-17894 GCA_035460745.1 Ideonella sp. | reverse complement strand
GTCCAGAACGAAACGGCCACGGCCACCCAGGCGGTGAACGGCCGCAGCGGCACCCGCAGGAAGCCGCAGGCGGTGTAGGTGACCAGGCGCAGGCCGGGGATCACGCGGGCCAGCAGCACGGCGCTGGCCAGGCGCTGCAGGAGCTGCTCGCGAGCCCACAGGCTGCGCTCGCCGATGTAGCGCTGCCGCAGCCCCGGCACGCGGGTCGCGGCCAGCCCCAAGGCGTACAGCCCCAGGTCGCCCAGCGCGATGCCGCCGCCCACGACCGCCAGCGACAAGCCCCACGAGATCGCGCCCTGCGTGGCGAGCGCCACGCCGGCGGCGATGGCCAGGTCCTCGAGCAGCAGCGTCGTGAGCGCCAGCGCGACCGCGATGAGCCACGGCTCGGCCATGCCGCCCAGCGCCGCTTGCAGCCCGCCGACCAGCGTGTGCCAGGCGCTCAGCACACAGCCCCCAGCGCGTGGCGTGCCGTGTTGCGCACGGCGGCGGCTGGCTTCCGGGGCAGCAGGTGGCGGGGCGCGGGGCCTTCAGCGGCGGTGGCTGTGCTGGGTTGCATGGGGACTCTTTTGTGGGGCCGTGCTTGATGGGCTGGGCATTGGTCGCTCGCCCCGCACGATCCTTACAGCGGCTTCGCAACGCGCTTCGCCGCGCCGCTTTGTAAGGACGGCCTGCGCCGCACGACCAAGCTCATCGCCCGCTCCCGGCCACGACCATCATGTCCACCCCTGCCTTGCTCACCACCCCGGCGGCGCGCCACACCCGCAGCCACGCCGCGCCCGCGTTCCGGGTGCGCCTCGCCGAAAGCACGGCCGACGTGCAGGCCCTGCAGGCGCTGCGCTTCGAGGTCTTCAACCTGGAGCTCGACGAGGGCCTGCTGCAGTCCTACGACACCGGCCTGGACGCCGACCCCTTCGACGAGGTCTGCGACCACCTGCTGGTGGAAGACGCCAGCGACGGCAGCGTGGTGGGCACCTACCGCCTGCAGACCGGCCGGCGTGCCGCCCAGGCGCTGGGCTACTACAGCGAGCGCGAGTTCGACTTCGGCCCGTTCGAGCCGATGCGGCCGCAGATCCTCGAGCTCGGCCGCGCCTGCATCCACCGCGCGCACCGCAACTTCGCCGTGCTCAACCTGCTGTGGAAGGGCATCGCCGGCTACGCCAGGCAGCACGGCGCGCGCTACCTGCTCGGCTGCAGCTCGCTGACCTCGCAGGACGCCGCGGTGGGCGCCGCGGCCTTCCAGCGCCTGCAGCCGCATCTCGCACCGGCCGCCTGGCGGACCCGCCCGGTGCCGGCCTTTGCCTGTGCGCTGGCCACGGTCTCGCCCGAGCCGCCGCACATCCCGCGCCTGCTCTCGGCCTACCTGGGGCTGGGCGCGACCCTCTGCGGCGCGCCGGCGATAGACCGCGAGTTCCGCACCATCGACTTTCTCACCTGCCTGGACCTGCACTCGCCGGCGATGCGGGCGCTGCAACTGCGCGGCAGGTTCGTGGCGTGAACGCCGCGGGCGGCGGGCGGGCGGCGGCGCTCACTCAGGCCTTGCCGCCGTCCTCGTTGCCATCGCTGCCGTAGCGCTTCCACGCCGCTTCGGCCCGCTGCATGAAATCGATCTGGGCCTGCACCCGCTCGCAAGCCAGGCACTCGGCCAGGTGGGCGGCCAGCCCTTCGCGTTCGGCGTCGGAGAGCTTGTGCTCCAGCGTGCCGAACAGCAGCTGTGCGGCTTCGCGGCAGGTGGGTTTGCGCAACATCATGGTGCGAGCTCAGTCGCACTCTGGAACCAGCGCTGCTCCAGGCAGCCGCGCAGCCGCAGCCGCGCACGGTGCAGCAGTACCCAGAGGTTGTTGGGGGTGATCGCGAGCTCGGTGCAGATCTGGCCGGCGTCGAGCTCCAGCCACTCGCGCATCATGAAGACACGCGCCTGCAGCGAGGGCAGCAGCTCGTGGCACATCTCCAGCACCTCGAAGAACTCGCGCCGCTCCAATGCGGCGCAGCCGTCGCCCCAGTCGGCCGGCATCTGGCGCCAGTGGCCGTCGGCGGCGAAGAGCAGGTCCTCGATGTCCTCGCCGTCTTCGTCCACCAGCACCGTGGCCTCGCGGCTGTGGTGGCGCATCTGATCGACCAGCTTGAACTTCAGGATCGCGATCAACCAGGTCTTCAGGCGCGAGCGTCCACCGAACGAGGCCGGCCGCTCCATTGCCGCGAGCATGGTTTCGGAGACGGCGTCCTCCGCCCAGGCGGCGTTGGAGAGCCGGGCGTGGGCGAAGCGCAGCAGGTCGGGGCGCAGCGCTTCCACCTGGGCCATGAAGCCGGCGGGATCGATGGGGGGCTGTGTCATGGGCGTGTGGGTGCGAATCGGCGCCGAGAGTCTATGCCTTCGTCGAAACTTACACTGCCTGCATCGCCGCCCGGAAGTCGGCAGCGCCCCTGCAGTCTCCATGAACACCGACTACATCTACTGGACCTTCAGCGCCGCTGCCCAGAGCATCTCCGCTTTTGTCGCTTTCCTGCTGACCGGCTATGCGCTGGTGCACTCCTTCATGGAGGCCGCGCGCCAGCAGGACGATTCGCTGGAGGAGATCCACGCGGCGCTGCGCTCGTCGTACCACACACGCCTGATGGTGCTCACCTGGCTGACCGGCGCGGCCATCATCCTGAGCCTGCTGGTGGTGTACTTCAACCGCGCCGACCGGCCGGTGCACGGCTGGATCCTGGCGCTGGTGGCCTCGGGCGACGTGGCGGCGGTGGTCTGCGGGCTGATCTTCGTGGTCTCCATCGTCGATCCGCGCAAGTACCAGAAGGCCGCCGAAAAGGCGCTGGAGGACGCGCCGGAGACGGTCAGCGGCACGACGGCACCGGCGGCCGAGTTCTTCGACGCCGTGCTGCATCTGGAGCGGCAAATGCGCGACTACCTGAAGGCCCACGACGTCTATGTGCCGAGCAAGGGGGCGCCGCGCCTGTCGTACACCATCCGGCAGATGATCGAGGCGCTGTTCCAGAACGAGATCATCGAGCGCCCGTTCTACAACGAGCTGGTCGAGCTCAGCAAGTACCGCAACCTGGTGCTGCACGGGCACGTGGACAGCGCCGATCTCGCGATGCTGCAGCGGGTGCGCGCGGCGTCGGCGCGCATCCGGGAGCTGCGTTAGCTTGATCGGGCAGGCCGGCGGGCTGTGTTCACCGCGCGCGACGGCTCGGGCTCTCAGCTGGCCGAAGCGCCCGACTTCTTGACCAGCGCGGCCCAGCGCGGGATCTCCCTGGCCATCAGTGCGGCGAGCTCCTCGGGCGAGCCGGCGGCGATCTCCATGCCGAGCTGGCCGTGCAGCTTGGCGACCACGTCGGGCATCTTCAGCGCCTTGGCGATCTCGGTGTAGAGCCGCTGCACGATGGGCTTGGGCGTGCCCTTGGGTGCATAGATGGCCTGCCACGACGACATCTCGAAGCCCGGCACGCCGGCCTCGATCATGGTGGGCGTGTTGGGCGAGAGCGCGATGCGCTGGCCGGTGGTCACCGCGAGCAGCTTGAGCTTGCCGGCCTGCAGCAGCGGCAGCGCGGCCGTCATCTGGTCGAACATGAAGGTGACCTGGCCCGACGAGACGTCCACCATCGCCGGCGGCGTGCCCTTGTAGGGGATGTGCGCGAGCGGCACGCCGATCAGGTCGGCGAACATCTCGCCGGCCAGGTGGGTGGAGGTGCCGGCGCCCGACGAGGCGAAAGTGCGCTTCTTCTCGTCCTTCTTCAGCAGCGCGATCAGCTCGGCCACGCTGTTGACGCCCAGGCTGGGGTCGACCAGCAGCACGTTGGGCAGGTAGGCCACCAGGCAGACCGGCTCGAAGTCCTTGACAGGGTCGTAGCTGAGGTTCTTGTAGAGGCTGGCGTTGATCGCGTGGGTGCTGATGGTGCCGCCGAAGAGCGTGTAGCCGTCGGCCGGCGACTTGGCGACGAACGAGGCGCCGATGGCACCGCCCTGGCCGGGCTTGTTGTCGACCACCACGGTCTGCTTCAGGGCCGCCTGCAGCTTCTCGCTGACGGTCCGCCCAACCACGTCGGTCGAGCCGCCTGCCGTGAAGGGCACGACGTAGGTGATGGGCTTGGCGGCGGGCCAGTCGGTCGCCTGCGCGAAGGCGCTGGGGCCGGTGGCGGCGAGGGCGAAGCCGCCGGCGGTGGCGGTGAGGAAGCTGCGGCGTTGCATGTCGGTGTCTCCAGGGTGGTTGTGATATGCCGGGTCGATCGGCGAGCGCGGCGCGGGCGGGCCGCCGCGCGACGGTCTTCAGCGCGAAGTGCGCACCCGCCAGGCGGCGAAGTCGCTGCGGGCCTGTTCGTCGGTGGGCGGGTAGAGGCCGACGATGGAGCGGCCGGCCATCACCTGCTCGGTGACGAAGTCCTCGAAGGCGGTCATCTCGGTGGCCTCGGCGGCGACCTCGTCGGCGATGCCGGCGGGGATCACGATCACGCCCTCGGCGTCGCCGACGACCACGTCGCCGGGGAAGACCGGGGCGTCGCCGCAGCCTATGGGCTCGTTGATCGCGATGGCCTGGTGCAGCGTCAGGTTGGTGGGCGCGGAGGGGCGCTGGTGGTAGGCGGGGAAGGGCAGCTTGGCGATGTCGGGCGAGTCGCGGAAGCCGCCGTCGGTGACCACGCCGGCGACGCCGCGCTTCATCAGCCGCGCGACCAGGATGCCGCCGGCCGAAGCGGCGCGGGCGTCCTTGCGGCTGTCGATCACCAGCACGGCGCCGGGCGGGCATTCCTCGACCGCGACGCGCTGCGGGTGCTGGCGGTCCTGGAACACCGTGATCGGGTTCAGGTCTTCCCGCGCCGGGATGTAGCGCAGCGTGTAGGCCTCGCCCACCATGTTGGGCAGGCCGGGGTTGAGCGGCTGCACGTTCTGGATGAACTGGTGGTGCAGGCCGCGCTTGAAGAGGGCGGTGCACAGCGTCGCGGTGCTGACGCGGGTCAGCTGGTCTCGGGTGCCTGGTTTCATCGGGGATAAGCTTTCTCGCGCGGGGCGCGTCAGAAGATGTCGGGCTCGGGCACGGCGGCGCCGAACTGGGTTTCGAGGAAGTCGAAGTCGCAGCCATGGTCGGCCTGCAGGATGTGGCGGCTGAACATCCAGCCGTAGCCGCGCTCGAAGCGCGCCGGCGGCGGCACCCAGGCGGCGCGGCGCTGGGCCAGCTCGTCGTCGCTCACTTCGAGGTGGATGCGGCGGGCCGGCACGTCGACGCTGATCAGGTCGCCGCTGCGCACCAGCGCGAGCGGCCCGCCCACGTAGGCCTCGGGCGCGCAGTGCAGGATGCAGGCGCCGTAGCTGGTGCCGCTCATGCGCGCGTCGGACAGGCGCAGCATGTCGCGCACCCCCTGCCTCACCAGCCTGGCGGGGATGGGCAGCATGCCCCACTCCGGCATGCCGGGGCCGCCTTGCGGGCCGGCGTTGCGCAGCACCAGGATGTGCTCGGCGGTGACGTCCAGGGTCTCGTCCTCGACGGCGGCCTTCATGCTCGGGTAGTCGTCGAAGACCAGCGCCGGGCCGGTGTGCTTCAGCAGGTGCGGCGCACAGGCGCTGGGCTTCATCACCGCGCCGCCGGGCGCCAGATTGCCGCGCAGCACGGCCAGCGCGCCCTCGGCGTAGATGGGCTTGTCCAGCGGGCGTATCACGTCGTCGTTGTAGACGCCGGCGCCGGCCAGGTCTTCGCCCAGCGTGTGGCCCGAGACCGTGCGGGCCTGCAACTGCAGGTGGCCGGTGAGCCGCGTCATCAGGCCGGGCAGGCCGCCGGCGTAGTAGAAGTCTTCCATCAGGTAGGTGTCGCCGCTGGGCCGGATGTTGGCCAGCACCGGCACCTCGCGGCTGGCGCGGTCGAAGTCGTCCAGCGTCACCGCGCAGGCGTCGCCGGCGCGGCGCGACATCGCCACCAGGTGCACGATGGCATTGGTCGAGCAGCCCATCGCCATCGCGACGACGATGGCGTTGTCGAACGACGCGCGGCTCAGCAGGCGCTGCGGCGTCTCGCCCTGCCACACCATCTCGACGATGCGGCGCCCACTCTCCGCGGCCATGCGCACGTGGTTGGCGTCGGGTGCGGGGATGGCCGAAGCGCCCGGCAGCGTCATGCCCATCGCCTCGGCGATGCCCATCATCGTGGCGGCGGTGCCCATGGTCATGCAGGTGCCGTGGCTGCGTGCGATGCCGCCCTCGACACCCAGCCACGCGGCGGCGTCGAGCTTGCCGGCGCGGCGCTCGTCCCAGAGCTTCCAGGCGTCGGAGCCCGAGCCCAGCACCTGGCCCTTGTGGTTGCCGCGCAGCATGGGCCCGGCGGGCAGGTAGATGCAGGGCAGGCCGGCGCTGATCGCGCCCATCAGCAGGCCCGGCGTGGTCTTGTCGCAGCCGCCCATCAGCACCGCGCCGTCGACCGGGTGGCTGCGCAGCAGCTCCTCGGTCTCCATCGCCAGCATGTTGCGGTAGAGCATGGTGGTGGGCTTGACGAAAGCCTCCGCCAGCGAGATCGCCGGCAGCTCGATGGGGAAGCCGCCGGCCTGGAAGATGCCGCGCTTGACGTCCTCGACGCGCTGCTTGAAGTGGCCGTGGCAGGGGTTGATGTCGGACCAGGTGTTGACGATCGCGATCAGCGGCTTGCCCACCCAGTCCGCCGGCGCATAGCCCATCTGCATCATGCGCGAGCGGTGGCCGAAGCTGCGCAGGTCGTCGGGCGCAAACCAGCGGGCGCTGCGCAGCGAGGCGTAGGCGAGCCGCTCGGGTGCGGTGGCCGGCGTGGACGTGTGGGCGGGAAGGGAGCCGGCAGTGGCGGTGGCGGAGTCGGGGTGGGCCATGCTGCGCATTAAAGCACTAATACATTAGTGGATCAATGGGTGACATCCCCACTAGAATTCCCCTCATGTCGATCCCAGTCAAGCTTCGTCCCACCCGGCTGGACCGCTCTCGCCACGCTGCCCCGCAGGTGTTCGAGAAGCTGCGCGAGCTCATCCTCTCGCTGGAACTGGAGCCCGGCACCGTGCTCTCGCGTGCCGAGCTCGCCGAACAGTTCGGCCTCAGCCAGACGCCCATCCGCGACGCGCTGATCAAGCTCGGCGAAGAGGGCCTGGTGGACATCTTCCCGCAGCACGCGACGGTGGTCAGCCGCATCAACCTGAGCTCGGCCCGGCAGGCCCACTTTCTGCGCAAGGCGATAGAAGCCGAGGTGGTGCGCACGCTGGCCACCACCGTGGACCCCAAGCTGGTGGCCAGGCTGCGCGCCCAGGTCGACCTCCAGGCCGCCGTGATGGGCAGCGACAGCGGCAGCGACCACTACGGCGAATTCGTCGCCGCCGACCAGGCCTTCCACCGCATGATGTACGAGGCCGCCGGCGTGCCCGAGCTCTTCGCGCTGGTGCGCCGCCTCAGCGGCCACGTGGACCGCCTGCGCCGCCTGCACCTGCCGCAGGCCGGCAAGACCCAGGCCGTCGTGCGCGACCACCGCCGCATCGTCGACGCCATCGCCAAGGGCGATCCCGACGCCGCCCAGGCCCGGCTGCGCGAGCACCTCTCGGGCACGCTGGGCCAGGTCGAAGAAATCAGCGCGCGGCACCCCGACTACGTGACCGAGTAAGCACCGCTCGCGCCCGGTACGCATGACTCGGTGTATCGGCTCAGGCGCCGCATCGAGCCCGATGTAAGCAGCCGCAACCGCCAAGCCGGTGTTTGCCCGGGTCCGCGCCTGTCACTGCAGAGACATGATCGCGCGACGGCCGCTGCCTAGAATCGAACGATCGTGCTTTTGTGCTGCCGCGGCCCCAAGCCGCCCGGCCGCCAGCATGCGGTGAGCGCCGCTCGCCACTCCCGCCATCGCTTTCACAAGGGACCGCCTCATGAGCGCCAGCTACGACCTCCACGGCCCGGTGGCCGTCATCACGCTGAACAACCCGCCCGTCAACGGCCTCGGCTTCGAGACGCGCCGCGCGGTGGCCGAGGGGCTGGAGCGGGCGCAGGCCGACGCGGCCGTCAAGGCCGTGGTGATCACGGGGGCCGGCAAGGCGTTTTCCGGCGGCGCCGACATCAAGGAGTTCGGTTCGCCCA
The DNA here is from genome assembly GCA_035460745.1 of Ideonella sp. Lineage (GTDB taxonomy): Bacteria > Pseudomonadota > Gammaproteobacteria > Burkholderiales > Burkholderiaceae_C > Ideonella. The sequence continues at coordinate 9,835 of DATHWJ010000178.1, read as the reverse complement.
AGGCGCTCGCCGAGCCCAACCTGCTGACGCTGATCGAGCTGGTCGAGACCAGCAGCAAGCCGGTCGTCGCGGCCATCCACAGCGTGTGCATGGGCGGCGGGCTGGAGCTCTCGCTGGGCTGCCACTACCGGGTCGCGTCGCCGGGCGCGAACGTCGGCCTGCCGGAGGTCAAGATCGGGCTGGTGCCCGGGGCCGGCGGCACGCAGCGCCTGCCGCGCGTGCTGGGCGTGGAGACCGCGCTGAACATGATCGTCAGCGGCGAGCCGGTGAAGAGCGAGCTGCTGGCCTCGCTGCCGGGCCAGAAACTCTTCGACCGCCTGATCGAAGGCGACCTGCTCGCCGGTGCCGTGGCCTTCGCGGCCGAGATCGCCGAGGCGCGCCCGCTGCCGCTGGTGCGCCACCTGAAGGCCACCCACCCCAACGCCGACGCCTACTTCCAGTTTGCCCGCAACACCGTGAAGGCGATGGCCAAGAACTTCCCGGCGCCCGAGCGCTGCGTCGACGCGGTGCAGGCCGCGCTGACCATGCCCTTCGACGCCGGCCGGCAGCACGAGTTCGAGATCTTCACCGCGCTGATGTTCACGCCCGAGAGCAAGGCGCTGCGCCATGCTTTTTTCGCCGAGCGCGCCGCCAGCAAGATCCCCGACGTGCCCGAGGACACGCCGGTGCGGCCGATTGCCAGGATCGCCGTCATCGGCGCCGGCACCATGGGCGGTGGCATCGCGATGAACTTCCTGAACGCCGGCATCCCGGTGGTGATGCTGGAGATGAAGCAGGAGGCACTGGACCGCGGCGTCGCGACCATCCGCAAGAACTACGAAGCCCAGGTCAAGAAGGGCAAGCTGAAGATGGACCGCTACGAGCAGCGCATCGCACTGCTCTCCACCACGCTCAGCTATGCCGAGATCGGCGACGCCGACATGGTCATCGAGGCCGTGTTCGAGGACATGGCTGTCAAGCAGGCCGTCTTCGAGCAGCTCGACGCGGTGATGAAGCCCGGCGCCATCCTCGCGAGCAACACCTCCACGCTGGACCTGAACCGCATCGCCGCCTTCACGAAACGCCCGCAGGACGTGATCGGCACCCACTTCTTCAGCCCGGCCAACGTGATGCGGCTGCTGGAGGTGGTGCGCGGCGAAAAGACCGCCAAGGACGTGCTGGCCACCGTGATGCAGCTCGGCAAAAAGATCAAGAAGACCTGCGTGGTCTCTGGCGTCTGCGACGGCTTCATCGGCAACCGCATGATCGAGCAGTACTCGCGCCAGGCCGGCTTCCTGCTGGAGGAGGGCTGCACGCCGGCGCAGGTGGACAAGGCGGTGGAGAAGTTCGGCTTTGCGATGGGCCCCTTCCGCATGGGCGACCTGGCGGGCAACGATGTGGGCTGGTACATCCGCAAGCGGCGCTACCTGGAAACGCCCGGGCTGCGCTACAGCAAGACCGCCGACCTGCTGTGCGAGATGGGCCGCTTCGGCCAGAAGACGGGGGCCGGCTGGTACGACTACGTCGCCGGCCAGCGCGACGCGATCCCGAGCCCGCTGGTCAACGAGATGATAGAAAAACACCGGGCCGAGCTCGGCATCGCGCCGCGCAAGATCGGCGACGACGAGATCGTGCACCGGCTGGTCTATTCGCTGGTCAACGAGGGCGCGCAGCTGCTGGCCGAGGGCATCGCCAACCGCGCGTCCGACATCGACATGGTCTACCTCACCGGCTACGGCTTCCCGCTGCACCGCGGCGGGCCGATGTGTTATGCCGACACGGTGGGCCTGTACAAGGTGGTGCACACGATGAAGCGCTTCGCGGCCAATCCGCTGGACGACGCGGCCTTCTGGCAGCCGGCGCCGCTGCTCGCCCAGCTCGCGGCCGAAGGCAAGAGCTTCAGCTGACCGCGCGCTCGCCGGCCCACACCCACCTCTCACCGAACCCGGAGCAGCCATGACCAACGCCGTCATCGTGTCCACCGCCCGCACCCCCCTGGCCAAGAGCTGGAAGGGCGCCTTCAACATGACTCACGGCGCCACGCTGGGCGGCCACGCGGTGGCCGCGGCGCTCGAGCGCGCCGGCATCGAGGGCGGCGCCGTCGAAGACGTGCTGATGGGCTGCGCCACGCCCGAGGGCGCCACCGGCAGCAACATCGCGCGCCAGATCGCACTGCGCGCCGGCCTGCCGGTGACGGTCTCCGGCGTCACGATCAACCGCTTCTGCTCCAGCGGCCTGCAGACCATTGCGATGGCCGCCCAGCGCATCGTCGCCGGCGAGGGCGATGTCTATGTGGCGGGCGGCGTGGAGAGCATCTCCTGCGTGCAGCAGGAGGCCAACCGCCACATGATCCACGACCCCTGGCTGAAGGACCACAAGCCTGAGATCTACTGGAACATGCTGCAGACCGCCGAGATGGTGGCCAAGCGCTATGGCATCGCCCGCGAGCGCATGGACCACTACGGCGCGCAAAGCCAGCAGCGCGCCTGCGCGGCGCAGGCTGCGGCCAAGTTCAACGACGAGATCGCGCCCATCACCGTGACGGCCGGCGTGGCCGACAAGACGCTGGGGCTGCGCAGCAAGCAGGTCACCGTCAGCGTGGACGAGGGTCTGCGCGCCGGCACCACCTACGAGGGCATCAAGGACCTGCGCAGCGCGCTGCCGGGCGGCTTGATCACGGCCGGCAATGCCAGCCAGTTCAGCGACGGCGGTGGCGCCTGCGTGGTCGTCAGCGAGACCTATGCGCAGCAGAAGGGGCTGAAGCCGCTGGGCCGTTTCCTCGGCTTTGCGGTGGCCGGCTGCGAGCCCGACGAGATGGGCATAGGCCCGGTCTTCGCGGTGCCCAAGGTCTTGAAGCGGCTGGGGCTGACGGTGGCCGACATCGACCTGTGGGAGCTCAACGAGGCTTTCGCGGTGCAGGTGCTGTACTGCGCCGACACCCTGGGCATCCCGATGGACAGGCTCAACGTCAACGGCGGCGCGATCGCGGTCGGCCATCCCTACGGCGTCTCGGGCCAGCGCCTGACCGGCCATGCCCTGATCGAAGGCAAGCGCCGCGGCGCCAAGCGGGTCTGCGTGACGATGTGCATAGGCGGCGGCATGGGCGCCGCCGGCATCTTCGAGGTGCTCTGACCATGGCCGAGGCCGTCACCGTCTCTCCCGAGGCCTTCCTGCAAATGGGCCGGGACATCCTCGTCAAGCAGCCGTTCAGCGTGCTGCTGGGCGCCCAGTTGGCCGCGCTGGAGCCCGGCAAGGTGGAGCTGTGGCTGGTGCTGCGGCCCGAGCACAAGCAGCAGAACGGCTTCGCGCACGGCGGCATCGTCAGCTACCTGGCGGACAACGCGCTGACCTTCGCCGGCGGCACCGCGCTGCGCGTGCCGGTGGTGACGGCGGAGTACAAGCTCAACTACGTGCGGCCGGCCACCGGCGAGCGCCTGGTCGTGCGGGCTCGCGCCGAGAGCGTGGGCCGGGCGCAGGCGGTGTGCCGCTGCGAGGTCTACACGGTGGACGGCGGCACCGAGAAGCTCTGCGCCCTGGGGCAGGGCACGATCGCCAAGCTTGGCGAGCCGAACGGCGGCTGAAACCATGCGTGCCTTGCTGGACTTTCTGCTGCACGACTGGCTGCGCACCGACGAGCTGCTCACCCGGCCGCGCTTTGCCGACCACAGCCGCGAGACCTTCGGCCAGGTGCTGGACACCTGCGAGCGCATAGCGCGCGAGAAGTTTGCGCCCTTCAACCGGCTGGCCGACACGCAGGAGCCGTTCTTCGACGGCGAGAAGGTGGTGCTGCCCGAGGCCAGCCATGCCGCGGCGCGCGCCTACGTCGAGTCGGGCATGCTGGCGGCGGCGCAGGACTACGAGATGGGCGGGCTGCAACTGCCCTGCGTGGTCGAGATGGCGGCGCACGGCTTCTTCGCCAAGGCCGGCACAGGCCTGGGCGGCGGCGGCATGCTCACCAGCGGCAACGCCAACCTGCTGATGGCGCATGGCACGCCGCTGCAGCGCGAGGTCTTCGCCAGGCAGGAGTTCGCTGGCCGCTGGTTCGGCACCATGTGCCTGAGCGAGCCGCAGGCCGGCTCCAGCCTGTCGGACATCACGACCCGCGCGCTGCCGGACGGCCCCGAGTCTGCCGACGACCCGCTGGGCCCGCGCTTCCGGCTGCGTGGCCACAAGATGTGGATCAGCAACGGCGAGCACGAGCTGACCGAGAACATCGTGCACCTGGTGCTGGCCAAGATCCCCGGGGCCGACGGCCGGCTGGTGCCCGGCACGCGCGGCATCTCGCTGTTCATCGTGCCCAAGAAGCTGGTGGATGTGAACGGCCGCCTCACCGGCGAGCGCAACGACGTGGCGCTGGCCGGGCTGAACCACAAGCTGGGCTACCGCGGCATCCCGAACACGCTGCTGAACTTTGGCGAGGGCCGGTTCCCGGTGCGTGGCGAAGCCGGCGCGCTGGGCTACCTCGTCGGCCTGCCCGGCGAGGGGCTGCGCTGCATGTTCCACATGATGAACGAGGCCCGCATCGCCGTGGGCCTGGGCGCGGCGATGCTGGGCATGGCGGGCTTTGATGCCAGCCTCGACTACGCGCGCGGCCGCCCGCAGGGCCGGCCCCTCACCGCGCAGGGCAAGGACGCCGCCCAGCCCCAGGTGCCCATCATCCGGCACGCCGACGTGAAGCGCATGCTGCTGGCGCAGAAGAGCTACTGCGAGGGCGGCCTGGCGCTGGCGCTGTACTGCGCACGCCTGGTGGACGAGCTGCACACCGGCGAGCCCGAGGCCGCCGCCGAGGCCAGGCTGCTGCTGGAGATGCTGACGCCCATCGCCAAGAGCTGGCCCAGCGAGTGGTGCCTGGAGGCAAACAGCCTGGCGATCCAGGTGCTGGGCGGCTACGGCTACACGCGCGACTATCCGGTGGAGCAGTACTGGCGCGACAACCGCCTCAACATGATCCACGAGGGCACGCACGGCATCCAGGCGCTGGACCTGCTGGGCCGCAAGGTGGTGATGCAGGGCGGCGCGGGGCTGAAGCTGCTGGCCGCGCGCGTCGATGCCACGGTCTCGCGCGCCGGCCATGTCGAGGGCTTCGCGCAACAGGCCAATGCGCTGGGCGGCGCGCTGCAGCGGCTGGGCTCGGCCACCAAGTCGGCCTGGGCGACCGGCGTGCCGGAAGACGCGCTGGCCAACGCGACGCCCTACCTGCAGGCTTTCGGCCACGTGGTGCTGGCCTGGGTGTGGCTGGACGTGGCGCTGGCCGCCAGGGAGAGCCGCAGCGAGGCGCAGCGCGAGGGCGCCCGCAGCGCGATGCGCTACTTCTTTGCCTACGAGCTGCCCAAGATCGAGGCCTGGCTGGGCGTGGTGGCGGAGCGCGAGCCGGTCTGCCGCGACATGGACGAAGCCTGGTTCTAGACTCGGTGGCATGAGCATTCCTTTTCCCGTTCACATTCCCTTTGTCGAGACGCTGGGCTTGCAACTGCACAGCTGCGGCGACGGCCAGGCCGAGTTGCGCATCGACGTCATCGAGGCCCACAGCAACTCCTGGCACGTGGCCCATGGCGGGCTGCTGATGACCTTGCTCGACGTGGCGATGGCGCAGGCCGCGCGCGTGGCCGGCCAGGACGACCCCGGCGACCGCCTGGGCATGGCCACCATCGAGATGAAGACCAGCTTCATGCGGCCAGCCCAGGGCGCCTTGCGCGCGCTGGGCAAGGTGCTGCACCACACCCGCGGCACGGCCTTCTGCGAAGCCTCGGTGCTGAACGGCGCGGGCGAGCTCTGCGCTCACGCGACCGGCACCTTCAAGTACCTGCGCCCACGCGCAGACGCGGCGGCGGCCGGCTGAAGCCCGCCGCTGCACATTCACCCGCACGCCCAGACCCAGGAGACTCTCATGAGCGACATCAACCACCAGATCCTGCTGCACTCCCGCCCCGAGGGCGAGCCGAGCGCCGCCAACTTCCAGCTCGTCGACAGCCCGGTGCCGGCCGCCGGCGACCTGGCCGACGGCCAGGTGCTGGTGAAGAACCACTACCTCAGCCTCGACCCCTACATGCGCGGCCGCATGAACGAGAGCAAGAGCTACGCGGCGCCGCAGCCGCTGGGGCAGGTGATGCTGGGCGGCACCGCGGGCGTCGTGGCCGCCTCGCGCAACCCCGGCTTCAGCGTCGGCGACTCGGTGGTGGGCTTTGCCGGCTGGCAGGAGTACCAGCTCGTCGATGCGATGCAGCGCGGCGTGCTCACCAAGGTCGACACCTCGCGCATCCCCCTCTCGGCCTACCTCGGCGCGGTGGGCATGCCGGGGGTGACGGGCTGGTATGGCCTGACCCAGATCATCCAGCCCAAGGCTGGTGAAACCGTGGTGGTCAGCGCGGCCAGCGGTGCGGTGGGCGGCGCGGTGGGCCAGCTCGCCAAGGTGCGCGGCTGCCGGGTCGTCGGCATCGCCGGCGGGCCTGAGAAGTGCGCCCAGGTGGTGAGCGAGCTGGGCTTCGACGCCTGCATCGACTACAAGGCGCATGCCGACCTGAAGGCGCTCTCCACCGCGCTGAAGGAGGCCTGCCCGCAGGGCATAGACGGCTACTTCGAGAACGTCGGCGGCATGGTGCTCAATGCGGTGATGCTGCGCATGAACGCCTTCGGCCGCATCGCGCTGTGCGGCATGATCTCGGGCTACAACGGCGAGCCCATCCCCATGCTGCACCCGCAGCTGCTGCTCACCAACCGCTTGAAGCTCGAGGGCTTCATCGTCAGCGAGCACATGGGCCTGTGGCCCGAGGCGCTGAAGGAGCTGGGCACACTGGTGGCCACCGGCAAGCTCAAATACCGCGAGACGGTCTCGCAGGGCCTGGCCTCGGCACCCGAGGCCTTCCTCGGCCTGCTGAAGGGCAGGAACTTCGGCAAACAACTGGTGAAGCTGGTTTGAGCGCGCTGGTGAACACGGTGGCGGGCGAGGCGGCGAGCGCCGTGATGGGGATGCAATGGAGCTGCACGCGCTTCGAGGGCCTGTCCCTGCAAAGCCTCTACGAGCTGCTGAACCTGCGGGCCCGGGTCTTCATCCTCGAGCAGGACTGCCCCTACTTGGACCTCGATGGCGTCGACCAGCAAAGCAGCCACCTGCTGGGCCGCAATGCGCAAGGCGAGCTGATGCTCTACCTGCGCGTGGTCGACCCGGGCATCAAGTACGAGGAGCCCTCGCTGGGCCGCGTCGTCAACGACCCGAAGGTGCGCGGCAGCGGGCTGGGCCGGGTGCTGGTGGGCGAGGGCGTCCAACGCTGCCTGGCGGCCTGGCCGGGGCAGGGCATACGCATCAGCGCCCAGGCTCACCTCGCCAAGTTCTACGGCGAGTTCGGCTTCGAGCCGGTGGGCGAGACCTATCTGGAAGACAACATCCCGCACATCGAGATGCTGCGGCGGCCATGAAGCACCGACCACTCCATCGAGGGCAAGCACCATGCCGATCAGCGACCTGATACTCCACCACTACGCCGGCTCGCCGTTCTCCGAGAAGATCCGGCTGATCTTCGGTTTCAAGGGGCTGGCGTGGCGCGGCGTCACGGTGCCCATCGCGATGCCCAAGCCCGACGTGGTGGCCCTCACCGGCGGCTACCGCCGCACGCCCTTTCTGCAGATCGGGGCTGATGTCTACAACGACACCGCGCTGATCGCACGGGTGCTGGAGCGTCTGCAGCCCACGCCGGCGCTGTACCCGCGCGAGGCCGGCGGGGCGGCGCAGATGCTGGCGCAGTGGGCCGACACGGCGCTGTTCTGGCTGGCCATCCCGTATGCGCTGCAGCCGGCCTCGGCGCCCTACCTGATCGAAGGCGCCACGCCCGAGCTGCTGAAGGGCTTCGCCGCCGACCGCGCCGCGATGAACCCGGGCTTCCGGCGGCTGGGCCTGGCCGACCTGACGGCACAGCTGCAGACCTGCCTGGGCTGGCTCGAGGCGCAGCTCGGCGACGGGCGCGCCTTCCTGCTGGGCAGCACGGCCAGCATCGCCGACTTCTCGGCGGCGCATGCGGTGTGGTTCGTCCGCCGCGCGGTGCCGGTGGCCGGCGTGCTGGCGCCGTTTGGCCAGCTCGCGGCCTGGTACGAGCGGGTGGCGGCCTTCGGCCATGGCGAGGCGGCACCGATGGAGGCCTCCGAGGCCTTGGCGATTGCGCTCACCGAAGGTGCCGCCGGGCGCTTCGCCGCCAGCCAGGTCGAGCCCGGCTTGGGCTTCGAAGCAGGTGCCCGCGTCACCGTCAATGCCACGGACTACGGCTGCGACCTGGTGCCCGGCCGGCTCGTCGGCCTGAGCGCCGACGAGGTGGTGATCGAGCGCGACGACGAGCGCGCCGGCACCGTGCACGTGCACTTCCCCCGCATCGGCTTCCAGCTCAAGGCAGCGGCCTGAGCCACGCTGGCCCGCGCACCACCACGACACGGAGACACCGATGAAGAGCTTCCAGGGCCGCACCGCGGTCATCACCGGCGCGGGCTCGGGCTTCGGCCTGGAGGCCTCGCGCATCGCCGCGCGCGAAGGCATGAACATCGTGATGGCCGACGTGCAGCCGGACGCACTCGACGCCGCCGCGGCCGAGGTGAGCCGCCTGGGCGCGCAGGTGCTGCCCTTCCGTCTCGACGTGGCCCAGGCGACCGAGGTCGATGCGCTGGGCGCCGCCACGCTGGCGCGCTTCGGCGCCCCGCACTTCGTCTTCAACAACGCCGGCGTCGGCGCGGGCGGCCTGATCTGGGAGCACAGCGCGAAGGATTGGGCCTGGGTCATCGGCGTCAACCTGATGGGCGTGGCCCACGGTGTGCGCGTCTTCACGCCCATGATGCTGGAGGCCGCTGCGGCCGACCCGGCCTACGAGGGCCACATAGTCAACACCGCGTCGATGGCCGGCCTGCTGAACCCACCCAACATGGGTGTCTACAACGTCAGCAAGCACGCGGTGGTGTCCTTGAGCGAAACGCTCTACCAGGACTTGTCGCTGGTGACCGACCAGGTCCATGCCAGCGTGCTGTGCCCCTACTTTGTGCCCACCGGCATCCACCAGAGCCACCGCAACCGGCCGGCCGACGCCGCCGCTTCACCCGCCCCGCTGCCGACGAAGAGCCAGCTGATCTCGCAGGCGATGACCGACAAGGCCGTCAACAGCGGCAAGCTCACAGCGGCCGACGTGGCCCGGCTGGTCTTCGACGCCTTGCGCGAACGGCGCTTCTACATCTTCAGCCACCCGCAAGCACTGGCCGCGGTGCAGACCCGTCTGGAGGACGTGATGGGGCAGCGCAACCCGAGCGATCCCTTCAAGGAGCGGCCGGAGCTGGGGGGGAAGCTGCGGGAGCAGTTGAGGAGTTAGCTCGCTTGCGGACTTGAGACCTTTGGCGCTTTGGTTGCTTGCGGGCCGGTCAAGGGAGCGCAGATAAATTCGATAGCAAATCCATCAAATGGATCGTTGTTATCGATTTATGGCTCCGCCACTCCTGTTCCGTCCTGAAGCCGTTGAAGCCCAGTCCACTACTCGGCTGGGCGGCATCCGGATCGCACGCAAGCTCAGCTCCACCGCGGTCGCCTTGACGGCCTTGTGCTTCGCGGCACCGCTGCTGGCCTTTGGCGTGTGGGGTTCAGCGACTCGCAAGGCCGGCGTCGCCGAACAGCCCTCGGTGCCGGCGCTCTACGAGGCCACCAGCCACCTGGACTTCACCAACGAGCGCGCGGTGACGCACCTGCTGGGGCAGGTCCGCGAGGCCGAAGGCTGGCCCAGCATCCTGTCCGCGTGTTGAAGGCCGGCGATGGAGATCACCGAACTCAAGATGACCGGCCGCGGCCTGCAGCGCTGGGCGCTGATCCAGTCGTGGTCGCAGTTCGTCTCGTGGCTGG
>DATHWJ010000177.1:0-21893 GCA_035460745.1 Ideonella sp. | reverse complement strand
GGAGCGGGGTATCGAGGCCAATCTGGCGGCGCCCGGCCCGCTCGCCGCCGAAGCCACGCTGGCCGGCGACCGCGGCCGCTTCTTCGAAGACTTCTGCAACTGGCAGCGCCTGGCCGACTACGAGGCCATCCTGAAGCGCTCGCGGTTGCCGGCCATCGCCGCGCAGCTGATGCGCAGCGAGACCGTGCGGCTCTACCACGACCACTTGCTGGTGAAAGAGGCCGGCACCACGACGCCCACGCCGTGGCACCAGGACCAGCCCTACTACAACGTGGCCGGGGCTCAGGGCGTGAGCTTCTGGATCCCGGTGGACCCGGTCAGCCGCACGGCCACGCTGGAGTTTCTGGGCGGCTCGCACCGCGGGCCGTGGCTGATGCCGCGCACCTTCCAGTCGCAGCAGGCCAAGTGGTTCCCCGAGGGCTCGCTGGCCGACATCCCGGACATGGAAGCGCCCGAGATGCAGGCGCGCGTGCTGGGCTGGGCGCTGGAGCCGGGCGACCTGGTGGCCTTCCACATGCTCACGCTGCACGCCAGCCGCGGCGTCGAGCCGGGCCGGCGGCGGCGCGTCTTCAGCGCGCGCTACCTGGGCGACGACATGGTGCATGCGCCGCGGGCCTGGCGCACCTCGCCGGAGTTCGAGGGGCTGCGGGAGCAGCTGCCGGACGGCGCGCCGATGGCGCATGCGCTGTTCCCGGTGGTCTGGCCGCCGGCGAGCTGATCGGCCCGGCCCGGGGCGTCGGCAGATACAAAGCGCCAACATCGGCTCGCTATCGTGGCCGCTCCACTCCGGGAGCCTCCATGAAGATCGAAGACGTAAGACGCAGCGCCTTTGCGATGCCGCTGACCAGCCCGGCCTTTCCGCCCGGGCCTTACCGGTTCGTCAACCGCGAGTTCCTGATCATTGCCTACCGCACCGACCCCGACGCCTTGCGCGCCGTGGTGCCGGAGCCGCTGCAGCTCACCGAGCCCATCGTCAAGTACGAGTTCATCCGCATGCCGGACTCGACCGGCTTTGGCGACTACACCGAGACCGGTCAGGTCATCCCCGTCACCTTCGAGGGCGTGGCCGGCGGCTATGTGCACTCGATGTACCTGAACGACGAGGGCCCGATCGCCGGCGGCCGCGAGCTCTGGGGCTTCCCGAAGAAGCTGGCCTCGCCGACGCTCAAGGTGGAGATCGACACGCTGCTGGGTACGCTGGACTACGGCTCGGTGCGCGTGGCCACCGCCACCATGGGCTACAAGCACCGCGCGCTGGACACCGGGGCGGTGCTGAAGTCGCTGCAGGCGCCCAACTACCTGCTCAAGATCATCCCGCACGTCGATGGCAGCGCGCGCATCTGCGAGCTGGTGCGCTACTTCATGGAGGACATCACCGTGAAGGGCGCCTGGACCGGCCCGGCCGCACTGGAACTCTTCCAGCACGCGCTCGCGCCGGTGGCCCAACTGCCGGTGCTGGAGGTGATCTCGGGCACGCACATCATGAGCGACCTGACGCTGGGGCTGGGGACGGTGGTTCACGACTACCTGGCGTAAGCGGTGCACTTTCGGTTTGCTTGCGGTAATCTCATCGGTAATTCCGCCGGTAATCGCTTCATGCTGCAAGAGGCGATAAGCTTAAGCTATTGTTTCATTTGATATTTTCTTGAGAGAATCTCGTCAAGAATCAAATCACATGTTCACTGGTCTGAGCTCTTATCGCGATAGATTGCTGCCCGTGCTGCGCCGCCTGGGGCCTACCAGCGCACCGGCGCTGGCGCAAGCGCTGGGGGTGAGCGCAGCCACTGCGCTGCGCATGTTGAAGCAGCACGCGCCGCAAGTCTTGGCGGTGGGCGAAGCGCGGCGGCGGCGCTATGCGGCGCGGCGCGGCCTGCGTGGCGACCTGTCTGACTTGCCGGTCTACGCCATCGACCCGCAAGGCCGCGCGCGCAGCACCGGCAGCCTCGCGCTGGTGGCTCCGGAAGGCAGCTGGCTGCCGCTCGACCCTGCCGTGTGGCCCCTGCCCGAGCCGGTGCACGGCGGCTGGTGGCCGGGCCTGCCCTATCCGTTGGCCGACATGAGGCCGCAGGGCTACATGGGGCGGCAGTTCGCGCGGCAGCACCATGCGGCGTTGCAGTTGCCACCCGACCCGCGCGAGTGGTCGGACGACCAGGTGCTGCTGGCCCTCACCCAGGCAGGCTCGGACACCCCGGGCGACCTGGTGGTCGGCGTGGTCGCGTTTGAACGCTGGCAGGCCGGCACCCTGGGCGCCGAGCAACCGCTGACTGAGGACGCGCTCGGCCCGGCCTATCTCGCGCTGGCCGAACAGGCCATGGCCGGCGGCGCTCCGGGCTCCAGCGCGGCCGGCGAGTTTCCCAAGTTCACCGCGCGTCGCGCCCTGGAGGGCGCCCGCACGCCGCACGTGATCGTCAAGTTCTCCGGCGCCGATGGCTCGCCCACGGTGCAGCGCTGGGCTGACCTGCTGGTGTGTGAACACATCGCGTTGCAGACGCTCAGCGACGTACTGGCGATGCCCGTTGCCGCCAGCCGCATCGTGCAGCATGGTGGCCGCACCTTCCTGGAGAGCGAGCGTTTCGACCGCCACGGCGACTTCGGCCGCAGCCCGCTGGTGAGCCTGGGCACGCTGGACGCGGCGCTGCTGGGCGCCGGTACGGCGCAGTGGCCCTTGCTGGCGCGCCGGCTGGCGCAGCCGGCGCCGCTGGGACCCGCGCTGCTGAGCGAAGAGCAGGTGGCTCAAGTCGATACCCTCTGGTGGTACGGCCGGCTGATCGCCAACAGCGACATGCACACCGGCAACCTGAGCTTCCGCCCGCAGCGCACGCTGGCGCTGGCGCCCGTCTACGACATGCTGCCCATGCTGTACGCGCCGGCGGCAGGCGGCGAGGTGGTCCACCCGCCCTTCGTGCCGGCCCTGCCGCTGCCGGAGCAGGCGGCCGCCTGGCGAGGCGCGGCCCGGGCGGCGGTCGCTTTCTGGCGCCGCGCAGGCGCCGACGGGCGCGTTGGCGCGGCCTTCCGCGCGACCTGCCTGGGCAACGCCGAGCGGGTCGAAGAGGCCGCCGTGCGGGTCTGAGGCGGGCGCGGTGGCGGGGCGCCCGCCGCCCGCTATTCGCCAGCCCGATAAGCCTCATCGCCATTCTTCGCTGGCCCCGTGCGCCGTGCGCTGCCACCATCGCCGGTCGGCCACGAACCCAGACCCAAGGAGACAAGATGAGCGCCGTCCTGCAGGACACCCCGTCGGCCCGCCCGGCCGCCCCCTACCAGCGCATCGAGGTGCGCCCGCTCACCGGCGTGATCGGCGCCGAGATCCACGGCGTGGACCTTTCGCAGCCGCTGGACAACGCCACCTTTGCCGAGATCCGGCAGGCCTTCGACGAGTATCTGGTCGTCTACTTTCCCGGCCAGGACATCAGCCACGAGCAGCACGCCGCCTTCAGCCGCCGCTTCGGCAGCCACATGCGCCTGCCCCAGCTGCACAGCGTGGAGGGCATCGAAGACGTGCAGATGATCCGCCGCGAGGCCGAGGCCACCGGTCGCGTGGTGGGCGAAAACTGGCACACCGACAGCACCTGGATGGAGTGCCCGCCGGCGGCCGTGATCATGCGCGCGGTGGACGTGCCGGCCTTTGGCGGCGACACCGGCTTCATGAGCATGGTCGCCGCCTACGAGGCCTTGTCGCCCACGATGCGGGAGGTGCTGGGCAAGCTGAATGCGGTGCACAGCGCCACGCGCGTCTTCGGCAGCGCCTACCACGGCGGTGGCGGCAAGAAGTTCGACGCCAGCAGCGCCAGGCAGGACATCGACCCCAGCCTGGGCGACCGCGAAAACGTGCACCCGGTGGTCTGCACCCACCCGCGCACCGGCCGCAAGTTCCTCTATGTCAACCGCGTCTACGTGCAGCGCATCGACGGCATGACGGAAGCCGAGAGCAAGCCGCTGCTCGACTTCCTCTACGAGCACACCTCGCGCTTCGAGTTCACGTGCCGCGTGCGCTGGCAGAACAACCAGTTGCTGATCTGGGACAACCGCGCCAGCATGCACAAGGCCATCTCGGACTACCCGGGCAAGTTCCGCTACCTGGTGCGAACCACGGTGGCCGGCGGCCGTCCGTCCTGACCACGACGACCCATAACGACCGGAGACAGACTTGCTGCAACGCCGCACCTTCCTCGCCGCCCTCGCTGCGCCTGCCCTGGCCGCGCCCGCGCTGCCTGCTCTCGCGCAGGCCTTCCCCCAGGCTGGCAAGACCCTCAGGGTGCTGGTGGGCTACGCCGCCGGCGGCCCGACCGACACGCAGGCCCGCGTGCTTTCCCAGGAGCTGGGCAAGGCGCTGGGCGTCACCGTCATCGTCGAGAACAAGCCCGGCGCCACCGGCATGATCGCGGCGCAGGAGCTGATCCGCTCGGCACCCGATGGCTACACGCTGCTCTACACCATCGACGGCCCGCTGACGCAGAACCCGCACACGCTGAAGACGCCCTACGACGTGTTCCGCGACTTCACGCCGCTCTCGCGCGCCACCATCGGCGGCGTGGTGCTCACGCTGCACCCCTCGGTGCCGGCGCGCAACGCCAAGGAGCTGGTGGCCTACGCCAAGGCCAACCCCGGCAAGCTGAGCTTCGGATCCTTCGGCACCGGCAGCGTCTCGCACATCTACGGCGAGGTGCTGGCGCAAAACCAGGGGCTGGACCTGGTGCACGTGCCCTACAAGGGCAGCGCCGACGCGCTGAAGGACCTGCTGGCCGGCCGGGTGCAGATCATGTTCGACTCGCCCGCCACCTCGGCCGCCTTCGTCAAGGAGGGCAAGATCCACGTCATCGGCTCGGCCGGCGACACCCGCCGCAAGCTGATGCCCGAGCTGCCCACGCTGCTGGAGCAAGGCCTGCCGGGCTTCGAGCTGCGCAGCTGGAACGGCTTTTTCGGCCCCGCCAAGATGCCGCCCGCGGTGGCCGACAAGCTGCGCCAGGCGATGGCCGAGGCGCGCCGCTCAGCGGCCTTTACCGACGCGCTGAAGCTGATGTACTCCGACACCGTGGACGAGACGCCGGAGCAGTTCGAGAAGGCCATCCGCACGTACTACGAGCGCTGGGGCGCCTACATCCAGAAGCTGGGCATCAAGATCGAGTAGCCGCCGGGGCGGGGGACTCGGCGGCGCCCCGGCTGCCGTGGAACTCCTCGGCGATCAGCGCGCGCAGCCAGGCCACCGCCGGGTCGTGGTGCACTCTGCGGTGCCAGAACTGCTTCACGTCGCAGTTGGGGAAGGCGATCGGCGAGGGGTAGGTCTGGATCTGCCGGTCCTGCGCATAGATCTGCGCCAGCGCGGCCGGCACGATGGCGATCAGATCGGAGCCGGCGATCAGCGCCGAAGTGCCGGCAAAGCCCGGCAGCTCCACCACCACGCGGCGCTGGATGCCGAGCTGCTTGAGCACCGGCTCGTAGATCTGCGGGTGGTTGCCCTCGGTGCCCACCACGGCGTGCTCCAGGCGCGCGAACTTCTCGGCGGTGAGCTGGCCGTCGAGCAGCGCCGGGTGGCCGGTGCGCGCGATGCACACCATGGGGTGCGAGAAGTACAGCAGCTGCTGGTAGAGGTCGGCGCCTGAGAACTGCGGGAAGTAGCCCACTGCCAGGTCGGCCCGGCCCTCCTCCAGCACCGCCTGGCGGTCGGCCGCGGCGCAGGCCAGCACCCTCACGTTGGCCCGGGGCGCGGCGGCGCGGATGCGGGCGAGGATGCGGTGCAGGAACACGAGCTGGCCCAGCTCGCCGGTGACCAGCACGAAGCTGCGTTCGGCAGCGGCCGGGTCGAAACCCGAGCGCGAGAGGATGTCTTCGCGGATGGTGCGCATCAGGCCCTGCACGGGGCCTTGCAGCTCCAGCGCACGCGGCGTGGGCTCCATGCCGTGCGGGCGCTTGACGAAGAGCTCGTCCTGGAAGAGCTCGCGCAGCTTGGCCAGCGCCGAGCTGACGGTGGACTGGCTCACGCCCAGGCGCTGGGCCGCGGCGGTGGCGCCATGCTCCGTGAGCAAGGCGTCGAGCACGACCAGCAGGTTGAGGTCCAGGTGGCGCAGGTTCATGCCGCGTCCAGCAGGCCCGCCACGTGGCGGGCGATGGCGAGCGACGCGGTCAGCCCGGGCGACTCGATGCCGAAAAGGTTCACCAGGCCCGGCACGCCGTGCAGCGCCGGCCCGTCGATGCGGAAGTCCGCCGCCGCTTCGCCCGGGCCGCCGAGCTTGGGCCGGATGCCGGCGTAGTCGGGCTGCAGCGCGCCGTCGGGCAGGCCGGGCCAGTACTTGCGCACCTCGGCGTAGAAGGTGTCGGCGCGGCGCGGATCGACCGGGTAGTGGGGCGTCTCCACCCACTCGACGTCGGGGCCGAAGCGGGCCTGGCCTTGCAGGTCGAGCGTGAGGTGCACGCCGAGGCCGGCGGCTTCGGGCACCGGGTAGATCAGGCGGCTGAAGTGGGCGCGGCCGCTCAGGGTGAAGTAATTGCCCTTGGCGTAGAAGCTGGGCGGCACCAGCTCGGCGGGGAAACCGCGCAGGCTGGTCGCGAGCTGCTGGGCGCCGAGGCCGGCGCAGTTCACCAGCGTGTTGACGCGCCAGCGGCCGGGCTCGCTGCCACCCACGTCGAGCAGCAGGCCGTCGGCGCTGAGCTCGCCGCCTTGCACCGGTGCGGCGAAGGCGATCATCGCGCCGGCCGCTTCGGCGTCGCCCTGCAGCGCGAGCATGTAGGCGTGGCTGTCGAGGATGCCGGTGCTGGGCGAGAGCAGCGCCGCGGTGCAGCTAAGCTCGGGCTCCAGCGCCCGGGCTTGTTCGCGTGTCAGCGGCTGCAGCGCCTCGTCGCCGTCCACGCCGTTGGCGGCGGCCTTGGCGCGCATGGCTTGCAGCGCCGCGACCTGCGCCGCCGAGGTCGCGACGATCAGCTTGCCGCAGCGGCGGTGCGGCACCTGGTGGCTGTCGCAGTAGCCGTACAGCAGCCGCTTGCCGGCCACGCACAGCCGGGCCTTCAGCGAGCCGGGGGGGTAGTAGATGCCGGCATGGATCACCTCGCTGTTGCGCGAGCTGGTGCCGGTGCCGATGCTGTTCGCAGCCTCCAGCACCACCACCTCGCGGCCTGCCAGCGCCAACTCGCGCGCCACCGCCAGTCCCACCACACCGGCGCCTATCACCACGCAGTCGATCTGTTCGGTCATCCGGCTATTTTGGAGCGTGGCGCCGGCCTCGGCGCCACGTATTGGGTGCCCGGTCGCCGAGCGGGCGCTGCGGCTAAGCTGGCGAGCCCAACCAGGAGCGCCGATGAGTCCGCCGCATCTCTTCCCCGTCGAGCCCTTGCGGGCGGCCGTCCGCGAGCTGGTGCGCGGCTTCGGCAGCGAGCCGCGCGAGGTCGAGCTCGTGGTCGACAACCTGTTGCAGGCCAATCTCACCGGCCACGACTCGCATGGCATCGGCATGCTGCCGCGCTACGCCGACGCCTTCCTCGAAGGCGGCTTGAAGCCCAATGCCCATGTGCTGACCCGCGTCGATACCGGCGCCATGCTGGGCCTGGACGGCCAGGCCGGCTTCGGCCAGGTCATCGGCTTCGAGGCCATGCAACTCGGCATTGCGCGAGCGCGGCAGCACGGCAGCTGCATCATGGCGCTGGCCAACTCGCACCACCTGTGCCGCATCGGCGCCTGGGCCGAGATGGCGGCCGCCGCCGGCCTGGTCTCGGTGCACTTCGTCAACGTGATCTCCCGGCCGATCGTCGCGCCCTGGGGTGGCGGCGATGCGCGCTTCGGCACCAACCCCTTCGCGGTCGGCATCCCGGTGCCCGATGGCGAACCCCTGGTGCTGGACTTCGCCACCAGCGTGATCGCGCAGGGCAAGGCCCGCGTCGCCTACAACAAGGGCGAGCCGCTGCCGCCCGGCCAGTTGCTGGACGACCAGGGCCGCCCGACGACCAACCCGGCCTACGCCGTGGTCGACCCGCCCGGCGCCCTGCTCGCCTTCGGCGAACACAAGGGCTTCGGCCTGGCGCTGGTCTGCGAGCTGCTGGGCGGCGCGCTGGCCGGCGGCATGGCAGTGCAGGGGCCGGCCGGCGGCGAGCGGCGGGTGCTGAACGGCATGCTCACCCTGCTCTTCGACCCGGCCCGCCTGGCCGACGGCTCGGTCTTCCAGCACGAGATGCAGGCCTGCCTCGACTGGGTCAAGGCCTCGCCGCCGCAGCCCGGCGTCGAGCGCGTGCTGGTGGCCGGCGAACCGGAGCGGGCGTGCCGCGCGAAGCGGCTGGCGGAAGGCATCCCGGTGGACCCGGCCACCTGGGGGGAGTTGCTGGTGGCGGCGCAGAAGCTGGGGCGCGATCCGGGGGAGATGGGGCGGTTGGTGCGGGGGTGAGCTACGCGGTGCCGGTGCTGTCCTCGTCCTTTGCGATGTTGACAATCGTAGCCTATGGGCTACATTTGTCCAATGCGCGTCGAGAAAACCGAGCCTTATCGAGAGTGGATCGACACGTTGAAGGATCACGCGGGGCGAGCCCGGATACTGGTGCGCGTCGAGCGGCTGATACATGGCAACCCGGGGCAACACAGAGAGTTGTCGGGCGGTGTTTCTGAACTGAAGATCGACTTCGGGCCGGGATACCGCGTCTACTACTCGCAGCGAGGAGAGGTGCTGCTCCTGCTTCTCATCGGTGGCGACAAGTCGTCCCAGCAAAAGGACATCGCCAAGGCTCTCCAGTTGGCCAAGAATTTTCAGGAGTAACGCGCATGTCCAAGACCGTACCCAAGCGAGCCGCCCGCAGCAAGACCACGCCGTACGACGTTGCCGAGCATCTGCGGACGCCGGAAGAGATGGCGGCCTATCTCGATGCCTGGCTGGAAGAAGCACCGGACGATGCGGCGGGCATCGCGCGGGCCCTGGGCGACATCGCCCGTGCCAAGGGCATGAGTCAAGTGGCCAAGGATGCCGGCCTGAGCCGGGAAAGCCTGTACCGCGCGCTCAGTGCGGAGGGCAACCCCAGTTTTGCCACGGTGCTCAAGGTGGCCCGGGCGCTGGGGGTCCGGCTGCACGCCGCAGCGGTCTGAACCGCACCGAGGGTCCAAAGTCTGCCCAGGATGGGCTGCTGGCCAGCGGCGCCGGCACTGCCGCTTTCCACCTATCAGCCCTCGAATTGGTTATTTCACAAAACCAATTCCGCTTTGAAGAATCACCGGTTGCGCCGCAGCGCTCGCACGGCTGCGGCCCCGCTGTCCCCCACTTCTTCATCGCAGGCCCCCATGAGCTCACCTTCTCCTGCCGCCACGCTCCCCCGCTGGCTGGCCGCCTTCACCCTCACCGCGACCGCCCTCGCCGCGCAGGCCGAGGGCAGCATCAGCATCGCGCAGCAGTTCGGCGTGGCCTACCTGATCCTCGATGTGGTTCAGGACCAGAAGTTGATCGAAAAACACGGCAAGGTAGCCGGCCTGGAGATCAAGGTCGACTGGAACCAGATCTCCGGCGCGACCGCGATGAACGAGGCGCTGCTGGCCGGCGCGCTGGACGTGGTCTCGGCGGGCGTGCCGCCCATGCTCACGCTGTGGGACCGCACCAAGGGCAAGCAGAACGTCAAGGCGGTGGCGGCGCTGGGCTCGCTGCCCAACTACCTCATCTCCAACAATCCCGCCGTGAAGACGCTGAAGGACTTCAGCGACAAGGACCGCATCGCGGTGCCGGCGGCCGGCACCGGCTTCCAGTCGCGCACGCTGCAGATCGAGACGGCCAAGCAGTTTGGCGCGGCGGACTTCAAGCGCTTCGACGCGATGTCGGTCAGCCTGCCCCACCCCGAGGCGACCACGGCGCTGATGTCCGGGGGCACCGAGATCACGGCCCACTTCTCCAGCGCGCCGTTCTACTACCAGGCGCTGGAGAACAAGAACGTGCACAAGGTGCTGAGCTCCTACGAGATCCTCGGCGGGCCGGCCACCTTCAACGTGCTGTACACGACGCAGAAGTTCCACGACGAGAACCCCAAGACCTACAAGGCCTTCTACAGCGCGCTGGTCGAGGCCGCGCAGATCATCCGCGCCGACAAGGCCAAGGCGGCCACCACCTTCATCAAGGTGCAGAAGTCCAAGCTGGCGCCGGACTTCGTGCGCAAGATCGTGGAGGACCCGGAAAACGACTTCACGGTCTCGCCCTTCCGCACCTTCGTCTACGCCGACGAGCTCTTCAAGCTCGGCGTGCTGAAGAACCGTGCGGCCTCGTGGAAGGACTATTTCTTCGAGGAGGCCTATGCGCAACCCGGCAGTTGAGCTGCGGCTCGCGCCGCCGCTGTTCCCGGCCGACCTGGGCGAGTTTGGCGGGCGCATCGACGCTGTCTGCGCCGAGCTGGCGCGCACGGCGGCCGAGCGCGACAGGGCCGGCGGCACCGCCTTCGACCAGCGCCGGCTGCTGCGCGAGAGCGGGCTGCTGGCGCTGGCGGTGCCGGCGGCGCTGGGCGGCGCCGGGGCGGACTGGCCGCTGGTGTTTCGCGGCGTGCGCCGACTCGCGCAGGTCGACAGTTCGATGGCCCACCTGTTCGGCTTCCAGCACCTGCAAGTGGCGACGGTGCTGCTCTTCGGTGCCGACGAACAGCAGCAGCGCTACCTCGTGCCGACGGTCAGCGAGCGCTGGTTCTGGGGCAACGCCGTCAACGCCCGCGACACCCGGCTGAAGGTCACGCGCGTGGCCGACGGCTGGCAGCTGGACGGCGTGAAGGCCTTCTGCTCCGGCGCCCGCGACTCCGATGCATTGGTCGTCTCCATCGCCGCCGGCCCGGCGCCGACCGAGCGGCTCTACCTGGTGCTGCCGACGGCGCGCGAGGGCATCACGGTCAACGACGACTGGGACAACATGGGCCAGCGCCAGACCGACAGCGGCAGCGTGAGCTTCCACCAGGTGCGGGCCAGCGACGCCGAAGTGCTGGGCCCGCCCGGCGCGGCCTCCAGCCCGCGGGCGACGCTGCGCAACGTGATCGGCCAGATCGTGCTGACGGAGATCTACCTCGGCAATGCGCAGGGCGCGCTGCTGAGCGCCATCGACTACGTGCGCACGCAGGTGCAGCCTTGGGTGATGGCCGGCGTGGAGCGCGCGGTGGACGATCCTATGCTGCAAAAGCGCGCCGGCGAGCTGTGGGCCGCGCTGCGCGCAGCGACCGCGCTGAGCGAAGAGGCCAATGCCGCCTTCCAGCAGGCGTGGGCGCTGGGCACGGGCTTGACGGCGGCGCAGCGCGGGCAGCTCAGCACGCTGGTGGCGGCGGCGCGCGGCACCGCGGCGCGCACCGCGCTGCAGGTCACCTCGGAGATCTTCGAGCTGATGGGCGCACGCGCCACCACCGCCGGCCTGGCGCACGACCGCTACTGGCGCAACGTGCGCGTGCACACGGTGCACGACCCGCTGGACTACCGCAGCAAGGAGATCGGCCGCTGGCTGTTCACCGGGGAGGCGCCGGACCCGTACGGCTACGGCTGAGCGGCGGACGGCCCGGCCACAGGCGTCAGGCCGGCACGAGCTCGGCCGCGTCGACGGCCAGCCACCACGGCCGGCCCGCCTGCGGCTGGTGCAGGTCGAGCCGCTCGCCGATGCGCGGCGTGGCCAGCGCAACGCCGCGCTCGGCGGCCAGCGCGCTGATGCGGTCGAAGGGCTCGTGCCAGGCGTGCATCGCGAGGTCGAAGGTGCCGTTGTGCACCGGCATCAGCCAGCGGCCGCGCAGGTCCAGGTGGGCCTGCAGCGTCTCTTCGGGCTGCATGTGCACGTGCGGCCACTGGTGGTTGTAGGCGCCGGTTTCCAGCAGCGTCACGTCGAAGGGGCCGAAACGCTCGCCGATGGCCTTGAAGCCGTCGAAGTAGCCCGAGTCGCCGCTGAAGAACAGGCGGAATTCATCGTCCTGTATGACCCACGACGCCCAGAGCGTCTGGTCGCTGTCGAACAGGCTGCGGCCGGAGAAATGCTGCGAGGGCGTGGCGAACAGGCGCAGGCCGCCGACGCTGGTGCCCTGCCACCAGTCGAGCTGCTGCACCTTGGCGGCATCGACGCCCCATTCGATCAGCGTGTCGCCCACGCCCAGCGGCGCAAGAAAGTGCTCGGTCTTGCCGCTGAGCTGCTGGATCGCGGCGTGGTCCAGGTGGTCGTAGTGGTTGTGCGAGAGGATCACGCCCTTCAGCGGCGGCAACTCCGCGATGCTGATCGGCGGCTGGTGGAAGCGCTTGGGGCCGGCCCATTGCACCGGCGAGGCACGCTCGGAAAACACCGGGTCGGTCAGCCAGAACTCGCCGCGCAGTTTGAGCAGCACGGTCGAGTGGCCGAGGCGAAACAGGCTGTGGTCGGGCGCGGCCAGCAACTGGGCGCGTGTCAGCGTCTCGACCGGGATCTCGCCGGCCGGCACGGTATTGGCCGGCTTGTGGAACAGCACGTCCCAGACCAGCCGCAGGCCCTTGGCCAGGCCGGTGGGCGGCGTCTGCACGGCATTGCGGAACTTGCCGGCATGGCGCTGCGGCGACGCTGCGAGGTCAGCCGAGGCAGCGGCCTTGCGGCGCGGGCAGGGGAAGGAGGTGGTGGTCATGGCGGAGTCCGGGTGGGTGTCTGCACAGTATTTACACTGCACAGTGTAGTTTCTGTCTTTGGAAAAGTAAACTGCCCGGTGTAAAATTTTGCAGATGTCCTCCGAGCTACCTCCCGCCCTGCCGGTGCAGCGCCTGACCGACCGCAAGCGCGAAGCCATCGTGCAGGCGGCGATCGGGGAGTTCCGCGCCAACGGCTTCGATGCCACCAGCATGGACCGCGTGGCCGCGGCGGCCGGCGTCTCCAAGCGCACCGTCTACAACCACTTCCCCAGCAAGGACGCGCTCTTCGCCGAGATCCTGCGCCAGCTCTGGGAAGCCAGCGCCGGCCAGCTCGACCTGGCCTACCGCGCCGACCGCCCGCTGCCCGAGCAACTGCTGGAGCTGCTGCGGCAGAAGATGCGCATGCTGCACGACGACAGCTTCATCTCGCTGGCCCGCGTGGCGATCGCCGAGGCCATCCACTCGCCCGAGCGCGCGCAGGCCATGGTGGCGCGCATGGGCGATCGCGAAGAGGGCCTGACGACGTGGATACGCGCGGCGATGGCCGATGGCCGGCTGAAGCCGGCCGACCCGGTGTTCGCGGGCAACCAGCTGCACGGGCTGGTCAAGGCCTTCGCCTTCTGGCCGCAGATCACGATGGGGCAGCCGCCGCTGAGCGGCGCGGCGCAGGAGCAGGTGGTGGTGTCGGCGGTGGCGATGTTCCTGGGCTGCTACGCGGCCTGATACCACCGGGTGCACCACCGGGCGGGTCAGCCGCCGGCGAGCATCGCCTTCAGGCTGGTGCGCAGCGCCTTGCGGCCCGCCGTGTTCGTCGCCCGCCACGCCTGCAGTGCCAGCGCCAGAAACTGCTGCTCGGCCGGTGCCAGGCCTTGGGCCTCGCGCTCTTCGTCCAGCCAGCCCGCGGCCTTGCCGCCGTGCTGCTCGATCTGCCGCGCGAGCTTGTCGCCGATGGGCCGCGACGACTTGATCTGGCTCCACATGCTGGGCGAGATCTCCAGGCTCGCAGCGAAGGCCTGCTCCATGCCCTTGGGCGCCTCGCCCTGGGCAAAGGCGGCCTCGGCGTAGGCCTGGAACAGCGACAGCGCATTGCGCCGCCTGACGAGGGTGATGTTGCTCAAGCGTTGTTTTCCGGCAGCGTCTTTCGGTGCGGGATTGTCGCAGGGGCTTGACGAAGGAGTAAAGACTATTTACTATCCCGCCTGCATCGAAAGACGGGGCTGCAATGAGCTCCGGACAGATCAAAGAGATTCACCACCATTCAAGGATCTGCACCGTGAACCGTTGTCTCACCACACTCAGCTGCCAGCCCGTCATGGGCTTGTGCGTTGGCGTGTGTGCGCCGATGCGGCGCGGGGATGAGGGCCATGCAGGGCATCCGGGAGAAGGCAGCGTTTAGGCGCTCACCCTTCGCACTCTGTACGCAGAGGCCCGGATTCCGCGAGGAGCCGGGCCTCTGTCTTTTCGGCGCTGTCTTTTTGATCTTCGCTCTTTCGAACCATTGCTGATTCACTCCGGGTGTGTCCTTGCACTCCGGCGCTGCACGACGAAGGTGTTGGCGGCCCGGGATGTGCGCGGCCAGAGCTCGGCCACGTGCAGCGAGGCACCTCATCCGACGGGATGCTCGCGCTCGGGCACAGCCGAAGTGAATCGACCTGCAATGGAACAGGAGCCATCGTGGAGCTCACGCTTCGATGGTGGAAATCGGCCGCAACGATTGGGCGGCGCCGGAACCCGTGACCGGACACCTTTTCTTCTCGACGTAGCCAAGCGGTCGAAGGCGCCTGATTGCAAATCAGATGGCAATTGCCCACGTCCGTTCGAGTCGGACCGTCGAGTCCAGCCGCACAGAAGCATGGACAAGCGTCCAATGCGGCTTGATGCAGCGAGAGATGACCATGGAAACCAACTACAGCATCGAAGACGTGCCCGGCGGTGTGCCGATCAAGATGTGGACCCGCGGCGTGCCGGTGGAAGACGAGGCGAAGAAGCAGCTCGCGAACGCCGCGCGCCTGCCCATCGTGTTCAGGCACGTCGCCGCGATGCCCGACGTGCACCTGGGCATAGGCGCGACCGTCGGCTCGGTGATCCCGACCCTGAAGGCCATCATCCCGGCCGCCGTCGGTGTCGACATCGGCTGCGGCATGATGGCCTGCAAGACCACGCTGCGCGCCGAAGACCTGCCGGACAACCTGGGCCCGCTGCGCGCCGCGATCGAGCGTGCGGTGCCGCACGGCCGCTCGCCTGGCGCGCGTGATCCGGGTGCCTGGCACAAGCTGCCGGGCGCGGTGGACACGGCCTGGGCCCAGCTCGAGCCCGAGTTCGCCGAGCTCTGCCGCGACTACCCCAAGATGGCCAAGACCAACCACCGCAACCACCTGGGCACGCTGGGCAGCGGCAACCACTTCATCGAGGTCTGCCTCGACGAGGTCGGTGCCGTGTGGTTCATGCTGCACTCGGGCTCGCGCGGCGTGGGCAACTTCATCGGCACCCTGTTCATCGAGCTGGCGAAGCAGGACGCGATGCGCAACAACGTCCACCTGCCGGACCGCGACCTGGCCTACTTCGAAGAAGGCGCGCGCTATTTCGGCGACTACGTGCGCAGCGTCGGCTGGGCGCAGAAGTTCGCGCGGCTGAACCGCGAGGTGATGATGCGCCGTGTGATCGAGGCCGCGAAGACGGTGATACACAAGAACTTCCAGAGCCACATCGAGGCGGTCAACTGCCACCACAACTACGTGCAGCGGGAGCGCCACTTCGGGGAAGACGTCTTCGTGACCCGCAAGGGCGCGGTGAGCGCAAAGCTGGGTGAGCTGGGCATCATCCCGGGCAGCATGGGTGCGCGCAGCTACATCGTGCGCGGCAAGGGCAACGCCGAGAGCTTCGAGAGCTGCAGCCACGGCGCAGGCCGCGTGATGAGCCGCGGCGAAGCCAAGCGCCGCTTCACGCTCGCCGACCAGCGCTCGGCCACCGAAGGCGTCGAGTGCCGCAAGGACAAGGACGTGATCGACGAGATCCCGATGGCCTACAAGGACATCGACGCGGTGATGGCGGCGCAGGCGGACCTGGTCGAGGTGGTGCACACCTTGAAGCAGGTGGTGTGCGTGAAGGGCTGAGCCGCGGCGTCAGTCGTACCTCGGAATCGGCCCGTTCGCTCAACGGGATCTCCTGGGCGTGCTCGGCGATGGGGGCAGCGGCCAGTCTGCCAGGCTGGCTGGCCCCGGCCTCTCACCCCGCACGGATCGTCTCGTTGGCGTCTCCTCGTTGAAGCTCGGCGGCCGCCGTTTGCACCCCGGCGGCCGCCGTTTTGAGCGCTACCCGCTCAGCGCGCCGCCTGCGCCGCGGCCTTGCGCGCGCTGGGCAGGCCCATCTCCGCGGCCATCACGCCCGGCTCCACGCTCAGCACGGTCACGCCCAGCGGCGTGCCGGTGGCCGGGTCGGCGCCCTGCACCAGGCCCAGTGCGCCGAGGTAGCGCTTGCCGGCGGTGGCGTTTTTCCACGAGAGGCGGACCTTGGCGCTGTCGCCGGTGGTGACGCTGGTCGGCAGGCCCTTGGCCAGCAGCGTGCCGCCCGGCGTGACGATCCACGACGAGAGCGTGAACGCGGTGCTGACGCCATCGGCCGGCGCGTAGCCGTGCACGCAGACGGTGTAGTCGCCGGCCGCCGGGCTGGTCAGCGTGACCATCTCGTTGGCGGTGGCGCCGCCGCTGCTGCCGACGCGCGTGCCGGCGGCGTTGTAGACGTTCATGTCCAGGTCGTCGCTGCCGCCGGAGCTGGTGTCGGCGTCATAGAGCGCGAAGCGGCTCACCAGCGTGCCGGCGGGCACCGCGAAGCTGAAGGTGGTGGTGCCCACCTCGTTGGCGCGGCAGGCAGCGTCGCCGTCGGCGTTGGGCGACTTGAGCACGGTGCCGGCGGTGCGCGTGGCTTCGGTCAGGCCGCCCACGTTGTGGCTCAGCGGGCCGGTGAAGCCGAACTGGTAGGTGGCTGGCACACCGCCGCTGGCCAGGCCGCTGGCGAGCAGCGCCGGGCCGGCGAAGAGGGTCGAGCGCGCCAGGATGGGGCTGCGCACCACGTGCTGGCCGTCGCTCCAGACCAGGCTGCCCTGGCTCCAGGCGCCCAGCGCGGCGCCGTTGGCCTTCAGCGTCAGCGTGAACTTGGCGCTGCCGTCCTTGCCGACGCTCAGCGTCGTTGGGCTCACCGTGGCGTCGAAGCCGGGCACCGAGACGGTGGCGGTGTAGCTGCGCGCCGAGGCCAGGTTGCTGACCCGGCGCTCGAAGGTCAAGGAGCCCGGCACGTCGCCGCTGAAGCTGGGCAGGTTGAGTCGGTGCCCGGGCAGGCTGCCGACGATGCCGCAGAGCGGGTCGCTGGCGGCCACCAGGCCCTTGCCGCAGAGGTAGGCGTAGTAGTCGTTCGAGTTGATCGGGTACACCAGGCCGGGGTTGAGCGCGCCGGCGGGGTTGGCATGGCCGGCGCCGTAGCCGTTCAGGTTGTTGTCCGGCGAGCCGTCGGCCAGCTTGACGCCGCCGGCCGACGTCATCAGCGCCGACTTGATCTTGGATGGCGACATCGTGGGCCACTGCTGCTTCAGCAAGGCTGCCAGCCCGGCGATGTGCGGGCTGGACATCGAGGTGCCCTGCAGGTAGGCCACGTAGGGCTTGGGCGCCAGCGTGCCGGCCCCGATCGCGTCGTGCGTGGCCTGGTCGGCCTGCGGGGTGGCGTAGGCGGCGAGCACAGCGACGCCGGGCGCGGTGATGTCGGGCTTGATCACGTCGCTGACCGCGAGGTTGGGCCCGCGCGACGAGAAGTCCGCCATCACCGGCGCGACGATGCCGGGCGCCTGGGTGCCGACGCCGAGGGCCGCGGTCGAGCCGGGCAGCGCGGCATAGGCGCGCACCGCATCGCGGTTGGCCTGCGGCAGGTGCACGGTGGGCACCCAGTGGGCGTCGTCGTTGAGGGTGTCCGAGCCGCCGCCGGGCAGCGTGATCGGCGCGTTGAGCAGGATCATGCCGACCCCGCCGGCCTTGCGGACCGCCAGGCTCTTGTCGGTGCGGGCGGAGGTGCCGCGGTCGCAGACCACCACCTTGCCGGCCACCTTGGCCGGGTCCAGCCCGCCGACGAAACACAAGCGGGCGTCTTCGGCGCTGGCCTTGGGCCCTTGGGCGTCGGTCGACAGGATGGTGGACGTGGGCGCCAGGCCGGCCGACATCGATGCACCGTTGTAGACCGAGCCGTCGCCCAGCGTGGCGTCGGCCTTCAGGAAGCGGTCGTGGGTGGAGGCCGCCACGGTGGTGATCCACGGGCTGGGGTGGGCGGTGGTGTTGCCGGGGCCTGCGTTGCCGGCCGAGGCGGTGACGAAGACACCGGCGGCCGCGGCGTTCAGGAAGGCGATCTCCACCGGGTCCATCAGGTTGGTGGCGGAGCCGCTGATCGAGTAGTTGATGACGTCGACACCGTCGGCCACCGCCGCGTCGATCGCAGCCATCGAGTCGCCGGTCCAGCAGTTGTTCTGGTTCGCGCCGATGGCGTCGTTGAACCAGTTCCAGCAGACCTTGTAGGCGGCAATGCGGGCGCGCGGCGCCATGCCGGAGATCTTGCCGACGTTCTGGCCGTTGGAGCGGGCGTTGACGCCCTGGTTGCCGGCGGCGGTCGATGCGGTGTGGCTGCCGTGGCCGTAGACGTCGCGCGGCGAGCCGGCGAATTCGTCCCAGCCTATCGGCAGCCCGGTGGACTGGAAGCTGGCGTCGAAGGCCTGGGCGCCGATCAGCTTGTGGTTGCAGTGCAGCGCCGGGTCGAAGCCGGGGCCTGCCGTGCAGCTGCCGGCCCAGCCGGCCGGCGGCGCACCGTAGACGACGCTGCCGGGGCCGGTGGTCGGGTTGCCCTTGGCGTCCTGCCTGTCGGCGAAGGAGGCGTCCTCGGGCTGCACGCCGCCGTCGATGACGCCGATGATCACGTCCTCGCCGCGCAGGCGGCTGCCGTGGGCGCGCGCTGTCCAGACGCCGTGCGGCCCGTCCAGGCCGAGGAAGGTGGGGGTGTAGCTGGTGGTCAGCTCGCGCGGGGTGTCGAGCGTGACCGCGACCACGCCGGGCAGGCCGCGCAGGCGCTGCACCTGGGCGTCGGTGAGCCGGGCGGCGAAACCGTTGAAGCTGTAGTTGTAGGCGTGCAGCAGCTTCACGCCGCCGCCCAGCGCCGCCAGCGTGGCGTTGCGGCGGGCCTCCAGGTGGCTGACGTAGGCGCGCACCTTGGCGTCGCTGGCGCGCAGCCGCGCGCCGTCGGGCACCTGCGTTGCCGCCAGGCCCTTGACGCCGCCGCGGTAGGCCGCGGCGGGGGCGTCGGCCAGTTGCACGATGTAGGCCTGCGGTTTGCCGGTGGCGGCGAGAGCGCCGCCCAGGGTGGCCAGGCAGGCGAGCGCGACGATGCCTTGTTTGAAGCTGAGAGCCATGGAGTTCCTCGACGATGGGTAGGGACGGGACACAAAGACCACGGGTGCCCAGCGCGTCACGGGGCCCGGGTACGGGCGCGGTGCGGTGGGATCTGGGTTGTGCCAGACAAGGGCCGGTATGGTCAAGTCGTGAATTCCTTCCTGTGCCGCCGCTGCCGGCCGTCGCGCGGCGCAGAGACCCGTTTCGGGGCGAGGCCGACGCCTTGCGCCGCCTTTTCGCGCAGAATCACTCGCCAGTGGCGGGCCTGCCGCCGCGGGGTGCAGCAAAAGAACAGCGCAGCAAGGAGTGGTATGCCGTTGACCGTCGGCGCGAAGGCTTCAGACCTGCCGGACTGGAGTTCGTCGTCCAGGGGCTTCGAGCTGCGGTGGTCCAAGGCGCCGGGCGGCGGTTTCGTGCTCGAAAAGTCCGCCCAGACTCCCGCCGGTGCCGCCGCGCTGCGCCAGGAGCTGGCGCTGCTGGAGCGGCTGCCGCGCGAGGGCTTCGCGCAGGTGCTGGAGGCGGTGGCCGACGGTGCCGATGGCCTGCGGGTGCGCTACCGCATCCCCTTTGCGGTGCGGCTGGACGACTGGGTGGCCCGGGGCCGCCGCCCGCGGCCGGCCGATGGGCTGCTGCTGTGCCGTGCACTGGCCCGCTGCGTGGCGGCGCTGCACCGCTGCGGCCACTCCGACCGGCAGCTCTCGCCGGCCCGGTTTTTCGTGCCGGAGGAAGCCGCCGGCGGCAGCGTCTGCCTGGCCGAGCTGGGCCGGCTCTCGCGCCCCACGGTAGAGCAGCGGCGCGCCGGCGCGGTGGCCTGGATAGAGGGCGACCTGGCCTACCTCGCACCCGAGCAGACCGGCCGCATGAACCGCAGCATCGACGACCGCTGCGACCTCTACACGCTGGGCGTGATCTTCTATCGCATCCTGACCGGCCGCCTGCCCTTCACCGCCGAGGACGATCTCGCGCTGGTGCACGCCCACCTCTCGCTGCCGCCGCCCGCGCCGCGTGCGCTCGAGCCCGACTTCCCGCTGGCGCTGGAGCGGCTGCTGCTGAAGCTGCTGGAGAAAAACGCCGAGAACCGCTACCAGACCGCCGAGGGCTTGTGCGCCGACCTCGACGGGCTGCTGGCGCATGCCG
Organism: Ideonella sp.; assembly: GCA_035460745.1. Taxonomy (GTDB): domain Bacteria; phylum Pseudomonadota; class Gammaproteobacteria; order Burkholderiales; family Burkholderiaceae_C; genus Ideonella. Next base: position 1,793 of record DATHWJ010000177.1, on the reverse strand, counting down.
AGGGCTCGCCGGCCTGGAGCGAGTTCCAGCCCGGTGCGCGCGACCACCGCAACGAGCTGGTGGTGCCGCAGCGGCTGTACGGCCGCTCCGGCGAGGTGCGCCAGCTGCTCGATGCCTTCGCGGCGACGGCGGCCGGCGACAAGCTGCTGCTGCTGGTGGGCGGCTACGCGGGGGTCGGCAAGTCGTCGCTGATCAGCGAGGTGCACAAGCCCATCACCGCGGCCCGCGGCAGCTTCGTCGCCGGCAAGTTCGACCAGGTCCAGCGCGACCTGCCCTATGTGGCGGTGCTGGGCGCGCTGCGCGAGCTGCTGGAGCTGGTGCTGGCCGAGCGCGAGGAGCTGGTCGACCGCTGGCGGGTGCGCCTGGGCAAGGCGCTGCGCGGCCAGGGCGGCGTGCTGCTGGAGCTGCTGCCGGAGCTGGTGCAGCTGATCGGGCCGCAGCTGCCGGTGCCCGAGGTCGAGCCGGCCGAGGCGGCGGCGCGGTTGAAGCGTGTCTTCCAGCGCTTCATCAGCGTCTTCGCCCGGCCGGGCCACCCGCTGGTGATCTTTCTCGACGACCTGCAGTGGGCCGACGCCGCCAGCCTGCAGCTGCTGGAGAACCTCTTCGCCGACGACCAGGCCGGCCACCTGATGGTGATAGGCGCCTTCCGCGACAACGAGATCGGCCCCGGCCACCCGCTGCCCGACAGCCTGGAGCGCATCGCGGCCCAAGGCGCCCGGCTGCTGCGGCTGACGCTGGCGCCGCTGGCCGAGCCCACGGTGCAGCAGCTGCTGGCCGACACCCTGCTGCGCCCCACGGCCGAGGTGGCGCCGCTGGCCGGTACGGTGCACGACAAGACCGAGGGCAACCCCTTCTACCTGAAGACGCTGCTGCAATCGATGGTCAGCGGCGGCGCGCTGCGCCGCGAGCAGGGCCAGCGCGCCTGGTCGTGGGACCCGGCGCAGGTGCAGGCGCAGGCGCTCTCGGGCCGGGTGGTCGATCTGGTGCTGGCCTCGCTGCGCGAGCTGCCGGACTCGGCGGCGCGCACGCTGTGCAGCGCCGCCTTCCTCGGCGCCAGCTTCGAGCTGGACGACCTGCGCTGCCTGGCCGAGGGCGACGAGGCGCAGCTCAACGCCGACCTGGCGCTGCTGGAGCAGCGGCGCTACCTGCTGCGGCTGCAGCATGCCCACGGCCCCGTGCTGCGCTTCCAACACGACCGCATCCAGGAGGCCGCCTACCAGCTCTGCCCGGCGCCCGAGCGGGCGGCGCGCCATGCCGAGATCGGCCGCCGGCTGGCGCAGGGCGAGCCGGCGCTGGCGGTGTCGCCGCGGCTGTTCTCGGTCTTGCAGCACCTCAACCACGGCTTTGCGGCCAGCCAGGGCGAGGCACGGCTGGCGCTGCTGCGGCTGAACCTGGCGGCCGGCCTGCGGGCCAAGAAGTCTCTCGCCTACGGCTCGGCGGTGCGGGCGCTGGAGCTGGTGGCCGGCGCGCTGGATGAGGCGCTCTGGGCCTCGCAGCGCGAGCTGGCCTTCAGCGCCTCGCTGGAGCTGGGCCACGCCCTCTTCCTCGACGGCCAGACCGACCGCGCCGACGCCGCCGCGCTGGCGCTGCTGCCGCGCGCGGCCAACGCCTTCGAGTTCGCCCAGGTGCAAAGCCTGCGCATCGAGTTGCTGGCGATGGGCGCGCGCTACCCCGAGTGCATCGCGGCCGGCCGCGCGGCGCTGGCCGCGCTGGGCGTGGAGCTGCCCAGCGACGGCCTGGAGGGCCACTACCGCGCGCTGATGGACGGGCTGGAGCTGCTCTGGCGCGAAGTG
>DATHWJ010000176.1:0-8044 GCA_035460745.1 Ideonella sp. | reverse complement strand
CACCCCGCCAGAAACGCCGGCCCCCAGGCCCGGTGCCCGATGTGCGGCCAGTCGGCCAGCACCCACTCCAGCGTCGAGACCATGCGTGCGCCGATGTAGGCCTCGACGTGGCGCTCGAAGTGGGCGGGCAGTGTGCGCTGGGCGGCATAGGCGCTCAGCAGGCTGTCGCGCAGGGCAGGGTAGGCGATGGTGTGGGCACGCTGGATCGGGAGCGGGTGCTTCAGGTACTGCAGCGCCGCGGCGAGTTCCAGCGCGGTGTCGCCCCAGCCGCAATCGCTGAAGTCGATCAGGCCGGCCCGGCCTTGGTGGAAGAGCAGGTTCCAGAGGTGGGCGTCGCCGTGGATGTAGCCGTGATGCGGCGCTGTCTTGGGGATGCTGCTCAGCTCGGCCAGCAGCCGGGCGGCGGCTGCGCAGGCCAGCTCGTGGGCGCGTGGGCTGATGTGCGGTGAACGCGCCCGCTCGCCCGAAGCCCAGCGGCGCAGGTCGGCCACGTAGGTTTTCTGGGTCGAGGCGATGCGGCCGGACGCCACCAGGGTCTGCGAGAGGGCATGCATGCGGCCCATCAGCCTGCCCACCTGCTGGAGGTGAGCGGGCTGCAGGCCGCTGCTCAGGCAACGGCCGGGCAGCCAGCGCAGTATCACGGCGCAGCGCGCTGGTTCGCCGGGCGCCGTGCCGGGAAACGGCTGCAACAGTTGCTCTTCGAGGTCGGCCCGCGGTGCGGGCACATGCAAGCCTTCTTGCGCCATCGCGTCCAGCCAGCACAGCTCGGACTCGATCTGCGCGCGGTCCAGGCCGGGCAGGTAGACCCGCAATGCCAACTCCTCGCCGGGCGAAGCCCGTGGCGGCGTGACACGGAACACCTGCATGCCGAGGTGGGCGACGCGCTGCACACGGGCGCCCCGCACGCCGTAGCGCGTGAGCAGGTGCTGGATGGCGGCGTGGTCTATGCGCGGGGCAGCGGGCATGGCGTCGAGCCCGCGCACCTTCGCGGCTGCCAACGCGATGGCGCAAAGGGCGTTCAGGGCGATCGGCGCAGTGTAGGGGTGGTGTTGGGGATGGTGCGCCGGCCACCCGAGCGCGCGGCGCCGCCCTTCATGCGGTGGATGCGGCAGGCCCAGGCTGGATCAGGATCGCCCTGAAGTCGTTGACATTGGTCAGCGTCGGCCCTGTGAGCACCGAGTCGCCCAGGCGCTCGAAGAAGCTGTGGCCGTCGTTGTTCGCCAGGCTGTCCTTGGGCCGCAGGCCTTGCGCCCAGGCGCGCGTCAGCGTGTCGGGGGCCAGCAGTGCGCCGGCGATCTCTTCGAGGCCGTCAACGCCGTCGGTGTCGCCGGCCATCGCGTGGATGCGCGGGTGGCCGTCGAGCGCGATGCCCAGCGAGAGCAGGAACTCGACGTTGCGGCCGCCGCGGCCGTTGCCGCGCACCGTCACTGTTGTTTCACCGCCGGAGAGCAGCACACAGGGCGCCGTGAAGGGCTGGCCGCGCTCGGCCACCTGCAGCGCGAGGCCGGCCATCACCTTGCCGACGTCGCGCGCCTCGCCCTCGATCGCGTCGCCGAGGATGTGGGCGGCCACGCCGGATTCGCGGGCCGCCGCCGCGGCGGCTTCGAGCGCCTGCTGCGGCGTGGCGACCAGCCGGGTCTCGCAGCGCGCCAGCCGCGGGTCGCCGGGCTTGAGCGATTCGCCGCGGCCGCTCTCCAGCACCGCCAGCACATGCGCCGGCAGCTCGACCTGGTAGCGGCGCACGATGGCCAGCGCATCGTCGCAGGTGGTCGGGTCGGCCACCGTGGGGCCGGAGGCGATGTCGATCGCGCGGTCGCCGGGCACGTCGGAGATCAGCAGCGTCAGCACCCGGGCCGGGTAACACGCCGCGGCGAGGCGGCCGCCCTTGAGGGCCGACAGGTGCCGGCGCACGCAGTTCATCTCGCCGATGGTGGCGCCGCTCTTGAGCAGCGCGCGGTTCAGGCTCTGCTTGTCGGCCAGCGTCAGGCCTGCGATGGCCAGCGGCAGCAGCGAGGAGCCGCCGCCGGAGATCAGGCAGAGCACGAGGTCGTCTTCGTGCAGCCCCTGGACCGTCGCCAGCATGCGGCGTGCCGCGGCCTCGCCGGCGGCGTCCGGCACCGGGTGCGCGGCCTCGACGATCTCGATGCGCTCGCAGGGCACGCGGTAGCCGTAGCGAGTGACGATCAGGCCGGAGAGCGGCCCTGGCCAGTGGTCTTCGACCGCGCGCGCCATCGCCGCCGAGGCCTTGCCGGCACCGATCACGACCAGGCGGCCGCGCGGTGGCGCCGGCAAATGCGGCGGCACGCACAGCGCGGGCTGGGCCGACGCGATGGCCGCGTCGAACATCTGCCGCAGCAACACGCGCGGCTCGGGGGTGTGTGGCATCGTGGCAGCCGCGCGTCGCGCGGGCTTGAGGGAGTGGCAGGGAGAGCAGGCGGGATCCGCCCCTCATCAACTTGAGCTCAGCTCGGCCTCAGCTTGGCCTCAGCTTGGCCTCAGCTTGGCGTCTGCCCGATCTCGAAATTCGCCAGCTTCTCCAGCGCCTTCACCATCGCCGAGTGGTCCCAGGCCTTGCCGCCGTGGGCCGCGCAGGAGTTGAAGAGCTCCTGCGCCGTGGCGGTGTTCGGCAGCGAGACGCCCAGGGCCCGCGCGCTGCTCAGCGCCAGGTTCAGGTCCTTCTGGTGCAGCTCGATGCGGAAGCCCGGGTCGAAGGTGCGCTTGACCATGCGGTCGCCGTGCACCTCCAGGATCTTGGACGACGCGAAGCCGCCCATCAGCGCCTGGCGCACGCGCGCCGGGTCGGCGCCGGCCTTGGCGGCGAACAGCAGGGCCTCGGCCACCGCTTCGATGTTCAGCGCGACGATGATCTGGTTGGCGACCTTGGCAGTCTGGCCGTCGCCGTTGCCGCCCACCAGCGTGATGTTCTTGCCCATCAGCTCGAACAGCGGCTTGACCTTGTCGAACGTGGCCTCGGGGCCGCCGACCATGATGGACAGCGTCGCGTTCTTGGCGCCCACTTCGCCGCCCGAGACCGGCGCGTCGAGGTAGTCGCAGCCCAGCGCGTTGATCTTCTGCGCGAAGGTCTTGGTGGCGATGGGCGAGATCGAGCTCATGTCGACCACGGTCTTGCCGGCGGTGAGACCGGCGGCGACGCCCTTCTCGCCGAACAGCGCGTCGTCCACGTCGGGCGTGTCCGGCACCATCACGAAGACGATGTCGGCCCGCTCGGCGACGCCGCGGGCATGGGTGCAGACGGTGGCGCTGGATTCGCTGATGGCGGCCGGCATCTTGCCGAGCGTGTAGACGAAGAGCTGGTGGCCGGCGGCGATCAGGTGGCCCGCCATCGGCGAGCCCATGATGCCCAGGCCGACGAAGCCGAGCTTGAGGGGGTGGTCTGTCATGGTGAGTGTCTCCTTGCTGAGGTGAGGCGCGCAGGCGTCCCCGCCCAGCCACCCAAGGGCGGCCGCGCCAAGGCGCTGCTGCGTCGAAAAGGGGGGAGGCTTACTGCGCCAGCCGCTGGCGCCAGCCCAGGCCGGCTTCGGTGGTGGTCGCGGGCTTGTACTCGCAGCCTATCCAGCCGCTGTAGCCGATCTTGTCCAGGTGGCTGAACAGGAAGGCGTAGTTGATCTCGCCGGTGCCGGGCTCGTTGCGGCCCGGGTTGTCGGCCAGCTGGATGTGGGCGATGCGGGCCAGGTGCTTCTGGGCGGTGGCGGCCAGCTCGCCTTCCATGCGCTGGGCGTGGTACAGGTCGTATTGCAGGTAGGCGTTGTCAGCGCCCACTTCGTCCAGGATGTCCTGCGCTTGCTGGGTGCGGCTGAGGTAGAAGCCGGGGATGTCGTAGGTGTTGATAGGCTCGATCAGCAGCTTCAGCCCGGCGGTCTTCAGCGCGGCGGCGGCAAAGCGCAGGTTCTCGACGAAGGTGCGGCGCAGCGTCGCGTCGTCCACCCCGGCCGGCGCCTTGCCGGCCAGCACGTTGAGTTGCGGCACGCCGAGCGCGGTGGCGTACTCGATGCCCTGGCGCACCCCGCGGCGGAACTCGTCGATGCGCTCAGGCTGGCAGGCGATGCCGCGTTCGCCGGCGTCCCAGTTGCCGGCCGGCAGGTTGTGCAGCACCAGCTTCAGGCCGTTGCCGTCCAGCCTGGCCTTCAGGTCGGCCACCTCGAAGGGGTAGGGGAAGAGGAACTCGACGGCTTCGAAGCCGGCCTTGGCGGCCCGCTCGAAGCGGTCGAGGAACGGCTGCTCGGTGAAGAGCATCGTCAGGTTGGCGGCGAACTTGGGCATGGGTCGAAACTCCAGGAACTGTCAGGGCGAGCAGGGCCATCAATCGAGCAGGGCGACGGCGGTCGGCACGTCGGCGGGCGAAGCCGCAAGTTCCTCGAACTCGTTGATGTTGTCAATCTCGGTGCCCATCGCGATGTTGGTGACGCGCTCCAGGATCACCTCGATGACGACCGGCACCTTGAACTCGGCCATCCACGCGTAAGCCTGGTCGATGGCGGGGCGCATGTCCTCCTGCTTCTCGACCCGGATCGCCTTGCAGCCCAGTCCTTCGACCACCTTCATGTGGTCGACGCCGTAGCCCTTGACGATGCCGTCGCCCTCGGGCGTGTTGATGTTGTCGAAGCCCAGCTGCACGCAATAGTCCATGCTGAAGCCGCGCTGCGCCTGGCGGATCAGGCCCAGGTAGCTGTTGTTGACGACCACGTGGATGTAGGGCAGCTTGAACTGCGCGCCGGCCGCGAGCTCCTCGATCATGAACTGGAAGTCGTAGTCGCCCGACAGGGCCACCACCTTGCGGCCCGGGTCGGCCGCCACCACGCCCAGCGCGGCGGGGATGGTCCAGCCCAGCGGGCCGGCCTGGCCGCAGTTGATCCAGTGGCGCGGCTTGTAGACGTGCAGGAACTGCGCCGCGGCGATCTGGCTCAGGCCGATGGTGCTCACGTAGCAGACGTCTTCGCCGAAGGCGCGCGTCATGCACTGGTACACGCGCTGCGGCTTCATCGGCACGTTGTCGAAGTTGGTCTTGCGGTGGTAGCTCAGCGAGCCCTTGCGCGTCTGGCAGTCGCCCACCCAGCCCGACCAGTCGCGCAGCGTGCCGGCCGCCTTCATCTCCTTGGCGATCTCGACGAAGAGCTGCAGCGCGGCCTTCGCGTCCGAGACGATGCCGTAGTCGGGCGCGAAGACGCGGCCGATCTGGGTCGGCTCGATGTCCACGTGCACGAAGCGCCGGCCCTTGGTGTAGACCTCGACCGAACCGGTGTGGCGGTTCGCCCAGCGGTTGCCGATGCCGAGCACGAAGTCGCTCGCCAGCATGGTGGCGTTGCCGTAGCGGTGGCTGGTCTGCAGCCCGCACATGCCGGCCATCAGCGGGTGGTTGTCGGGGATGCTGCCCCAGCCCATCAGCGTGGGGATCACCGGCAGGCCGATGGTTTCGGCGAACTCCACCAGCAGATCGCAGGCATCGGCATTGATGATGCCGCCGCCGGCGACGATCAGCGGGCGCTCGGCGGTGAGCAGCATCTCGATGGCCTTCTCGACCTGCTTGCGGCTGGCAGTGGGCTTGAAGGCGGCCAGCGGCTCGTAGGTGTCGATGTCGAACTCGATCTCGGCCATCTGCACGTCGAAGGGCAGGTCGATCAGCACCGGGCCCGGGCGGCCAGAGCGCATCAGGTGGAAGGCCTGCTGGAAGGCGCGCGGCACCTGCGCCGGCTCCATCACCGTGGTGGCCCACTTGGTGACCGGCTTGGCGATGCTGGCGATGTCCACCGCCTGGAAGTCCTCCTTGTGCATGCGGGCGCGCGGCGCCTGGCCGGTGATGCACAGGATGGGGATGCTGTCGGCCTGGGCCGAGTACAGGCCGGTGATCATGTCGGTGCCGGCCGGGCCGGAGGTGCCTATGCACACGCCGATGTTGCCGGCCTTGGCGCGGGTGTAGCCCTCGGCCATGTGGGAGGCGCCCTCGACGTGGCGGGCCAGCACGTGGGCGATGGACTCGCGCTCGCGCATGCAGGAGTAGAGCGGGTTGATGGCGGCGCCGGGCACGCCGAAGGCCTGCGAGACGCCTTCCTTCTCCATCACCAGCACCGCGGCCATCGCTGCCTTCATCTTCGCCATGAGAGTCTCCTGTCTTCGTCGATTGAACTGAGGCGCATGGTCGGCCCGCGGGTGCGCCTTGAGAATCCCAGCCCGGGGATATCAGATATTCCACCGGCGAATACCGGCTTACCATGCGGCCATGGACCGTATCCAGGGCATGCAGCTCTTCATCCGCGTGGTCGAGACCGGCTCGTTCAGCAAGGCCGCGCTGGACCAGGGCGTCACCCAGCCCACCGCGACCAAGCACGTCGCCGCGCTGGAGGCCCACCTCGGCTCGCGCCTCTTCCACCGCAGCACGCGCGGCGTCACGCCGACCGAGATCGGCACGCTCTATTACGAGCGCTGCAAGTCCATCGCCCGCGAGCTGGAGGCGGCCGACAACCTGGCCGGGCTGCTGCAGTCCAAGGTACAGGGCAGCCTGAGCATCAACACCTCGGTGGCCTTCGGCCGGCGCGTGCTGACGCCGCTGGTGATGCGCTTCATGCAGCAGCACCCGCAGCTGCAGATCGAGCTCAGCTTCGACGACCGCTATGTGAACCTGGTGGAGCAGGGCGTCGACCTGGCGATACGCATGGGCCGGCTGGCCGACTCCTCACTCGGCTCGCGCTACCTGGGCATGAACCCGTGGGTGGTGGTGGCCTCGCAGGCCTACCTCGCCAGGCGCGGCATCCCCGCCACGCCGGCCGAGCTGGCACAGCATGACGCGCTGATCTACAGCTCGGTGCAGGGCGACGAGCGCTGGCACTTCGTCGGCCGCGAGGGCGGGCCGGAGAGCGCCGCGCAGTCGGTGCCGGTCAAGGGCCCGCTGCGCTCCAACAACCTCTCGGCCCTGCTGGCGGCCGTCCGGGCCGACTTCGGCCTGGCGGCCTTGCCCTGGTACGTGGCCTATGCGTCGGTACGCGACGGGCGGGTGCAGCCGGTGCTGACCGACTGGGTGCTGCCCTCCCAGGAGATCCACGCCGTCTTCCCCTCGCCCCGGCTGGTGCCGACCAAGGTCAGCGGCTTCATCACGTGGATGCAGGGGCAGTTTGGCGACAAGTGGTGGGCCACTTGAGCGGCTCTTTCCCGAAAAATGGGGTCAGAGTCAATTTCTTGGCGTGCGTTGAGCGGAGCGAGCTGAGTTTCAAGCCGCCCGCTTGAACATCGCCAGCAGCGCCCCGGCCGCGATGAACAAGCTGCCGAAGCTGCGGTTCATCCAGCGGATCTGGCGCGGCGAGCGCAGCAGCCCCAGCACCCGGGAGGCGAGCGCCACGTAGCCCGTCATCACGCAGAACTCGACCACGCCGAAGGTCGCGCCGATGGCCAGGTATTGCGCCAGCAGCGGCTGCGCCAAATCCAGGAACTGCGGCATCACCGCCAGCAGGAATACCGTGCCCTTGGGGTTGAGCGCGTTCACCGTCCAGCCGCGCAGGAACAGCGCGCGGCCTGTGGCCTGGGCGGCGGCATGGCCGGTGGCCTCCTGCGCGACGATGGGCTTGGCCGGCGCGCGCCACTGCTGCACGCCCAGCCACACCAGGTAGGCCACGCCCAGCCACTTGACGGCCGAAAACGCCAAGTTGGACGTCGCCAGCAGCGCGCCCAGCCCCACGCCCACCACCAGCAACTGCGTCTGCACCCCCAGCCCGAGGCCGAAGGCGATGGCGTGGCCGCGCCGGAAACCGTGGTTCAGCCCCGCGCCCATCGCGGCGATGGCGCCCGGGCCGGGCGAGAGGCTGATCGCGACGGTGGCGATGAAGAAGGTGAGCCAGGTGTGGAATTCCATGGGATGCGGGGGCTTCAGCGGGCGACCGGCGCAGTGTAGTGGGCGCCGAAGCAGCCATGGCCCGGCAGGGCCGGCAAGGCCAGCATGTCGGTTTCGTCCTTCACCGCGCGGCCACCCGGGTTCGGCCCGGGTGGCCGCGGTGGCCGAGAATCGCCGCTCCCCCTTGCCCCGTACTTGCCCCCATCG
>DATHWJ010000175.1:0-6153 GCA_035460745.1 Ideonella sp. | reverse complement strand
TGGCGGTGCGGACGGCCTCGCACGCGAGCTGGATGCGCCCCGCCGCCGAGGCCTTTGCCGCCGAGCTGCAGGCGCTGGCCTTTGCGCCGCCGCGCAGTTGGGTCATAAGCAACGCCACGGGCAGCGCCAGCCGCGACGCCGCTCGGCTGAAACAGGCGCTGTCCCGGCAAATCGACCACACCGTGCAATGGCAGGCGGCCATGCAGGCCCTGGGCGAGCGCCAGCCCGGCTGCGTGCTGGAGATCGGCCCTGGCACGTCGCTGGCCAGGCTGTGGTGCCAGGCGCAGCCGCAGATCCCCGTGCGCTCGCTGGATGACTTCCAGCACTGGCGGGCCGCGGCGGCCTGGGTCGCCGCCCACGCCGGCTGACTGAGCGCCTGAGCCCCGGACGCCTGCCAGAGACCATTCCGCCCCCTGGTTTCGCACTTCGTCTCGCCGATGGCGGCGCCAGCGCGGCCTCGCCCTAGGATTCGGGCATGGAGAACCGCACGCCATCGCCGCCGGCCCCCCGGCCCGCCACCAGCGACCGCCCGCTGTGGCTGGCCTATGCCGGCCTGTGCCTGCTGTGCTGGAGCCTCTACGGCGTGGCCGGCACCGATTGGCAGCGCGGCTCCGACCGCCTGTGGGACGCGCTCTACGAAGCCACCTGGAACCTCGGCCCGCCTATGCTGCTGGGCGTGGCCCTGCTGCCGTGGACCCGGCTGCTGCAGCGGCAGGCCTGGCCTGCGCCGGCCCGGCTGCTGGCCCACCTGGGCGCCGCCCTTGCCTTCGCGCTGCTGTGGCATGGGCTGGATTTCGTGCTCTCGTGGTGGTTCTTCGGCATCGCCCATGCCGGCGCCACCTTGGAGCAGCGCCTGGTCTGGCGCACGGCCTGGGCAGTGCTGGTCTACATCGCGATGGTGCTGGGCTTCAACGGCGCGCTGCAGGGCCGCCGGGCGCAGGCTTCGGCGGTGGCGGCGGCGCAGGCCGAGGCCGGGCTGGTGCGCGCCGAGCTGGCGGCCATCACCGGCAAGCTGAACCCGCACTTCTTCTTCAACACGCTGAACTCCCTGCACTTCCTGCTGCGCAAGGACGCCGGCGCGGCCGAGGCCTCGCTGCTGCGCTTCGCCCGCATGATGCGCTACCTGCTGGACTCGCGGCGGGGCGCGGCCGACCGCGTGCCGCTGCAGGACGAGCTGGACTTCGTGCGCGACTACCTGGCGCTGGAGGCGCTGCGCCTGGGCACGCGGCTGAAGGTCGAGTGGGCCATCGACGAGGCGGCGCTGGACGACCCCATCCCGCCGCTGACCTTGCAGCCGCTGGTCGAGAACTGCATCGTGCACGGCATCGCACCGCGCGTGCAGGGCGGCACGGTGCGCGTCGAGGCCCAGCGCCGCAGCGACCCTCCTTCGCTGCTGCTGCGGGTCGCCGACGACGGCGCCGGCTGCGAGTGGCCGCCCGCCACGCGCAACCCCGCCTCGCGCGGCGTCGGCCTGAGCTCGCTGCAGCGCCGCTTCGAGGTGGACTACGAAGGCCTCGCCCGCATGCAGGTGCACTCCGCGCCGGGCGCGGGCTTCCACGTCGAGATCCTCATCCCCGTCCAATGAGCCCACCCCCTACGGCCTTCGGCCGCCCCCTCAAGGGGGCTGAGCCCGGACACAAGAGGTCCGGGGGACCTCTTGTGCCTGGCGAAGGGTCGGGCCTTTGGCCCGGCGCGGCCTGCAAGGTACGCCAGCGGCCCGGCAGAGTCGGTTCCGCGGCGTTCGCTTGGGTCGATCCGCGCGATGCGTAGGCCGTCATGAGCAGCACCAAGGAGAAGCAAGATGAAACCAGGCAATACCTACCGAACCCTGATCGCCGAGGACGAGCCGCTGGCCAGCGAGGGCCTGGCCGAGTGGGTGCGGCAGCTGCCGCAGCTGGAGCTGGTCGCCAGCGCGGCCGACGGCGCCAGCGCGCTGCGCGCCATCCGCGAGCTGCAGCCCGACCTGGTGCTGATGGACATCCAGATGCCGGGCATGACGGGGCTGCAGGTGCTGCGCGAGCTGGCGGCGGACGACGAGGCACCCGCGCCGGCCGTGATCTTCACCACCGCCTACGACGAGCACGCGCTGGCCGCCTTCGAGCTGCATGCGGTGGACTACCTGCTCAAGCCCTTTGCGCAGGAGCGCTTCAACGAGGCGGTGCTGCACGTGGTGCAGCGCGGCGCGGCGCTGGGCCAGGCGCTGCCGGCGCTGGAGGCGGCACAAAAGGAGGAGGCGGAGCCGCTGACCCGCCTGCTGGTGCGCGACGGCGCGCGCATCGTGCCGCTGCTGGTGGACGAGATCGAGCACTTCCGCTCCGACACCAAGTACACCGCCGTCACGAGCAAGGGCCGCAGCTACCTCGTGCGGCTGCCCATCAGCGAGTTCGAAAAGCGGCTCGACCCCAAGCGCTTCCTGAAGGTCAACCGCTCCTGCCTCGTCAACCTCGACTTCGTCGACCTGATGACGCCCGGCGACGGTTCGCAGTATGTGATTCGCCTGCGCGACGGCAGCAGCGTGACCGCCAGCCGCGAAGTTTCCAAGCACCTCAGATCGGTGGTCCTATGAACCCGCGCCTCTACCCCCTCGCGGCCGCCGCCGCCCTGCTGCTGGCCGGCGGCGCCGCGCTCGCCCAGGCCCCGGGCCCTGGGCCAGGCCCGGGCGCCGCCCCGACGCCTGACGGCCGCGTCTACAACCTCGGCCCCTTCGACTCGATAGAGATCAACGGCTCGGCCGTGGTGCGCTTCACCCAGGGCGCCAGCGACCAGGTGCAGGTCGAGGGCGGCGACGACGTGCAGAAGGCCGTCGACATGGACGTGCGGCGCGGCACGCTGAGCGTGCGCTCGGGCGGCTCGTGGAAGTTCTGGAACGCCCGCCGGCTGCAGATCAACGTCACCGCCCGTTCGCTCAGGCGCGTGACCATCTCGGGCGCGGCCGACCTCAACGCCACCTCGCCGGTGCAGGTCGAGCAGCTGGTGGTGGACATCTCCGGCGCCGGCACCGCCCGCTTCGACCAGTTGAAGGCCGAACAGCTCACCTTCCACGTCTCGGGCGCCGGCGACGGCCGCGTGGCCGGCACCGTGAAGCAGGTCAACATCGATGTCTCGGGCAAGAGCACCCTGGACGCCGGCGACCTGATGAGCGACCGCGCGCGGGTCTCGATCAGCGGCATCGGCGACGTCGAGGTCTGGGTCACGCAGGACCTCTCGGTCTCGGTGGCCGGCATCGGCACGGTGGACTACTGGGGCAACCCGAACGTGAGGCGCAGCGTCTCGGGCAAGGCGACGATCAACGGGCGTGGGGCCAAGCGGGCCGTGCCTTGAGGCGCGGCGAACCGATCTTCCGGGCCGCGCAGGCCCGTCCCCACATGAGCAGGAGCTGCCTTACCAGGCGCGCAGCTTGACCCGCAAGCGCGCAATCGACTGGCTGTGCAATTGGCACACGCGCGACTCGGTGACCTTCAGCACGGCGGCGATCTCCTTGAGATTCATGTCGTGCTCGTAGTACATGCTCATCACGTACTGCTCGCGCTCGGGCAGGTTCTTGATGGCCTCCACCAGCGCTTCGCGCATGCGGTGGTCCTGCAGCATGGCCAGCGGGTTGGCGTCCTCGTTGGAGACGTGGCGGTCGAGGAAGTCGTCGCCGCCCTCGTCGCCGGTCATGTCCTCGAGGTAGATCAGCTGGGTGCCGCGCACCTTGGTCAGCGTGTCCTGGTACTGCGTCAGCGTGACGCCCATCTGCTCGGCGATCTCGCTCTCCTGCGGCGGCTTGCCGAGCTTTTGCTCCAGCGCGCGCACGGCGGCTTCGATCTCGCGCTGCTGGCGGCGGTTGCCACGGCTCATCCAGTCGCTGCCGCGCAGTTCGTCGAGCATGGCGCCGCGGATGCGCTGGGTGGCGAAGGTCTCGAACTGCACGCCCTGGCCGGCGTCGAAGCGGCCGAGGGCGTCGTGCAAGCCGATCATGCCGACCTGGATCAGGTCGTCGATCTCGACGTTGGCGGGCAGCTTGGCGATCATCTGGTGGGCCAGCCTGCGCACCAGCGGGCTGTACTGCTTGAGCAGCGCGTCGTCGTCGAGCCGACCTTTTGCGGTGTACATGGAACGGTCTCCGGGCGTGTCAATAGGGGGTGTGGGACAGGCCGGCCGCGCCTTGCGCGCTGCGGGCTGCCAACTCTTGCGATGCAGCGGTGCTGCCGTCGTCGGTGCGCGGCAGCAGCTGGCTGCCCGCCAGGCGGCTGAGCGCCGGGCCGGCGGCGGCGTTGTGCGGCGGGTTGCAGTCGATCAGGGCGATCTGGCGCAGCACGGCGCCGAGGAAGCTGTCGGCGCAGCTGCCGAGCCGCTCGGCCATGCGCTGGGCGCGCTTGGGCCGCCCCTTCATGCCGACCATCAGGTCGAAGGCCATCAGCCCGGCGCGCTGCGAGAGCAGCTTCATCGAGGCATAGGCGTCGGTCAGGCTGTCGCCCAGCAGCGACGTGAGCAGCACGGGGCAGACGTCGCGGTCGCCGATCAGCCGCACCAGGTCGCGCGCATTGGCATGCAGCAGGATCACGTCGGTCTGCGGCGCGGCGTCTTCGACCGCGGCGAGCCAGCCGGCACACGAGCCGCGCGGGTTCACATGGCGCAGCGGCAGGCCGCGGGCGGCGAGGTAGGAGACGGAGGGGCCCAGGGTTTCGATCGCGGCGCCGATGTCGATGTCGACCAGCTCGCTGGGCAGCGGCGCGTTGTCGGCCGCATCCACCACCAGCGTGCGCGCGCCCAGCTCGGTGAAGGCGGCGCTGAGACGCTCCAGCACCACGCCGGCGCAGTCGACGTGGGCGTTGAAGGCGACCGGCACCAGGCGCTGGCGGCTGCCGGCGAACAGGCGCCGCAGGCCGTCGGCCTGGTCGCCATAGGCGGGGGGCGAGTGTGAGAGGTAGGACGACATGCTGCGCGGTGGTGTGGGTTCTTGTTGTTGGTATGCGGGCGTCTGGCGAGGGGGGCGGGGACCAGGCGGCTTACATGCGCAGGGTGTTGCCGCGGCCATCCACTGGCCGGTGTGCGGGGGTCTGCGTGTGGGCCGACGAGAACACGAGCTGCACGTCGGCCGCTTCCATGCGGTAGGTCGATGCGCCGCCGCCGCGCATCGCGCGCTGCAGCAGCGCGCCGGCCGACAGGCGGTGCCAGTCTTCGGGCACGCGCTGGCCGTTGGCCACGCTCCAGACCTTGAGCTTGTGGCGTATCAGCGCGTCGAGCGCCGGCGCCAGCTTGACGGCCTCGTCGATCTTGGACAGCACCACGCCCTTGCACTGGGCGGCGCGCCAGCTCGTGATCACCTCGTCGATGGTCTCGCCCTGCGACGAGGCATCGACCACCAGCAGGCGCTGGATGGAGCGGTGCGAGAGCATCTCCAGCATGTCGCGGGTGCGGCTGTCGCGCTGGGCCATGCCGGCCGTGTCGATCAGCACCATCTTCTTGCCGGCCAGCAGCTCCAGCAGGTCTTCGAGCGAGACGCGGTCGTGCGCGGTATGCACCGGCACGCCGAGGATGCGGCCGTAGGCGCGCAGTTGTTCGTGGGCGCCGACGCGGTAGGCGTCGAGCGTGATCAGGCCCAGGTTGGCGGCACCGTAGCGGGTGGCGAAGGCGGCGGCCAGCTTGGCGGTGGAGGTGGTCTTGCCGACGCCGGTGGAGCCGACCATCGCGAAGACACCGCCCTGCTCTTCCAGCGCGGCTTCGTTTTCACCGGTGACCAGGTTGCGCTCCAGCACGCCCGAGGCCCAGACGGCCTCGTCGGCGGCGTTGTCGGGCAGCGCGTCGACCAGCTTGCGGATCAGGCCGGGCGAGAAGCCGGTGTCGAGCAGCTTCTGCGCGAGCAGCGCCTGGCGCGGCTGGCGCTGCAGCTTCTCCATGAAAGCCAGGGCACCGAAGCGCTCTTCGATCAGGCCCTTCATCGAGCGCAGCTCGTTGACCATGTCGAGCTGCTCGCGGCGGCCGGCGGTGTCGGCCAGCGCGGGGATGGGCAGCTCGCTGGGGGCGAAGTCGGCTTCGTCGGCGACGCGGGGCGCTGCAGTGCGTGCCGTGGCAGCGCGCGGCGCGGGCACCGGGGCGTGCTTGCGGCTGGGGCCGAAGTCGTGCTGGGCCGTGGGGCGGGCGGGCGCGGCGGCGGGCGCGGCAGCGGCC